>JADMJS010000192.1 GCA_018780435.1 Myxococcales bacterium
CGCGTCGAGGAGCGTCACGACGGCCCCGGAGGGCACCTCGATGACGATCCCCGACGGGCTTTGGCGAGCCGTAGGCGGGCCGGACGGGGGCTGAGAGGCGAGCGCAGCAGAGGAGCAACAGAACAGCAGGAGCGCGAGAGTCAGCTTCAAGATGGCCTCCGGAGGGTTCCAGCGACGTGGCGGGCGTACGACACCCTCACCCATCGAAGGTTCCCACGAAGTGACGGCGAGGCCGGCAAAGGTCGAAATTCATGGCCCGGTTGTGCGACGATGTGCGGCGCGGACGCTCGACTGCGCCACTGTGACCTGTTCGAGCCGCCGTCTCGTACTCGCTGCTGAAGTTCGGAGTCATCCATGAATCGTTGGGCCAACGTGGCCATCTCCCTCATCGTCGGCGCGTGTTCCGCCGACGAGTCCCCGTCGAGCACGCCGGCGCCCGATATCGCGTCACCCGATGACGTCAGCAGCGACGGGGACGACGTCGCCGTGGGAGCTGACGTCGCGGCCACCGTCGACGTGGCCGAGAGTGGCTGTTCGCCGGGCGACGTGGCCGCCTGCCTCTATGCGCCGTCGAAGACCTGGGAGTTCTCGACCACGGTCGTCGAAAACAAGATCGTCTATGAAGACGAGACTGGCGTGAATCGCACCGTCAACATCGCCCTCTACGTTCCGAAGGGCGCGCCGACGCCCATGCCGGTTGTGCTGCTCTCCCACGGTGGCGCCGACGGGAAGATCGATCCGCTGAAGAGCATGGAGCACTGGGCGCCCGTGTTCGCCAAAGCCGGCTACCTCACCGTGGCCATCGCGCATGCGGGGCGTTCGGACGCTAGCTATGACGCCCTCTGTGCTGCCCTCGGGACCCAAGCGGACATCCAATGTGGCATCAAGATCCACTGGGATCGGCCACATGACGTGAAGCACGTCCTTGATTTTCTAGAGCAGAAGGCGTCCGAGGCGGACTTCAAGGGGCTCTACGACCTCGACAAAGTGGCCCACGTCGGCCATTCCGCTGGCGCTGGTGCCGCGCTCATGTCCGTCGAAGTGACCCGGAACTTCGTCTGTGCGCAGCCGGTCAACGGCGCTTCTGAGCTTCAAGACTGCAAGGTGGAAGACCTCGTCTCTCTAGCGGACGACCGCATCGACGTCGCCGTCGGCCTGTCACCGCAAGGGCCGGGCGGGGAAGGGTTCATGGACGAGTCCTACGGCGCCGTGACCGCCCCGATCCTGATGGCGACGGGCCTCGTCGATGGCGACGGGGGCGAGCCGGCGAATCGTCTGCTCCTCTGGCCCGCGTTGCCCGCTGGGCAGAAGTACAAGCTGTTCCTGAACTCGGAAGGCGCCGTCCATACGCTCTTCGAAGGCAGCACCGACGCGTGCGTGAAACATGCGACGGAGGCCGAGTGCGAGACGATGCGTTCGTGGGTCTTCTCCACGGGGCTCGCCTTCGTCAAGTCCCACCTTGAGGGGGATCCGACCGCGACGGCCTGGCTCGCCAGCGACGACATCGTCACCGCCGGCAGTGGGGTCGCGACCTTCGAGCGGAAGTAGCCGCAACTTGCGATAGCCACATCACTCGACGCAGATATTCGGCGACGGGGGCTCGACGCAGATGCCGTCGACGTCGAGCCCCTGACCGGTCCCGCCCGACTCTCCGATTTGGAGAAGCGAGAGGCGGAAGACGGGCGCGGTGAACGACTCAGCCGAGGGCGGGACCGCGCACTGGTCGACCGGCGGCTCACTCGTGGCTGGCTCGACGCCTGCGATCATCGCGGGGACGCCCTCGAAGAGGAGGGCGATCGAGGCGGACTCGGGGGCGCCGTCTTGGCCCGGAAGCCCTGAGGAGTCGAGGGCGTCGATGTCCGCTTTGATGACGTTCTCGAGGAGGTTCTTGATCGCCGACTTCGGGAGCGGCAGGCCCTCGTCCGGGAGCGCGTCCACGGCGCCCGCGATGTCGGACTTGGCGATGGCGCCGGCGATGATCCCGTTGATGCCCGTGATCACGTCGCCGTCACGCACGACCGTGCCTTCGATTCGGACGAAGGCCACCTTGAGCTCAAGCACGAAGCCCTGAATCGGGAGCGTGAAGAGGAAGGTCCCATCGATGCCGCCAGCCGTGAGCGTGTCACCCGTGATCATGGCATTATCAAAGGAGATCCGAGGGTTGCACTCGGCATCGAAGCCAGCGTTCTCAAGCGTCCACGGGCACGGCCCCGCCGCAAGGTCGCACTCGACGTCCGGCATCGCTGGGTAGACGTTGAGAGTAAAGGTGGTCGTCACTGGGGTGCTGGGGTCGCCCTCCGCCCCCATGGGTATCGATGGGACGCCCCCGAGCTCGACGAGGAGGTTGAGCTCGCCCGCGGTGACGGCGTCTTGGAGGGCCGTGTTGGCCAAGGACGCTATTCCCGACATCGCGTTGTCGATACCGAGCTCGCAACCGGTGCCCGAGCACGTGCAGCAGAGACCGAGCGGTGTACAGCTCGTTCCGAGCGGACATTCGCCCGGGATCCCGTCTGTACCGTCACTGCCATCGGTGGCGTCGACGGCATCGGTGCCGTCAGCGGCATCGGTGGCGTCGGTGCCGTCCGAATCATCGGTACCATCGGTCGCATCCGAGCCGTCGACGGCGTCCATGCCATCGGTCCCGTCCATCGCGTCGGTGGCGTCGCTCACGTCCGCGCCGTCGCTTATGTCCGTGCCGTCGGAGGCGCCGTCGGTGGCATCGATAGTGCCGTCGGCAGAATCGATCGCGTCCGCCGAGTCTTGCCCGTCGAAGCCGGGGAAGCCGTCGGTGCCGTCGGTGCCGTCGGCCCCGTCGATGGCGTCACTGCCGGTGAACCCGCCAGACTCGATGGGACTCGGGTTGGGCTCGAGCGCGCACGAGCTGAGCGCTAGGACGAGGAACAGGCCGACGGACGCGGCGGCCCTCGGAAACGAAGTCGCGGCGCCGACGGGGCGGCAGCGGAGATCTGGTTGTGCGCTCACTGCACTAGCATGCCACAGGCACAAGCGAGACGAGCGAGGATTATCGTTGCCCACTGCGGACGACGACTCCGGGCAGGTATTGCCCGTCAGCGCCGAGGTGTAGTGATGCGTCCCACGCGCCGCTGCGCTTCTCGATTCGCTCTACGATGCCGTCAGGGCCGGAGCGTATGAGGGTTCGTTTCTCGCGTTCACCGCCGCGCTCCGTGCTAGACGCAAGCGAATACGTGAGGATCAGGCGCCCTCCTTGAACCCGATAGAAGTAAGTCGTGTTCTGCACGAGACCCGGACCCTTGGTCGTCGCCTCGAGGACGATCTCGACTTTGCCGTCACCATCGAGATCCCGCCCCGAGCTCAGGAGCGTGACCGTGGTGGCGGCACCGGTCGGGAGCCACACGGAATCGAGGAGTGTCACCGGCTTCTCGCCCGCCACGACCGCCAGTGCCTGCGGGACAATGACGCCGTCCGAATCGGACTTGCCGAGCAGTGCGACTCGTTCAGGCTTCGCGTCGAGGGTGACGTCGAGGCGGACTTGGCTGATGACACGCACGTCCACGGCGAGGAGGGCGCCGACGTCTCTCCCAGACCGCTGCGCACAGAGCGCTGGGCCACTCTCGATGGCCAGAGCTGCAAGGTGCGAGAGGAGAAAAAACAACCGTGTTTACAGGGGGTTGAAGAACTCGCCCGCGGTTTGGAAGCGCGACGTCGCGTCGACGCCGCCGATGACGATGGCGGTGTTGTTCTCCAGGAAGAGACCCATGGCGCCGCCTCTCGGCTTGAGCAGGGAGCCGACCGAGCCACGGTCGATGTAGGTCTTGCCGTCGTTCGGGTCCTTGCGCTCGAAGATGAGCTCCGCCGACGCGAGCGGGACGCCCGGCCCGTAGACGCCGGCCTCGGCATCGATCACGGCCCCCTGAGCGAAGCCGCCCAAGAGCAGTACCGCGTTTCGGTCCATGAGCACCGCCGCGTGCGCGCCGCGGCCCTCGACCGAGAAGAAGGCCGTCCCGGCTTGGAAGGCTTGGGTCTGGACGTCGAAGCTGTCGATCTGCTGGACCGTCTTCGAGTGGGCCTTGTTGGCGAAGCCGCCCACGACGTGGATGAACTTCTGTGGGTCGACGTAAGTCGCCGTGTGGCGCGTGCGCGGTCGACGCGCAGACTCCGGACCCATCGTCGGCAGGCTCGCCACGTCGACCTTCTTGAAGCCACCCTTCAGCAGGAAGACCTCCGTCGTCGCACGGACCTCGTCGTCGGATTCGCCGCCGATGAGGACGACCGCCTCGACGAGCTCTTGGCCGGCGATGCCGCGAGGACCGAGGTCGACGCGGTCCGCGGTGTGGAACGCGCGCGACTGCACCATGTTGTCGGTGAAGATGATCCCGGCACCGGTGCTGGAGGCGGAGCACGCGAGCCCATCGAGACAGAAGACCTCGCCGGTGCCGCTCGCCGCCAGAGCGCCGTCGCCCTTGACGCTGAAGCCACCCGCGAGGAGCACGAAGCCGTTGGAGTCGAGGAGCGTGCTGGTGTGGCCCGAGCGGCCCTCACCGAGCGTCGCCGACGCGACCGTTTGGAAGGTGCCCGCGACCGGATCGTAGACCTCGATGGAGTTCGCCGACTGGGCAGCGCCACCGGTGGAGCTGAGGCCGCCCGAGATGACGACGAGCCCCTGGGGCGCCATGCACGTGGCCGGTGAGCCCGAGGGGTTCGGGCAGGTGACGGTCGGCGGCAGATAGGTGGCCGCGTGGAACGCGCGCGCGCTCGCCAGATTGCCGGTCGGCAGGAAGGCGCCGCTGCGCGGATCGTAGAGCTCCGCGTCGCGGTAGAGCTCGCTGAGCTGGTTGGCGTTCGTGAAGTCGCCCTGGTGCCCCTCTTTGAAGGCGAGGCCGCCCGTGATGAGGACGCGGCCGTCGTAAAGGCGGGTCACCGTGTGTCCGAATCGGCCACGGGCGAGCGAGGTCGCCGTCGCCCCGGTCGAGGTACCGACTTGCGATGTGTAGGCGAAGGTGCTGAGCCGCGACATCGGGATCTGGAGCGTGATCGCGTCGCCGCCCTCTGCCATCGTGAAGCGCGCGCTGCGGCCGCGAGAGAGGAGTTGGCTCGGCGTCAGAGCGCCCGACTTGGGGTCGGTGACGGCCGACCAACCTTCGATGGTGACCTGAAGGTTCGCGCCGAAGGGGATATCGTCGAGCGAGCGCCCGAGCGACTTGTCGAAGGTGAAGAACTCGTCCGAGATGAGCTGGCTGGCTCGGTTCACGGCGACGCGCATGAGTCCGACACCTTGGTAGGGGTCTTGGTCCACCGAGTCGGTCTTGACCGAGAACACCCGCAGGCGGACGCGATCGACGGAGCCTTGTTCCTCTTTGGCGCAGCCCGACGTCACGATGGGCAAAGCGATGAGGAGGCTGGCCGCGAGGCTAAAGGCGCGTCTGAACTTCAGCATGATCATTCCCAGGTGACGTTGGTCGAGAACCCGGTGGGCGGGGCCTGTTCGGCGGGAGCGAGGAGCACCCCAGCGGTTACGGCGCCCCCGACCACGACCACGCCGATGATGGTCCAGAACCACCACTTCTTGTGGACGCCGTCGTTGTCACCGATGGTCTCGGTCTCATACTCCGGGCGTGGATCCGGCGTCACCGGCACCTTCACGAGGCCCGGCGTGCCGGGGCTCGCGCTGGGTGCAAACGGTGCCGGTGTCGGGACCCCCGGCAGTGACACGGTCGGAGTACCCGGCTGCGGAGTCGGGATCCCCGGAATGACGGGTGGCGGCGCGATGACCCCCGGCTGGGGCGTGACGGGTTGCGGCGTGTAGACCGGCTGGGGCGTATAGACGGGCTGCGGCCGGTAGCCAGGAGCGGTACCCGGAGTGCCTGCCGTCGGGCCAATGGGGAGGACGTTCGGCGGCGCGATCGGGAGGATGTTCGGGGGCGACGTGGGCGACGTCGGGGCGACCGGCGCGATCGGGGCGACCGCGACCTGCCGCTGCCATAGGCGGTAGATGGGCGGCGGGGAGACCTTGACCGTACGAGCGACCGGGAAGTTGCGCAGCGCGGCCTGGACCTGGTCCGAGTGAGCGAGGACGCGGACCTGAAGGTCGCTCGTGTCGAGTGCGAGGGGCGTCACGGCCGCTTCGGCGACTTGGCCCTTGTCGAGCGCGTAGACGTAGGTGGCGAGGACGTAACTATCGTTCTCGCGGTTCAAGACCGAGCCGACGATGTGCGTCGCGCCCTTCGCTCTCGCCACGGTGGCGGCTTGGTTCAGGAAGCCAGCGCCGAACGAACCTTCGCGAAGGAAGACCTGCAGGACCTCTGCCGAGACGCCGCCCCCGGGAGGTGCCGCGAACGGCGGACGGGCGAGGCTCGGCGGGCCGGGCGGGCGCCCTTCCTTCTTCGTAATGACCTTGAGGTTTGCGGTCTTACCAGCGCCTGGCGCCATCACGCGGGCCGCCCACGACTTGTAGCCGGGTGTGACCACGCGAACCCAGTGATAACCACGCGGGAGGCCGGTGGCCGGGTTCGCGACCGTCAGGCCGTCGACGTAGACCGTGCACGAGGCGTCGGGGCACTCGAGAGCCAGGGTGCCGGTGGTCGCAGCCTTGATCGCCGCTCTCTGGCGTTCGATGGAGGCGGTCACCGCGGGAGTGGCGTAGGCCGCGTCCACCGTGAGGTCAGGGCGCATCGAGAGCGCCTGCGAGATGGCTTCTTCACCGTCGTCATCGTAGCCCTGGCCGAAGCGGGCCACGCCGAGCAGGAGCTGCGCTTCGACGAGCCCGTCGAATTGCTCGAGGTCCGCGATCTTCTTCGTGAAGAGGTCGATGGACTTCTGGAACGACTTCGACGCCGGCGCGAACTTCTTGCCGGCGAGCTGTTCCTTGCCGGCGGCGAGCTGCTTCTCGGCGGCGACGATGTCTTTGTCGACCTTCGCGGGTGCGGCGACCGGCGCGATCGGCGCCACGGGGATGACCGGCGCGACCGGAATGACCGGGGCAGTCGGCGTGACCGGAACGAAGGGCGGCGGCGCTGCGATCGGGGCCGACGCGCTTGGATCGACCACGGAGATGGACGCGTCCATGTTGAAGAGCGTGCGGTAGTATTCGTCCACGCGCCCCGCGACGATGGTCGGGACGTAGTCGCCGATGCGTTCCATGTTCAGGAGGAGAACGGACGGCTTGGTGGCGGCTTCTGCGGTGCGGATCGCACCCGGCAGCCCCGGGAAGCTCAACCCGATATGGGCCATGAGGCCCGCGAGAATCAGCGCTGACCGACGTCGGTACTTTTGGCTGTACATGTGGACTCGACCCTCCCACCCCGCTCGCGCGAGCAGAGCGGTGGACTGATAGCAGGCAAGTTCTTGCCCGGTCAACGGATTACCTCAGCCCCATCGTGCCAAGCGCGGCGGGGCCGGAAGTGAACGCGCGAGGTGGGGCTGGGCGTTCAGCGCGGTCGAGACGGCACGCCGGCAAGGCCGGCGCGCTCGCAGACTACTTACACGAGCCGGAGCTGCACTTCTTGCCCGGACACTCCGAGTCGAAGTTGCACTTGCCATCCGGCGCGTTGGAGCACTTGCTCGAATTGCACTTGGCGCCGCCCCCGCCGCAATCGGAGTCGAACGAGCACTTGCTGCCCTCCGAGTCCGCGCAACGGCCGCCATTGCACTTCACTCCCTTGTTGCAGTCGGAGTCGAAGGAGCACTTGCCGTAATCGGCGGCCGAGTAGCCATAGTCGGCGACCTGAGCCGTGTCGAGCGAGGTGTTGCCCGCGATGAAGGTGAAGGCGGCGGCAAGAGCGAGCTGAAGCATGGTGTTCTCCCGGTTGGCGTTGGGCGGACCCGTTGGTCCGCGACCGCTACCTATCGCCCACTGGGCCCCGGGTCAAACGAGCCGGTCAATCTTCGCAATATTCGATGACGAGGTCGTCGACGAAGATGCCCTCCGTGTCGTTGAAGGCCGCGTTGCCCGACTCGAAGTAGAACCAGAGACCGTAGAGGTAGTCGCCCTGATAGTCGTCGAGGTCGAACTCGACAGCCTGCCATTGCTTCCACGGGGCCTCCAGATCGCACTTGTGGAACTGGATCTCGTAGTCCTCCGGCGCGGGCTCGGCCGTCACGACGAACTGGTCGAAGTACTCTGCCGAGCTCCCGATGCAGTCTTCGATGTCGAGCCAGAGATTGAAGCGGACCCGCACGGAGCCCTCGCCCTCCGGAACCTCGAAGCCCGGCGTCCGTACGCCCTCCGTCGTCGCGAGCTGCAGAAGGGGAAAGTCGTCGTTCTTGTTGACGTAATTCCACTCCGCCGGGTTGCCCATGTAGAGGCTGTGGGGCGCGGACGTGTACCGCTTGTCCACGGGTTGCCAGGCGTTCTCGGAGGACCCCTGAATAGCCGACCAGCCATTCAGCGGGTCCGCGCCGTCGAAGTTGTTGGTCAGCACCGTCGTGCAGACCTTGCATCCGGGTTCCGGTTCGTTTTGGCAAGCGGAGCCGACACCGGACTTGTTGCAAAGGTCGGCCGTGCAGACATCGTCGTCGTCGCAGTCCGCATCGACCTGACACTCGCAGAGGATGTCGTCGTGGACGCACCCGGTGTCCGTACAGGTGTCGAGCGTGCAGACGTTCTTGTCGTTGCACTCCGCGTCGGAGACACAGCCGCCCGGGGTGCAGTCCGGGATGTCCTCCCACTTACAGACCTTCTCGAAGAGGTCGCAGCGGTCCTTGGTGCAGGGGTCGCCGTCGTCGCAGTCTTTGGTCTTCTCGCAGGGCGGAGCGCCATCGCTGCCGTCCACGCCGTCGGTCGTGTCGACACCGTCCTGGGCGTCGAGCCCATCGGTCGCGTCGAGTCCATCGGTCGTATCCCCACTGTCGACGGCGTCGGTGGCGGCGAGGCCGTCCACCCCATCGATCACATCAAGGCCGTCGGTGCCGTCCGAGGCGTCCACCGCATCGACCACCCCATCGACCACGTCGAGCCCGTCCACGGCGTCCGTTGCGTCTTCGAGGTCGACAGCCCCGTCGATCGAGTCCACGCCGTCCGGGGTCCCATCGACCGAGTCGCTCCCGTCCTCACCATCCACCGCGTCAGTCGCGTCGGCACCATCGACCGAGTCAATCGCGCCATCGCTGACGCCGTCCGTCGCGTCGGCGTCCCCGGCTTCGGCGAGGCCGTCGGTGCCATCTACGGCCCCGTCGGCGGCGTCCGTCGCGTCTCCGAAGCTCAAAGTGGGTTGACCGAGCGCCTTCGGATCCGAGCCGCAGGCCAAGGCCAGGCTCGAAACGACGAGAGCGAGGAGAGGGCCGCGGAGGCTGGAGGTGAGCAGGCGCATGGTCTGACGCTACCGACTGGCAGAGGCCTGATCAAGCGGCGCCCCCCCGGTAAACGTGCCGGCGCCCACATATCTCGATCCTCCGGAGCCCTCAGCGTGCGAGCAGCACGCCGGTGAAGAAGCGCGGGTCGAGCGGCGGCGTCAGTTCAGCGAAGGTCTCTGAGAGGCTCTCAAGGCTAGTCTCGAAGAGCGCGGTCAGTGCCGGACCGACGCCGGATGGCAGGCTCGCCAGCACGTCGCCACCGCTGAGGAGCGCGCGTCTCACCCCTTCGAGCTCGGTGGCCGTCAGCGGGTCGAACGACGGTGCGCCGCCGAGCACGACGCGCGCCGTGGCCGTACGGGCGAGCGTCTCGAAGGTGATGAAGCGCTTGTCGTCGGCGTTGAGGCCCACGAACGCAAAGGAGGTAAAGGCCGCGAGGTCGAATCCCAGGTGCGTCTCGAAGGCCTGGAGCTGCGCTTCCGCGGCGTCGAGGAGCTCGTCGGCGCGATGGAGCTCGCCCGGTGTCCGAAAGGGGGCCGGCAACGTCGCTCCCGGCGGCTGGAAGCGAGGGCGTGGACGCAGGTCGAGCGCCCGGAAGAAGGCGCCGAGATCGTCGCCGAAGAGAGAGCCGCCACGACGGACGAGCGCGCGGGCCCGGATTGCGCGCCGCACCGCGAGCTGCTGTCCGAGCTGGTGGAGGTGTAACGGCGCTGCCTTTCGAGCCAGCGCGACCGCCCTGCCCTCCTCAGCGTCCGATAGATGTTCGAGGGCGAGCCCGACGGTCGCGTGGACGTCGCTCGCGAGGCCTTCGACGCGGCCGGAGGAGTCGAAGTTGACGCCCTCGGGGGACGCGACAACGGCCCAGTTCACGCACGACCCGAAGTCGGACAAGAAGCGGTCGGCGTTCGGCCGGTCCTCCGCGTCGAGGCGGGCGATGACGCGGTTCAAGAAGCTGTCATCGGCCCGAACGCGCGAGAGGACGAGGTGCGTACGGCCTCCGGCGTCCGAGACGGGAGGGACGACGTAGGGCGAATCGCCCTCGGCCGCGTCCCGAGACAGCGCCGCGGCATAAGCTGCTTCGTCGATTCGGGCGTAAAGCGCCGCGGCGTCTTCCGGCGTAGGGAAGCCGAGGTCGGCCAAGCGGCTCTGGCGGAACTGGAACGCGAGCTCGGTCTGCTCAAGCTTCAGGAGGGCGCGACAGTTGAACATGATGGCGCGCGCGTTGTGCGGATCGCCTTGGTAGAGGAGCGTGATGATGCGCCGCACCCCCGCGCTCACGTCCTCAAGGCCCGGATCGATGACGAGGGTGAAGTCCAAGTCGGGGGTCATGACGAACTCGTAGTCCGACTCGTAGACCCGCATCTCGTCTTCCTCCGTGCGATCGAAGATGGCGCGCACGAACTCGAGCAGGTAGGCGCTGACGAACTCGGGGTCGAGGAGCTTCAAGGTCTCGGCCGGGAGAAATCGATCGGCCTCGCGAAGAACGTCGAGCCATTCGTCGACTTGCGAGGGCTCGAGGATGTCCTTGTCCCAGCCGTCGAAGTCGAAGAAGGCCACGCGTTGTTCGGGGGTCGAATACTGAATGAGATCGACCGCGTCCATGGGCCCGATGTCCTTGACGAGAAAGTAGAACTCGTCGGGCGGGAGCGCTTCGACGAAGCCTCGGACGTCGGGCAGGTTCAGGATGGCGTTGACCTTGTGGGCACCATCGAGCGCGTGGAAACGAGGAGGGAGGGCGAGTGACGTCTTGGGGGTCGGGTCTTGCACGGGCCGAACAATAGCACCGGGATCCCGAGCGGCCAGCCCGGCCGGAGCGGCGGATGTGAATCGACTTGTCCCGCGGGGCTCGAATAGACTCCCCGTCATGCGTTCACCGACCATCGTAACGACCCACATTCGCGTTCAGAACGTCGCGGCCGCGGTGATTGCGCTCGTCGCCCTCAGCGCGTGCGAGCCGCCCGAACCCGTGAACGAAGGAGGGCGCTTCGGCGTGGCGTTCGGGGCGGCTGGGAGCACGGTCGAGAACGCGGTGGCGACGAGCTGCAGCACGACCTCGGTCAAGGGCCTCTCCGAGCAGATCGTGGACATGATGAACTGCCTCAACCCGGGATCGATGGCCGAGGTCCCGGAGGTCTCCGGGCTCGACTTCGGCGCTGCGGTCTTCCCCTTCATGCAATCGCCGGCGAAGGAGGCGCTCTTGGACGCCGTCGCCGCCAAGCCGGCGAGCGTGCTCGGGATCAACTCGATGTTCCGCACGGTCGCACAGCAGTACCTCCTCTATCGATGGTATCAAGCCGGCACCTGCGGCATCGGCCTCGCGGCCAAACCCGGCAACTCGAACCACGAGTCGGGTCTCGCCTTCGACACCTCCGACACTGACGTCTGGAAGACCACGCTGCAGGCCAACGGCTTCAAGTGGCTGGGCGCGAGCGACCCGGTCCACTTCGACTATGTCGGCGCCGGCATCGTCGATCTCGATGGGCAAGGCGTGCTCGCCTTCCAGACGCTCTGGAACCAGAAGAACCCGAACGATCTCATCGATGAAGATGGCCTCTACGGCCCGCAGACCGGGGCGCGGATGGCGGCGTCGCCCGCGGCGGGCTTCGCGGGAGGGGTAGTTTGTCCGGGTTCCGAGCCGGTGCCTGACGTGGTCGAAGTCCCCGACGTTCCGGTGGTCCCGGACGTTCCAGTGGTTCCCGACGTGCCGGTCGTACCGGATGTCCCCGTCGTTCCGGACGGGTCCGCGAAGCCCGACACCGCCGCGGCGGATGCGTCGAAGCCCGATGTCCCTGATACAGCGATGTCCGATACGACCGTTTTTGTGCCTGACGTCACCGAGCCGAACGTGGAGCCGGACACGACGGTCTGGCCTACCGAGGATGTGACGAGCGACGATGTCTGGACGGACGACCTCGCAGGCCCAGTGGCAGACGACGTCACCTCTGAGGCCACGAGTGACATCACGGAAGAGAGTGATGTGTGGACGCTGCCTGGAGCCGACGTGGTCGGCGGGCTTCCAACCTACGGCATCGCGACGACGGGGCGCGATGCGGTGTGTGTGGCGGGGCGAGGTGGGACCAACGGCAGCGCCATGGTCCTGATGGTATTGGCCCTCATAGGGCTGTTTCGGCGTCGGCGAGCGTAACGACCAGCTTGCCCGTCAAGCGACCGAATCGCCCCTCCGCGGGTCGAAGACGTGCCGGCAGGCCGTTTCGAAGTGCTCGATGAAGGTGCCGAGTCCGCAGGCTCCATAGCTTCTAAGCGCATCGAGCGGGCGATCTTCGAGGCCTCCCCGCGCGGTCTCCCTGTTGGGTTCGATGCTGGCGAGGACCGACTTTGCGTCGCGGTGATTGCCGGACGTGGACGAGAGCCTCTCGGGATGCCGCGTCGGGTCGAAACCGAGATCGCTACGCAAAGGCTTGAGGACAGGATTGTAGGCCTCGTTACCGTGTAGGGCTGACAGTACCCACGCCTCGATCTCCGGAGTCGCGAGCGCCAGAACCGGCCTGAAGGGCCACCGCTTCTCTGTTGCCGCTTGCTCGAAGCCCCGGCGTCGTTCGTCTTGCTGGTCGGCGTCTCGGACCAGGACGACGATCGAGGGCTGAGGGGTCTCGAGGTTCGCGAGCAGAAAGAGTTTCCGCGCCATCGCGGCGTCGGGCTGCCCTGGTTCGTCTCCGAAGTGGCCGTGACCTTTGATTCCCTTCGCCTTCGCCACGTTCTTGATGCAGTGAACGTCGACCCACGTGTCGCCGTCGAGCCCCACCCACTCGCGTAGCGTATCGATGTTGTCGGCCGCCCACGGGACCGCGGCCGCGAGGGCCCGATCTGCTAGCGCGCTCACGAGTCGTGCATCGGGCTCCGACTCGGCGGCGATGAGGAATCGGTCCGTCACCGGCCTACCCACTCCTCGCCGACAGAGGACCAGAACTCACCGGGGTCGAGGACAGCCGAGGCGTCGTTCCAACGAGGGTGATCGTTCAGAGCGCGTACCTGGGTTGCCCCATCGATGAGCGCGACGACGCGGACCTCTCCCGCTTCGAACCCATCGACCATATACGGTGAGTGTGATGTCGCGAGGATCTGAACCGTCCGCTTCGTCTGAACCGCGCGCAGTCGCTCCACGAGCTTTCGCTGAGCCGTCGGGTGCAGTCCCTGATCGAGGTCGTCAATGAGCAGCGTTCGGGGGGTCTCGTCGAACAAGACAGCAAGGAGGGCCAGCGTCAGGACGGTGCCCTCAGATAGGAGATCGGCGGGGATCCACTGCCCCGTCGTCAGCTCGGCCTCAAGCTTGGCTCCCATCACTCTCTCGGTGCGAGCTACCTCGGTTTCCGTGCCGTCGATTGCAACCCTAGTCGTTCGCGAGAGCGTGATCGGGTGCGGCAGAGCTCGAAGTCGCCGAATGCTGGGGACGATTTCTGCAAGTGTCGCCTCGAGCTCCTCGAAGCGGCCGTCGCGGAGCAGTTGTAGGCGCTGGATAACGCTCGGCAACCCAGTGCCGTCATGTCGAATACGCGTGCCTTCCTCCCCAGCGTGGTGCGGCTTCACTGCCGCCAGCGCGTCAAGGCGAAGCGCCGACACCGAGCCGAGCTGGCACGCTCTCAAGGGCTTCATGAAGCTCTGATATGCTTGGCGGCGTGCATCGAGTCCGCTCGGCGAGCGCTGAGCGGGAAATTGGTCGTGGCTGGTGCCATGTCGTCGCTGAAGCTTGACGCTCGCCCCAGCTTCTGACCCGGAAGCGGTGACGCCGAAGGTGCCAAATTCCGTTCCGCTCGCTTCCAGTTCAAAGTGCCCCGCGCCCCCACGCCGCATCACGCGGGTCGGGTGGTGTGCGCCGGAGAAGACTGAGGTCGGGTCTGTCGTCGACGGACTCACCAATTGAAGCAGATCATGGGTGGCCTGAAGGATGGACGTCTTGCCCGACGCGTTCGCGCCCACGAAGAGCGTGAACGGACTGAGGGACACGGCCACGTCCTCGAGAGACTTGAAGTTCTTGAAGTGCACGCGCTCGAGCATGGTCCGGATCTTAGCACGCTTCGATCCGAGGGGAATCCGAGCCGCCCGCTACCGCTCCCACGCCGGCGTGAAGTAGTCCGCGTCGTCACGGGAGATGGGGCGCTGGTTCTTGCCGTCCGCGGTCATGATCCAGAGGCCCTTCCGCTTGTTACGTTCGCTCGAGTAGACGATGTAGCGCCCATCGGGGGAGTAGCTCGGCTCCTCGTTCGAGCCCGCGGTCGTGAGTTTGCGGACAGTGCGCGTCGCCACGTTGATGGCGAAGATTTGGTACTTCTCCGCGCCGACCATCGCGCTGTAGGCGATCTCGTCGCCAGTCGGCGACCAGTCCGGGCTGGAGTTGTAGCCGCCGATCTGCGGGAGCATCTCGACCGTGTCCGTGTCGAGGTTGGCCATGCCGAGGAGCGGGTAGCCCGACCACCGGTCGGTCACGAAGGCGAGGCGCTTGCCGTCCGGCGACCACGTCGGGCTCGTGTCGATGGCTTTGTGCCGAGTGACGTTGCGGACGGGGTGACCGGTCTCGGCGTCGAGGAGGTAGATCTCGGCCTGGCCGTCTTTGCTGAGCGTGATCGCGACCTGCTTCCGGTCCGGCGACCACGCGCCGCCGGTGTTCATCCGTGGATGCGACGAGAACTTCTGCCCCGCGACGTAGAAGTCGGGGTTGTTGTCTTTGAACGAGGTCCACGCGACCTTGCCGCGCCCGTTCCACGTCGGGAGCAGGTTGATGGAGCCGTTGCTGGTGAGCGGCTCCTCGTTCTCGCCGTCGATGTCCATCACGCCGATCTCCTTGGCGCCGCCCTTCTTCCAGCGCTTGGCGAAGGCGACCCGCGTCGAGAACACGCCACCCTTACCCGAGAAGTGCGTGACCAGAGAGTCGACGTAGCGCGTCACGGCGAGCTTCAGGGTGTTCGGCGAGGTGTCCGGCAGGATCTGTTTCTCGTAAGGCAGCTTCACGAGCCGCGCCTCTTCGACGAGCACGAGTCGCAACGTGAGCGTCAGTCCTTCCGGCGTGGTCGTCAGCTCGCCCTTGATGACGGCGTAGGCGCCGGAGAAGAACCAGGCCTCGTGGTCGATGGCGGTCTCGCCCATGCCTTCGAGCGCGGCCTTGGAGGGGTTCGATCCGGGCGACATCACCCAAAAGAAGCCCGACAGCTCAAGGAAGCGCCTGAGCAGAATGTCGACCCGGTCGGGGACCACGCCCGTGCGCCGTCCGGTAGCGCGGTCCACAACCCGGTCGATGGCGATGGGGAAGAGCATACGCACCGACGGATCGCGGAGCGAGAGGCAGGAGCCCCCTACACAGGCTTGCCCGGCGGCGCAGGCCGAGGCCCGGTCACAGAAGACGATCTCGGCCGGCGACCGAGGCTCCGGGACACGAACGTCGCCGTAGACGGGCGGCGGCGGCTCTTCTGGCTCTGAGACTGTCGGCGGGTCGGGCGCGAGCGGCTCGACGTCGGGCTCGTAGAGCGCCGAACCGGGGCGATCGAGAGGCGGCGCGGGCGGTTCGGGCGGGGCCGTCACGCCGCTCAGGGCGACCTGCAGCGCGACGAAGAACGTCAGCGACATCGGGCCTACTGGAAGAGCCGACCGTCGAGGTCGATGAGCACGCCCTTCGAGTTCACGAAGTCGAGGACCTCGTCGTCGGGCTCCGGGAGTCGGAAGCGACCGCCCTCTGACGGGACGAAGGCCTTGATCGCGGCTTCGGCCGAGAGCGTGAACGAGCGGTTCGGGGCAGCACGCTGGACGCGATAGCCTAGGATCTCGCCGCTGCGGGAGATCTTGGTGATGAGCACACGCACGGTCTGCTTCTTCATCTCTTCCCGGGAGATGGAGGTCGGCACGATGAACTGTTTGTGCAACTCGAAGCTGGCCCGACCGAAGTAGGAGTCGAGCTTCTCCTGTTCGGATCCGTGGCCGAACTCGCTGCCGTCGAGGCGACCAGTAATCTTCGAGAATTCCGTCGGATTGGCGCGCGGATCGTCGTCGACATTGAATAGGTTGTCGATCTTGCGCTTCTTCTTGTTGCGCTTGTCGAGCTCGGCCTTCTTCTTCAAGAAGTCCTGCAGCGGCCGGGGCTTGACCACGACCGGGTCGACCTCGACGTTCACCGCCTGCTCTACCTTCTCGGGCTTTTCGTACTCCTCGATGACGGGGAGCTTCTTCGGATCCTGCTCGACGCTGCCCAGCTTGGCGATCTTGAGCTCGACGAGGACCGCGTCCAGCGCCGTCTTGCACTCGGGTAACGAACACTCTGGGTCGATGCGCCGGCGTTCGTAGGCGACCCCGTTGTGCGGGCCGCGCATCGCGAGGCGGGCGGGCTTCTCCCAACGGAAGGGCGCAATGATCTTGAGGGGTTCGAGGTGCGAGTCGAGCTTGGTGAGGCCCACACCGAGCCCCGCGTGGATGGCCACCGTGCCCACCAGCGCCGCGAACGCCGACGTGATGACCGCGCCGTTCACTTGGGCGCCTCGGGGCCGCCGACGCCAGGCGCCACGGCTTCGCTGGTCGCGAGCAAGTTCACCTGCTTGATGCCGTACTGCGTGCCCATGACGGCCATGAACTGGGCGGCCCAGCCGAAGGGAATGGTGCGGTCGACAGCGAAGTTCACGCGCATCTTCTCCTTGATGAGGGCGTTGTTACCGAACTTGATCGCGGCTTCCTTCGCGCAATCGTCGAAAGCCTTCATCAGCGCGGGATCATCGCCATTGCGCGGCATCTTCGCAAAGTTGGGGTCGTAGTTCACGCACTGCACGACTACGGTCTCGTCGAGGCGGAAGGCCACGTCGCGGTCGAGGACGACCTTGGGCTCCTTCTGCTCCGACTCCTGGATCTCCTTCACCTCGGTGTTCGGGACCGCGATCGGGATGGCCTTCAGTGGGTTCTTCGGCTCCTCCTTCTTCGGCGGCTCGAGGTCGCGTTCGACGCGGCTCTCCTGCAATTCGCGTTCGGCACGCACCGTCTCCACGCTGGCCGTCACCATGAAGATGATGAGCAGTACGAGCATGACATCGACGAGCGGCGTCACGTTGATCTCGGCGAGGGCGGACGGGAGGCGACCGCCGCCGCCGCCGCCGGTGCTCATTCCCATGATGGACCTCCGCCCGAGCAATGCATGCAAGCACCTATGATCATTGGAAGTAGAGCCGCCGAATGACGTTCAGGTAGTCCTGCCCGAAGGTCTCGAGCTGCGCGACGAGCCGGCGCACACGACCGACGAAGAAGTTGTAGGCCATGACGGCCGGGATGGCGGCGAGAAGGCCGATGGCCGTCGCGACGAGCGCCTCGGCGATGTGCGGCGTGACCGTGGTCAGGAGGTTCGTCGACTCGTCCATGCCGCCGATGCCGAGGAAGGCCTTCATGATGCCCCAGACGGTCCCGAACAGGCCGATGAAGGGCGCCGCCGAGCCGGTGGTGGCGAGGAAGGGCAGGAGCTTCTCGAGCGCGAGCACTTCTTGGAGCTGCATTCGGTGGACGACGCGCTCGATGTTCTCGAAGCCGTAGGGGAGCGGCGGCGCGCCAGCGCGAGTCGAGAGCTTACCGAGCTCCTTGAAGCCGGCCACGAACACGCGGCCTTCGGGCGAGTCGACGCGGTCCGCGATGGACTTGTAGAGGTCGTTCGGGTTCGTCGTCTCGATGAACTTGTCGATGAAGCGCTTCGAGGCGCTGGCGGAGCGAGAAAAGACGATCGCCTTGTAGACGATGATCGCCCACGACAGCACGGAGAGCGCGATGAGCACGATGAGGACCCCGAGGACGACGCCGCGTGACGCGAAGAGGTTCTCGAAGATGTCGAACTCGCCGGCTTCGGCAGGGGCCTGAGCGAGGAGGGCCGTTCGGGTCAGCAGGCTTTGGAACATCGGAGCGGGACCTCAGGGACGGACGATGGGGTCGAGTGGCTAGGTCGAGTGGCAGGGACGAGCCGAGCGACGCGTAGGCGCCAAACACGCCGCGGGGCGAGCTAACATGCAGATCAGGGGGTGTCAAAACGCCTCATCATTCTCACGTGACCGTCGGGTTCGCAGCCCTGGGGCGCGCCCTCTTCGAGAACTCACCGCCGGGCGTGCGCGTTCGCCCGGTGATGAGGTTCTTATTTACGCACCGATGTTCTAGACTCCAGCGCCCTGATCTAGAGTGGGTGGCTGCGACCGCGCGTCGGGCCATCCGAGCCGACGTCAGGACCTTGAGCCACGAGGCCACAGAATGAGCCAGAACGATCAGCCGCCGGATGAGATTCCCGATCGCAAGCGCACCATGCTCGGCCGCGCCGTGGTCATGCCGCCCCCAGGTGGACGGCCGGTCCCGCCGAAGCCCGCCGCCCGACCCGCCGCGCCGACCTGGGAAGATGACGACGACGCCGGCAACAAGACCGCCGCCCTCGATCTGTCCCAGCTCAGCGCGCTCTCCGGCATCGGCAAGGGCAAGTCCGATCTGACGCTCGACGAAGACGACGACGGTGGCGAGAAGACGCTGGCCGGGATCCCGGTCTTCGACGAGTCCGGCATGCCCGCCGTCCGTCCGCCGCCGCGGCAGAACACCCTCGAGCAGGTCCAATCGCCCCTCGCGACGGCCAAACCGCTCGACGTGAAAGTCCCGGCCGCCCCGCCCGCCGCGTCGAAGAAGCCGGCCGCGGAGCGTTCGTCCCTCGACACCGAAGGCAAGACGCTGGCCCAGCCCTCTCCGTTTGCAGAGCAGGAGAGCGAGGCCAAGACCTCGATCTCCGACTCGCCCTTCGCCGAGGTGCCGGAACGGAAGCCGGCGATGCCGTCGGCGGAGGACAAGACCGCGCTCGCCGCCTCGCCCTTCGATGAGGGGCCGAAATCGGGCGCCAGTAAACCCGCGCCGTCGTTCCGAAAAGGCAACGCGGACGACGAGAAGACCCGCGTCGCGCCGGCGCTCTCAGAGGACCGCACGCGCGTCGGCGCGTCGCTCCGAGAGATGCCGCAGAGCGAATCGACGATGATGTTCGACGCGTCGGCGCTCTTGGCGCCACGTAAAGAAGGACCGGTCGGCGTCGTCACGATCGAAGCGGGCCCGGACTCGGGCAAGGAGTTCTTTCTCCGTAGCGAATCGACGACGGTCGGTCGCGGCCTCGACTGCGACCTCGTCCTGAACGACGCCTCCGTCAGCCGGCGGCACTTCCGCATCGACCGCCGCGAAGACGACTACGTGGTGGTCGACCTCGGGAGCGGCAACGGGACCAAGGTCGACGGGGCCAAGGTCGTCGAGAAGAAGCTGATGGACGGCATGCGCATCAGCGTCGGTACCACGACCATGGCCTTCGGCTTCGTCGGCAGCGAGCTTCGTGCGCCCGTCGAGGAACAGGTCGTCGTCAAGAAGGCCGGGTGGGGGCTCAGAGCCACCTTCATCCTGCTCTTCCTCGCCCTCGTCGGCGCGGGGACCTTCTACACCGGTGAGAAGCTCGGTTGGTGGCGAGTCGTGACGCCGGCCGTGAGCGCCGAAGAGCTGGCCAAACCCGAAGGCCCGAAGCCATGGGAAGAGCCGGCGGACCTCACGCGGCAGAAGCTCGTGGAGAAGGATCTGGTGGGCGCTCGCGCGACGTTGGCGGCCGTCACCGAAGCGGGGGGCAGCCCCGATCTTGTGAAGACCCTGACGACGCGAATCGTCACCGCCGAGAAGCAGAAGGCCCTCGTCGAAGCGCAGAAGAAGCTCATCGACGCAGGCACGTACTCGGAAGCCATCCGCACGCTGAAGACCATTCCGACTACGTCGCCGTACTTCACCGATGCGAACAAGCTCATCGACGCGGCCCAAATCAAGCTCGTCGAAGGCTGGAAGGACGACGCCGAGAAGCTCGCAGAGAAGGGCGACTATGCCGGCGCGAAAGAGCGTCTCCAGCTCGTCCTCAAAGAGCTCCCGGACGACGTCGAAGCGACGACGCGCATCACCGAGCTCGACGAGGAGCAGAAGGAGGCCGAAGCGGCCAAGATCGCGGCGGACGCGGCGGCTAAGTTGGCGGCGGAGGCGGCGGCCAAGGCAGCAGCGCTCGCTCTTGCTCCGGTGGCGCCGGCGGGCGACCCCGCTGCTCCGGCCGGTGATCCGGCGGCTCCCGCGGCCGATCCGGCGGCTCCCGCAGCCGATCCCGCGGCGCCCGCGGCCGATCCGGCGGCACCCGCAGCCGATCCCGCGGCACCGGCCGTCGCCGTGGCGCCAGCGGCCCCGGCAGTCGATCCCGCGGCACCCGCGGCACCCGCCGCCGACCCCGCTGCGGTAGCTCCGAAACCGGAGTTCGAGCGCGCAAACTTCCGCCAGGGCTACAAACTCTACGGACAGCGCTCGTTCACAGGCGCCATCGAGTTCTTCGAGGATATCTCGGCGAACGAGAAGATCCGCAAGCAGGACCGCAAGCGCGGTGCGGCGATGGCCGAAGCCGTGCGCAAGTTCTCGGACGTCTACACGCGCGCCGAGACCGCGGTCCGCACTCGCGACGGCGGCGCCACGGCGCTCCTCGAGCAAGCCAAGGGCCTCGACTCGCAGGTCAACGGGACCTTCCAAGGCGACATCAAACGCTCCCTCGGCGAGGTCTATGCGGCCAAGGCCAGCGCGGCCTTCCAGTCCAATAACCTGAAGGAAGCCGTGAGCTTTGCGAACAAGGCCAAGACCTACAACCCCGGCGATTCGAGCGCGAGCTTCATCCTCGAGCGCATTCAGGGCAAAGTCGACTCGCTCCTCGCGGCCGGGCGCGCCAGCAAGGGCAACTCGGCCGAGAAGGCCCTCAAGGCCATCATCGGCTTGCTCCCTCCAGACGATGCCCGCTATCAGGAAGCGCGAAAGCTCCTGAACGACATCGAGGCTGCCAAGGCCGCTCAGGACGACGACTGACCCTCGTTCACGTCATCAGAGGGTGACGTGGAAGTGCGGCGGGCGACGCTCGTAGAGCACTTTGACGCCGGGCTCGGCAAGGGCTGCGCGTTTGAACGCGCTGCGAGCCTTGCCGCTCATGCCGATGGAGCGGATGTCAATGGCGCCCGACTGCAGGTGGCGTGAGATGAAGATGCCCCGTCGCATCTGATCTTCAATCAGCCGCTGTGCCGCCGCGACCATCTCGACGCGGCCTTTGCCCGCCTTTCGCGCTTGCCGGATGGCGTCGCGGATCGAACGTGCCGCCGCCCGATCGCGGTAGAGGCTGAGGCTGCCGCCGTAGCGCAGCTTGTCGACCATCGCCTCAGCTTGGCTGCGGGCGTCGCGCGTGCCGGAGGTGATGTAGAGCAATTGGCCCGTCACGGCGAAATAGCGCGCTGCGATTCGCGAGACCTTGGCTTCGCTCGCCGAGTTTAGGGAGACGTCATCGCCTAGCGTGTAGAAGCGCGCGGCACCCGCGCCGACGAGGGCGTCCACGGCGTGAGCAGCTTCGCGCTTATAGCGTCCTTTCGTGCGAGCCCTGCCGATGGGGGCGACCAGCGCGTCGAACACAGCGCCGCTCCGTGAGCCGAAGCGGTCGCGCACCGACTTCTCGAGCCCTTCGTCGGCGATGAAGATCGCTTCGGTCTCCGAGCGGCCGCTGGCGGCGACCGTGACGCGGAGGCGAAGGCAGCGGCGCTTCGTGGACTCGCTCGTGGGACAAGATTCGACGCCAGCGACTCGAGCGCTGACGTTCGCTTCGTCGGCGCGCGCGGGCCATACGGCGACCGCGACGAGTGAGACGACGGTGACAGCGAGAGGCAGGCAGTTCATGGGCGGCGCGTCATATCGGACGGAGCCGTGACCCTGCAACCCAGAATCGCGTCAGGGCGAGTTCGCCGTTGCGCCACGCTTGCGTCACCGGCCCGTTCCGGCTAGACCGGCCTCATGGCGAACCCCGACTGCCGCACCTGCCAGGGGATGGGCTACACGACCCACGGCGACGACCGACACGCGACTGCGCGCTTGTGTCGGGGGTGCATGTCCCCGTGCCCTACTTGCCAGGACCGCCTCTCCCGTATGGAGCGGCGCCCCGACGGGCGCGTGTGGGCCGTCCCTTGTGAATGCGGACAGTTGCGCTATCGCGTTGCGCGCTTCGACGAGGCCAAGCTCCCGGCCTTCTTTCACGGCAAAACCGTCGAACGGTGGGACACCAAGACGCGCGATGAGCAAGCCGTGAAGCAGTGGGCGCTCGCCTTTCAAGAGAAGGGGAAGGCCGGCGACCGTGGGATCCTCCTCGTCGGCGGGCCCGGCGTCGGCAAGACACACTTACTCTGCGCCATTCTCCGTTTCCTCACTCTCGAACGCGGGATCATGTGCCGCTTCGCGGACTCCTTCCAGGTGCTTCAGGACCTGAAGGTGGCCTTCGACGAAGGAGGTAACTCCGCGGTCTTGCTCGAGGAGATCTGCACCGTCCCGGTGCTCGTGCTCGACGAGGTCGGCAAGACCCGCACCGACGGCTGGCAGCACGACGTCCTCGACACCATCGTGAGCCGCCGCTACGACGCGGGCCTGACCACGCTCGCGGCGACCAACTACCCGCTCCCGAAGGCCGGGACGCCGCTCGACAAGCCGATGTCCCTCGCCGAATCCACGCTGCGCGAGACCCTCGATCGGCGCGTCGGGGCCCGTGTGTACTCGCGCCTCATGGAACGCTGCCGCACGTTCACGCTCACGGGCGAGGATCGGCGGCTCGGCGGGTGAGGCCGGGCCCGAGATAGAGGTCCCCGATGGGCGTGACACCCCAGCCGTTTCCGAGTAAATCCCCGTAGGCTCTGGAGGACTCCCGCTTCATGCTCGGTCACGCTCGTCTCGCAAAGCCGGCCCTCGCCGGTCTCGCTCTGGTCTTCACGCTCGCGTCCCTCTCGATCTTCTCGGGGTGCAAGAAGCCGCGAAAGTTCGTCCGCACGAAGGCGCAAGAAGAGCGCGTCGCCGCGTCGGTACTGACCACTGCGCCCACGCCCGAGCTGCCGTCGAACGCCAACCTCGGCGGCAAGATCACCTTCCTCGGCATGGACATCGAGCCGAACAACCCGGAGCCGGGCAGCAAGGTCACCGTCGACTTCTACTGGCGCGCCGACGACGCCGTCGGTGAAGGCGACTGGAAGATCTTCGTGCACGCCGAGGGTCCGACGGCTGACGGCAAGCTCACGCGGGTCATCGCCGACCACTACGCGGTCGAAGACGGGCCGGGCGGGGCCGGTCTCTACCCCCCGCGCGAGTGGCGCAAGGGCGAGATCATCAAGGATACCAAGACCATCGACCTCGTCGATCCGCGGGGTCAGAAGGTCGGCCCGGGCGAGCTCCGCATCTGGCTCGGCATCTATGATGACGAGGCCTACCGCACCAAGAACGAGAACGTGCGCCTCGAACTCGTGAACAAGAACGACGCCCGCCACGACGATGGCGGGCGCGTCGACGCCGGCGTCATTCAGATCGGGCGCGTGCAGCCGAAAGTGCCGCCGCGCCTTCCGCGCCTCGAAGTCCGTAAGGCGAGTGGCGCCATCACCGTCGACGGCAAGCTCGACGAGGCCTCCTGGGCGGCCGCCGCCGAGTCGACCGTGTTGCCCCGCCCCGACGGCAAGCCGCTCGCTGCGGCGATGGCGACGCGCGTGCGCACGACGTGGGACGAGAAGGCCCTCTACGTGGCCTTCCTGTCGACGGACGCCAGCATGCAAACCCGCTACGAAAAGCGCGACGACGAGCTCTGGAACGACGACGTCGTCGAGGTCTACCTCGACCCGGACGGCGACGGGAAGGACTACCTCGAGCTCCAGGTGTCGCCGAAGAACGTCGTCTTCGACGCTCTCTTCGCCTCGCGCCGCACGCCGGACTGGAAGATCGCTCGCAGCTTCGATCTCCCCGGCCTCGAGACGGCGGTCGCGGCTGGCGCCCTCCCGAACTTCGGCCAGACGCGGCCCACCGTAGACGGGTGGGTCACGGAGATCGCTATCCCGTGGGCTGGGCTCGCCAAAGCCGGCGTCACCGGTGCGCCGAAGACGGGTGCGCTCTTCCGGGCCAATTTCTTCCGCAAGGATCTGCCGGGTGACTTCGCCCACCTCGCCGCGTGGTCGCCCGTCAGCGATGACGCCCGCGCCGACTTCCACAACCTGGAGCGCATGGGGTCTTTGGTCTTCGCGGAAGCGAAGCCCGTGCCCGCCCCGCCCGCTCCCGCGCCGGCTGCACCGACGGCTCCGCCGCTCGCACCCGAGGCCGCGCCGGCTGCGCCCATGGCACCTGCCCCTGAGGCCGCGCCCACCGCGCCCGCGCCGGCCCCGGCTCCCGAAGCCGCACCGGCCCCAACGGCCGCGCCCGCGCCGGTCCCCTGAGCGCTATGGACGACACGGACCAAGCTCCCCGCTCCAGCGCTCCGAAACCGGCCCGCCGCGGCGTGGTCACCGTCGTCCTCCACGCCCACCTCCCCTACATTCGGCACCCTGAGTGGGCGAGCTTCTACGAAGAGACGTGGCTCTACGAGGCCATCAGCGAGACCTACCTCCCGCTGCTCCGCATGATGGACACGCTCGAATCCGAGGGTGTCGACTTCCGCCTCACGATGTCGGTCACGCCGCCGCTCTGCGAGATGCTGGCCGACGCACTCTTGCGAGGCCGCTTCGCCAGCCGCCTCGACGCGCTCGAACGAACGGCGCGCAAGGAAGCCGAGCGACAGGAAGGTACCCCGCTGGCCGATTCCGCGCGGTTCGCCGTCCAGGAGCTTGAGTCGGTCCGAGCCACCTGGGAGCGATGGGGCGGCGAAGTGCTCGCTGGTCTCCGTCACCACGAGCAGCGTGGTTGCCTCGAGCTCATGACCTGCGGGGCGACGCACGGCTACCTGCCGCTCATGGCCACCGACGAAGCGCGGCGCGCTCAGATCGCCGTCGCGTGCGACACGCACGAGCGCCACTTCGGTCGAAGGCCACGCGGAATCTGGTTGCCCGAGTGCGCCTACGCGCCCGAGCTCGAGTGGATCCTGGCCGACGCGGGTATCCGCTACTTCTTCCTAGAGAAGCACGGGCTCCTGCACGCCCAGCCGCCGGCGCGCTTCGGCACGGCCCGACCGGTGCTCACCGAATCGGGGGTGGCCGCCTTCGCACGCGACCCGGAGTGCTCGAACCAGATCTGGAGCGCGGAGTCGGGCTACCCCGGCGATCCCTACTACCGCGAATTCTATCGGGATCTCGGCTACGACGGCACCGAGGACCAGGTCGGCGAACTCCTGACGGGCGGCGGCTTCCGTCACCCGGTGGGCCTCAAGTACCACCGCATCACCGGCAAGGTGCGCCTCGACGAGAAGGCGCCCTACCTGCCGCTCGCCGCCCGTTACCAAGCTGCTGCGCACGCCGCCGACTTCCTCGCCCGTCGCCAGCACCAGCTCGCCCGGCTCGGTGAGCAGATGAGCCTCGAGCCCGTCGTGGTCGCCCCCTTCGACGCCGAGCTCTTCGGCCACTGGTGGTTCGAAGGACCGATGTTCCTTGAGTTCCTCTTCCGCAAGGCCCACTTCGACCAGCCCCTCGATGGCACGTCGGTCGGCCTCGCGACCCCCTGCGAAGTGCTCGATGCCGAGCAACCCATCGAAGTCGTCCATCCCGCCCAGTCGAGCTGGGGCGATCGCGGCTACTATCGAGTGTGGCTGAACGAGGGTAATTCCTGGTTCTACAAGCACTTACATGCAGCGGAAGAGGCCATGGTGCGGCTCGCCAACACCCTCGTCCAACCCGGCTCCTGGGAGCTACGCGCCGTCAATCAGGCCGCACGCGAGCTCCTCCTCGCACAATCGTCCGACTGGGCCTTCCTCGTGACCATGGCCACCGCCGGCGACTACCCGAAGTCGCGGACGCTCCTGCACCTGAAGCGCTTCCAGCTCCTGGTCGAGCAGCTCGACGACGGCGTCATCGACGTCGACTTCCTCCTCGAATGTGAACGCCGCGACAACCTCTTCGCGAACATCGACTTCCGCGAGTGGCGCTCCGACCGCGTGCTGCGCCACGGCGCCGGCGCGGCGGTCCACAGCGCGCCCGTTCACGGGCGCTAATCACGCTTCGCGGGCCTCTTCAAGGCCCCGAACTCACCGATCTTCAAGCTCGTTTCGCCTCACAGCTTGACCCTGCGGCCGAATTAGGCGAAATGGCGCATCCTTTCGGCCAGGACCGGCCGGGTGACTCGAGGAGCACGTCGTGGAATCGCTGCCAATCTATGCGCTCGTCATGGGCGCCATCGCGCTCGCCATCTCGGCGGTACTGTATGTCAGGGTGAAGTCGGCGCCGGAAGGCAACGAGACCATGCAGCGCATCGCTCGCTGGATCCGGGAAGGCGCCATGGCCTTCTTGTGGCGCGAGTACAAGGTGCTCGCGGTCTACTCGGTCGTGGTCGGCGGCGGCATGCTCGCCCTCTTCGGCAACCTCGGGCCGCTGGCGGCCGGGTCCTTCGCCGTGGGCGCGTTCCTGTCGCTCCTTGCCGGCTTCTTCGGGATGAAGGCGGCCACGTTCGCCAACGTGCGCACGGCCGAAGCCGCCCGCACCAAGGGCAAGCCCGACGCGCTCCTCATGGCGCTCGACGGCGGCGCCGTCATGGGCCTCGCGGTCGCCGGCCTCGGCCTCCTCGGCATGGGCGCGCTCTACAAGCTCTTCGGCAACACCGAAGCCGTCTACTCCGACGCCCACGCCCTCGAGAAGATGGGCACCGTCCTCCACGCCTTTGCCGTGGGCGCCTCGTCGATCGCGCTCTTCGCGCGTATCGGCGGCGGCATCTACACCAAGGCGGCCGACGTCGGCGCCGACATCGTCGGCAAGGTCGAAGCCAACATCCCCGAGGACGATCCGCGCAACCCGGGCGTCATCGCCGACAACGTCGGTGACAACGTCGGCGACACCGCCGGCATGGGCGCCGACATCTTCGAGTCCTACATCGCCGCCATGGTCGCCGCCGCGGCCCTCGGCCTCACGCTCCCGGTCGCGGACCTGCAGGCGAAGCTCCTGGGCTCCGGCAGCACCGTCTCGGAGCAGGCCGTTCGTTACATCGCGGTCGGACTCCCAGTCCTCCTCTCCACGCTCGGGCTCGCGGTCTCCATCCTCGGCATCTTCATCACTCGCACCCTGAAGAACATGCCGCCGGCCACCGTACTGCGGCTCGCCCTCATCCTCCCGCCCTTCCTCGTGACGGGCGCCGCCGCTGTCGTGCTGCCCATGTTCGGGATCGCGTCCGGCGCGGTCATCACGCTCGGCGTCGGCGCTGCCGCAGGCGCCATCATCGGCCTCGTGACTGACTACTACACCTCGATGGGCCCCATTCGCTCCATCGCCGAGTCCTCGAAGACCGGCCCCGGCACGAACGTCATCCGCGGCCTCGCCGTCGGCATGGAGTCCTGCGCCATTCCACTGCTGACCCTCGTCGCAGCAGGTCTCGTCTCGTCGCACTACCTCGGCCTCTACGGCATCGCCATTGCGGCCGTCGGCATGCTCGCCGGCACCGCCATCGTCATGACCGTCGACACCTACGGCCCCATCGCCGACAACGCCGGCGGCATCTCCGAGATGAGCGGCCTCGGGCCGGAGGTTCGGGCCATCACCGACGAGCTCGACGCCGTCGGCAACACCACCGCCGCCGTCGGCAAGGGCTTCGCCATCGGCTCGGCCGTCCTCACCGTCATCGCCCTCTTCGCCGCGTTCAACCAAGCCGCCGGGCTCACCAGCCTGAGCCTGACCGACAGCGAAGTCCTCATGGGCGTCATGCTCGGGGCCGTGCTGCCCGTCCTCGTGGGCGCCTGGACCATGACCGCCGTCGGTCGCGCCGCGGGCGCCATCGTCGAGGAGATCCGCCGTCAGTTCCGCGAGATCCCGGGCCTGCTCGAAGGCAAGGAAGGCGTCGAACCCCAGCCGGGCGTCATCGTCGACATCGCCACCACCGCCGCGCTGAAGGAGATGATCCTCCCCGGTGCGCTCGCCATCGTCGCGCCCTGCGCCATCGGCTTCATCTTCGGCGCCAAGATGCTCGCGGGTGCCCTCGCCGGCGCGCTCGCCGTCGGTGCCACCCTCTCGCTGCTCATGGCCAACGCCGGTGGCGCTTGGGACAACGCCAAGAAGTTCATCGAGAAGGGCGGCGTCCCCGGCCACGGCAAGGGCTCAGACGTGCACAAAGCGGCCGTCGTCGGCGACACCGTCGGCGATCCCTTCAAGGACACCTCGGGCCCCGGCGTCGCCATTCTCATCAAGGTGATGGGCGTCGTCTCGCTCCTCATCGCGCCGCTCCTCAAGGGTTGAGCGGGCGTGCCCAATCGGCCACGCTCTGTGGCCGAGACGGCACGCGGCTGTCGCACAGACGGCGCCTCCCCTTCAGATAATTCCGCATGATTTCAGATGGTTATGGCGAGTGGCACGGCCTTTGATAAGGCCGCCTGCCGTGGCGACGAAGGCGTCGCCCGGAGGATAACCCCATGAAGACCATCACGCTGACCCTGCTCTCCGCCCTCACCTTCGCACTCCCCGCCCTGGCTCGCCCGAACCGCGGCGTCCCCCATGTCCCGGTGGCGCAGCAGGTGGTGCAGGACTTCGAGCGGCGCCAGAACGCGCAGCTCGAACGCATCTTCAAGGGCCTCTCCGACGGCACCCTCACCTGGGCCGAAGGCAATCGACTCCTCAAGGCCCAGCAGCGCATCGAGACGGCCGCCGAGCGCGCTCTCTCCGACGGGCTCCTGTTCCCGGCCGAGATGCGCAAGATCGACGCGATGCTCGACCGCCAGGCCTTCCAGATCGTGGCCCTTCGTGAGAACGGCGCGTTCCGCTTCGTTCGTGCGGCCCAGGTGCAGCGCCCCGCGCCCGCGCCCGTGGTCGTCCGGGCGAAGCCGGTCCACCGTATCGCATACCGCTGACCCTCAATTCCCGCCTTACCGACGTCGTCGTCTGGATCGCGTGGGACGACTACGGCGCAAAAGTCAGCCGCCGTCGCTCCCGCGCGGGCCCCCCAGGGAACGCCTGGGTCTGGCCACTCGGCCACACTACGTCGATCCCCTCTACGTTCTTGGCCTCACCCAGCCCGACATGCACGACGTGGCTACCGCTGCCCCCCCAGGACGGCGTGCCGATGACCCACCGCGTGAAGGTCTTCCCATCGGCGCGGACGCGTACGATGGCGCCGACGGCCGGGTCGTGGAAGGGGTAGTCGAGGTCGAGGAGTAGCCACGCGCCCGTGGCCATGTCGTTTCGAAGCACCTGCGGTGGACCATCGAGGCTGGCCACGACGACGTCGAGATCGCCGTCGGCGTCGAGGTCGGAGACCTGAGCCGCGCGGGCTTCGCTGATCGCGTCGAGCGCGGTCCCGACGGCGCCGACGACGCGCTCGAAGTGGCCCGTCCCGTCGTTTCGAAAGTAGAGCCGCTCTTGCTCGAGCACGTCACAGCTCCCGCCTTCGGGAGGGAGGCTGTTGGCCAGGAGGAGATCGACGTCGCCGTCGTGGTCGAAGTCGTGAAAGCCGCCGCCCCAGGAGGAGAACTGAGCGGTGTCGAGCAGACCGCGCTCCGCGGCTTCGTTTTGAAAGCGCCCGTCCGGCTGGCGTACCCACACGATCCCGCCGTCGTCGGGCATCGCGTCCGCGACGAAGAACTCCGCGTCGCCGTCCCCGTCGATGTCGGCCATATCGAAGCCCATCGCCGACGTACGCGCGTCCCAACCGAGCGCCTCGCCCGACTCGGTGAAGTGACCTGCGCCATCGTTCAAGAAGACGAGGTCGCGAGCCCCACCTTCCGTCCCGACGAAGAGATCCAGGTGCCCGTCATCATTGATGTCCCCGGCGGCGGTCGCTTGCACCTTGGCCGGGATGTCGAGCCCCACGGCGCCGGTCCGATCGACGAAGCTGGACGCGTCTGCTGCCAAGTAGGTCGACGGTACGGGTTCGAGCGTGGACGGATCGACACCGACGCTCGCGCAGCCGGCCTCGAAGAGCGTCTCGGCCTGTCCAGTCTCGCCGGGTTGGAAGGGGAAGCTGCGGCCGAGGAAGAGCCCGAGCCGACCGGTGTGGGCGAAGTCGCCGAAGGTCACGACGCTGCCGTAACCGCCGCCTTCGAGGCTGGGGAGCCCGTCAATCGGCTCGTAGACGCCGTCCGAGACGCCGCGAAAGACCAGGAAGGTCTTCACGGTCGCCATCACGAGGTCGAGCCGCCCGTCTTGCGTCACGTCGGCCGCATAGACCGTCAAGACGCGGCGGCCAGGGTGTGCCACACTGCCCCACGCCACGAAGGAGCCGTCTCCGCGGTTTCGGAAAAGGCGAGTCGCGTCGTTGCCCGGCAAGATGAGGTCGTCGACGCCGTCGTGGTCGAGATCGGCCAGCGAGATGGCCCCGACGTCGCTCGGACCGAGGCTGTTCACGTCTGCAAAAGCGCTCGTGTCCTGGAAGAGCTGGTCCGGACGCGGCGCGGGTGCCACCCGGTCCGTCGGCGTCACCGCGTCTTGGCCGCAGCTCAGCGCGAGCGCACTGGCGATGAGGCAACACCGCGTCATCGCTGTGGTTCTGACCTCATCGCGCGCCATCGCAGGTGAGCGCGAAGGAGGCGAAGAGGCCCTCGGCGTAGCGCTCACACACGCTCGTGAAGTCGGTCTCGGGTAGGGTCCACCGAGATGGACCGAGCGGTGCCGTTCGACCCAGCCCTCCCAATTGAAAGGCCGGTGACATGAGCCACACGCCGCAGGCTCGGCGCAGGCCCGCCTCCATGTTCTGCCCGTACGGTGCGTCGAGCGACGTCCCGAGGAGCGTCGCCAGGTCCGCTTCGTCGTCGGCGTCACCGATCCAGGTTGTGCCGAGGAGGCGGTCCGAGAGCGCCGAGAGCGCGTCGCGCACCGTGACGCCGTCCTTCTCGGCCGCCCGGGACAGCCGGTCGACGAAGTCGCCGTCGCCGGGCGTGTCGCTCCGAACCGGGACCGGTGGGTGGGTCTTGAAGTCGAAGCCGAGATCCTCCTCGTCAGTGCAGCCCGTGGGGCAGCCCGCACGCCAGCTCGCGTCACAGCAGCGGTCGTCCCAGGCGCAGATGTCGGCGTCGTCAGCAATACAGAGGGCGCACTGAAGCGGGCGCGTCGTTGACGAGAGCAGCTCGGAGAGCGGGCACGATGGCGAAGCGGCGGGGTCGATACAGGCGCCGAAGTCGGCTTCGAAAGACAGGAGCGATTGGAAGTTGATGCCGCGGTAGCCGGGATCGGCCGGCTTCAGGAACACGCCGAGGCGCCGGGCGACGAGCGCTGACGTGCCCGTCGCGAGCATCGGATACTCCCACGGGTCGGCCCACTCAAGCGCCGTGGCGACGGCGTTCTGGAGCGTGCGCGCCGGGAGGCGGTGGATGCCGTCGGCGACGGTGTTGGTGCGCGTGCTGACCGTTTGGCCGTCCTTGTCCCAGGGGTCGAAGAGCGCCGGCAAGCTGCCCGTGAAGCAGGGGGAATAGGCGCCCGGCGTGAAGAGCTCCGACGTCGCGATGGCCGTGAGCAGCGCGGTCAAGGAATAGCCTGACGTGGCAAAGGTCGTCGCGTACTCGGTGAGCGCGTCACGTTGCGACTGATTGCGCGGGAATCCGTGTGGAATCGTCAGCAGACTGCCTGTCGCCTCGACGAACACCGCGTTGGTCAAGTTGGTCGCGACCAGAGACGCGAGCGCTCGCGGGCCCGAGACCGCGCCAACGGCGCTCGGGGAGAACGACGAGCGCAGGTCCGCGAGCCCAGCGCGCAGCTCGGCTTCGAGGTCGAAGATGGTCACATCGCTCGCCCGCGGCGTGATGAAGTAGGGCACGTCGCCGAGCTCTTCGGGGCGACGATCGTCCGGCCGGATGAAGACACCGCAGCTCGGGTCGGCACCCCAAGGACGGAAGCCGCCCGCGATCTCTTCGGAGGCCGCGTCGGCGTCGTAGTCGTTGTCGTAGAAGGCGCCCGCGACGACGCCCCACCGACGAAAGAGCGGCCGAAGCGCGCCCGGAGCCGGCCCTCCGGGCTCGCCGAAGAGCGCGCGTTCGGGCTGGCCCTCGATGTTCCAGAAGCGATTCTTGGACGGATCGGGGTCACTCGTCGTCGAGTATTCGCTGTTGTGGCACCGCATACACTCGAGGTCGCGCCCGAGATAGCTCTTCATGAAGCGCGTGACGCGGCCATCGCGGTACGCGCGCGCGCCAGCGGCGTCCGGGATCGCGAACTCACGCCAGAGGCTCGCAAAGAGGTTGGCACGCAGGAGCGGTGACAGGTCGTCGAGCACGAGCGCGCTCTCGGTGAGGTCGTGGAAGCTGAAGGGGGCGTCGCTCCCATCGGTGCTACGGAACGGCTCGGTCGTCGCGTCGTGGTCGCGCACCCACTCGGCGAGTGCGGCGGTGGGTCCAGCCCCGGTCGGGTCCGTCAGGACGGGGCGCGCGTAACACGCCGGGTTCGACTGTTCGTTCAGGCGCGCCACCCGCAGGAAGTCGTGGAGGAAGAGGCGCCAGCGCGCCCGGTACTCGGGCGACTTCGACATGGCCCGAACGAGCGCTTCCATGCCCACGTCCTCGTGCAGGTCGATGAGGAGCGCCACTTCGGCGGCACCGTGAGGGTGGCGGCCCCACATGAGCGGCACGAGGCGCCTCACGGCGATCTCGCTGCGGATTCGGTTGTCCAGGCAAGACGTGGCCGAAGGCGTAATTCCGGCTTCGACCTGCCCGTGGGCCGTTGGCAGCGGCGCCGTAGTGCGGGTCTCGCAGGCCATGGACAGCAGGACGGCCGCGATGAGGACGACGCGCATCACGTCTTGAACCCCAACACGCGCTCAAGGACCCGTGCCGCCGCTTCCAGCTCATCTTTCGCGCCGCCGACGTGCCCGACGGCGAAGGCTTCCGGCGAGAACGGCCAGATCCCTTGCGCGAGTAGGAGACCGGCGCGGATCTCGGCCGGCGTCACCGTGTCGGTGGCCCGGCCATCTTCGCCGATCGCACCGACGACCCCCGCGCGAGAGGCGTCGATGGGCCCACCGAAGATCACCGTGACGAATCCGTACGGCCAATGATTGAGCCCGAGGTTCTGTTCGCTGCCGCTTTGCGGGTAGGGAGTGCGCCCCATCTCGGTCGACACCACGATGCAGTGGCGGTCGAGGTCGAGCTTGTTCGGGTCGCCTTCGCCGGGCCGGTTCACCGCGGCGGCGAGCTGCTTGCAGAAGTGCACCACGCTCGGCGCCGAGTCGCGGACGTGGTGCTCGTGCGTGTCGTAGCCGCCGTTTGAGCCTTCGACGAGGCCGGTGTCGACGACTTGAACGTAGGCCGGGGCGTCCTTCGGGCGCGTGAGCAGGTGGGTCCCAAAGCCGATGCCCATCGCCGTGGGATCGACGTCGCGGGTGCTGCCGCACTCCTCACCGGGCCGCGGCTTCAGGATGTCCTCGGTGATGAGCGGCGCGAGCACGCCGGTGCGGCCGAGGCCGTCGAGCGCGTGCGCGTAGTCGGAGAGATGACGGGACGCGAGGGCGGCGGCGGCGCCAGGGGGCGTGAGCTGGGCGGTCTGCCGGGCGAGGGCACGCGCGAGCAGGCGATCGGCCGCCGCCGTTTCACTGCCAAAGGGCTTGCGCGCGAGGTCGGCGAGGAGCGCGTTCTGGCGCGTGAGACGGACCGTGAGCGGTCTTGCGGCGCCGGGGTGGAGACCGGACGCGGCGGAGACGTCGGCGTCGAGCGCGCTCACGGTCACGCTGTCGGGGAGCACGAGGTACGACCAGGGTGCGTCTCGCGGTGAGCGCTCGCCGAGGGCGCGCCCGACATGAGACGCGAAGCCAGCCGCACGCGGGGAGCCTTGCGGCTGCCCGGTGATGATGAGTGGAACGGCGGTCTGATGGGGCTCCTGACCGTGGGCCGTCACGATGACCCGCATTCGAGCGATGAGATCGGGCCGGTCGCGTAGCGGGTAGACGAAGGGCCCGAGGTGGACGGTCTTGCCGTCGCCCGCGTAGGCGTAGGGCTGGAGGAGCTCCCTCGGGCCTCCACCGCAAGCGCCGAAGGCGTCCGGGACACTCTCGGGACCCGACTGGAAGGTCCACCACTGCTGTCCTTCGTAGCTGCCGCCGCGTCCGGGTACGCCGTGTTCCGGGACGGCGTAGAAGGAGTCCCAGGGGTTCAGACCGCCGAGGAGGAAGACCTCGAGCATTCCGGCGGGGCGGGAGGCGGCCGGCGGCAGATAGGCGGACTCCGTCGCCGACGGCGTGCCCCACCCATCGAGCAGGAGCGGCGGTGCGACGGTCTCCTCGGCGCACCCGAGCAGGCGCGTGCCCGCCCACGCCGACGCGAGGCGCGTGGCATGTTCGAGGAACTGGCGGCGGGTGGGCCGACTCACGCCCGCACTATACCGAGGGCCGGGAGCTCGCGCTTGTCAGAAAAGTGGTTTGAGGACATCTGGCGTAGCAGCCGGATCGGGGCCGATGAGCGGCTCGAGGCGCACATCACGCAGCTCCATGAGCTCGATTTGCGGCTCTTCACGTCCGCCGCGAGCGCCACGTGCGACGGCGATCGCGCGCCCGAACGTCTCGCGCAGCTCGAGCAGAACCTCCCGCAGGTGACGGGCGACCACATCGACATCGTCTCGGCCGCGTTCTGCTGCGACCTTGCGCGGGTCGTCACCTTGCAGCTCTCCCCGGGCACCGACACGCGCCGCTTCATGTTCTTCGGCGACCAGAAGCTGATCCAAGACCACCACCTCCTGAGCCACACCACCGACGGCACGGCGGAGATGCCGCAGGCGCCGTGGCACCGAACGCGCCCCTCGAAGGCGGCGCACAACCCGCGCGGGTCCATCTTCATCTGCCACTCGCCGTCCTCGTTTCGGATGGCCCACTTCGAACGCAACGCCTTCTTCTGGAAGAGCGCGTCGGCCCGAAAGAGCTGCACCTAGTCGACGATGCCGTGGTCGCGGTTGCGCTTGGGGTTTTGGCATCACACGCCGCAGGCCTGGCAGTCGTAGACCGGTCCTCGTGTCGGGCATGACGCATTCTCGTCTGCGACGTAGCTCGTCGGCCGTACGCCGAGGTAGGTGTCGAGCGCGCTTCGGGAGAGGCCACGTCGTCATGGTTCACCGGTAGCCCGAAGAGCACTCACCGCACCAACCCGCGCGCCGCCCTTCCCCTGCGGAGTCGCCCGGGTCCGCCGGACGACATGCAGCACCATGGTACGTCGGTCCCTGGCTTAGTACTGGACCGCCCTGACAACGTCCCTCCCAGGACTTCTCGGCCTGGTTGACTGCCTCACGGCCTGGGCGCATGCTCGTCAACCTGGGAGGACATGCCATGCAAACGTTCCGAGCAATTGGGTTCAATTCGTTGGTATTGAGCAGTATCGTGCTTCGGACGGCCACGGCCATGCCCTGTACGACGCCCCAGGATTGCGCGGGGGGGGGGGCCGAGTCCTGCGTCGAGGCCGACTGCATCGCCGGCCAATGCACGATGCGGTGGAGTTCGGTAGTCTATCCGCCCACGGTGACCGCCGAGGAGGAGTGCATCGCGACGCTGCATCTCTGCCAATTCGGTGAAGCGCCCGTGCCGTCGACATCACGCTCGTTCAGGGTGAACGTTGCGGAGGTCTCGCGTCAGACGACGACGACTACGTGAACGGGCAGTGCGCCGAATGCGCTCCCGAGGAGGAGGAGTGCTTTCGCTGCAAGCGCAGCCCTCTCGGCGCCCCCATCTCGGAAGGTGGCGTCCTCGTCGCCGATTGCGGGGCCCTCACGCTCGCCCAATGCTTCGAGCCAGCCAACTCGGCGTTTTGCTCGTGGGCCAGCGCGGTCGCCGCTTACTGCCGGCCGAAGCCCGAAGTCACGGGCGGAGAGGCCTGCGAAAGCGCGGACCAAAGCGAATGCACGAGTAGCCCGCTCTCCGGTCTCTGTGACTGGATCCCGGAAGTCCCAGGCTTTTGTCGCGCCACGCCAGCCGTAAACGTGTGCTGCGACGACGGCAACGAGCGCACTGTCGCCGACCACATCGTGGCGCTCTCCCTCGCGCCGGGAGCACCCACGAGCGCGGTGTGTCTCGGAACCGACCGCTGCGATGAGGGCAATCCGTGCACGCGTGACTACTGGGACGAGAACCTACCCGGCGGCCAATGCGTTCACGAGCCGTGGTATGACTCTGCGTCAAGCACGCATTTCTTCGACGGCGTCGCGATTCCCGCCGGTGCCGAAGCCATCTTCCCCTGCGACGACGGCGACGCATGCACCTTCCTCGATCGATGCGATGGCTTCGAATGCCGAGGCTCGCCGGTCGAGCTACCCCTGCTCCCAACGGGCGACCCCATGTGCCACCGATTGGTGTGCTACGGCGACGGGCGAGCCGAATGGGCGTCGCTCGAAGGAACGCTCTGTTCGGACGGCAATCCGTGCACCTCGGGTGAGCGGTGTGTGAGCGGCGACTGTGACGGCGGCGAGGAGGCCGATTGCTCTGACGACGACCCGTGCACGCTGAACGCGCCATGTTCGGCCCAGGACGGCTGTGTCCTGCCCAGCGCCCCGAGTGGCACTCCGTGTGACGATGGGCGCGCGTGTACCGTTGGCGACGCCTGCCTTGGCGCCGGTCAGACCATCTGCGTAGGCACGGTGGAATGCGACGACGCCGATCCGAACACAACGGACTACTGCAGGGAAAGTACCGGCGCGTGCGCGCACACGCCGAATACGCCCGCGGGGTCGGTCCCGTTTCCAGACGTGTTCCTCGGCCCCCCAGACGATCCCCGCGACTTCGCAGCGGTGAACATGGGAACTTCGGGCAGCGGTTCCGTGCCGCCGCCACCACCCGGGTTCTCCGGCTCCAACGCACCGCCCGGCTATGCGACGCTCGAGTCCGTGACCTACTGTTCATCGGCTGTGGCGTTCCGGCTCAACCAGGACGTGCAGTCGGCTTGCCCCGACCTGGCCAGCGACTGCGACACGACGGCCGCACCGAGCTGTATCGCGTACCCATGTTCGTCGTCCACCTGCGCGGTCCCCACGGACCTTCCCGATGTCGCGATGACGGTTCGGCGTGTCGAGGGCCGAAACACGCTGCCCGGCTACATGAGTGGTGAAGGGCTCGTGGCCTTGAATGCCCGTCCCTGGTTTGACGGTGTGCACTCCGATGGGCGCATCATCGGTACCTTCGGCATGTGGGTCGGCCTCGACGGCGTGCACGGAGTCTACGGCATCGGGCGAGTGCCGCTGCTCGACACCGCCATCCCGGGCAGCGATCCGACGGCGCGCATGCGCATCGAGATCGGGCACTGGAACGATGCCAACGTAGAGAGCCCGAGTCCGGAGGACGGCTTCGGCAGTCAACAAGGGCGCGACCTGCGTGGGATCATCCTCGAACTGGCCTCGGGCGGGGTTCGGCGGCGCGTGACGGCCCCCATTTACGACTGGGCGCGAGGTGGATGGCATCATGTGGCCGTGACCCTCGGGACCAACTCTCTTTGCGTCTATCTCGATGGCGTCGATGTCGCTTGCATCGACCGACCTGCGGGTCTCTTCACGGTCCATGATGTCGGCGACTACCTCTTCATGCTCGGAAGTGTACGGCGCGGGCAGACCGGTATCGACGAAACCTCGCAGGCCCGGGTTCGCGTGGCGGGCCTCGAAGCCTGGCGCGCCGCGCTCGAGCCCGAGCAGATCGCGGCGCGGTTCCGAAGCCTCGTTCCAGTCGCCGTCACAATCGACACCGGAGCGATGCAGCTCGGTCTCGGCGGGGCAGAGGACGGCTTCGGAATCGTATCCTTGCGGGACCTCGATCGAAACCGGGACTGGAGCCCGGCTGCACCGTCTCGGGGCCTCTTCCGGCTCCGCCTGATTGCGCGGCATGACCTGCACACCGGATTTCATCTCCGTCCTCTGGACCGGCAGTTGCCGCCCACTGACTTCCCACCACCGCCGCCGGGTAGCACGTCCGTTCGCCCGCTGGAACCGCCTGCGTACACGGAGGCCGCAGACAACACCTTCCGTCCAGCTCGCGCCCAGACGCCATGGGCCTTCTACGTCGACAGCCTCTCCGTCCTCGGTGGGACGCCCCCGACGCACGGCACGTCCCTCTCGCCGGATGGACGAACGCTCCACTTCTTCCAGTGGACGGACCTGCCGCTGCCAGACCCGACGGAGTTCGTCGCAGGTCCGACCGACGAGGACGTTTGGAATACCAAGCGATACCGAGTCGTGCTGCCCTTTTCATGCCAGAGCTACACAAGCAGCAGCGACGGCGACTCCTTCTGCGAGGGCGACCCGAATCGACCCGAGGCGGGCAGAATCGCGTCTGCGACGGTGGTGCTGTGGGCGGTACCTGGCGAGTCGGCCGTACGCGGCTTCCTGACAGTCGACCTCGACTCGGAGTATTGGTCACTCGCGGAGAGCAGCTTCCCAACCTTCGAGATCTCTTTGAGCCAAGGAAACGCTCACGCCGGGGCGAATCTGATCGTGCCCGACGACAATCTCGGCCGCCTGTTGCCACTGGATCTGGTGAAACATCCCATGGCGGACTCCGCGACGTTCCAGAAGGTGTTCACCGCTCCGGATCTCTACCCCAGCCGGCACTTGTCCCTCCCACTCATCGGGATCGACACGAGCGCATCGAACAACGCGTCGCTCTACCTCGGAGCGCTCGATGCCACCGGGCGACTCCGACACATCCCTCTACGCAGGCGCGTCAAGACGGCCATGAATGAAGTGGCGTCAAATCGCGCCCCTGCCGAGCCACGTCTCGCCCTTTCCATGAGTGAGCCGGAGGAGAACGCGTCGCTCCCGGGGAACGACCGGCTCGGTGGGCTCGGGGTGGTGGAACTCGCCCTAGTGAAAGATGGCTGGCATGGGATGGCGCGACGCTACCGCCAAGGTCTGCTCGACCTGAACGCGTGGCCGGGGCCCATGGCGGGTCGCTCGGACATGCCCAACTGGCTCGTCTCGGCGGGGTACTTCTTGGCGGGTTCCGACCCAGCAACGCCGCGCCTGGAAGCCACCTACTGCGCCGCGTCCGGTCTCCCGTCCGACCTGGCCTTCTTCGAATACCGGGCGTGGGACAGGACGAACGGCACGTCCAGAGCTGTCTACGGCGACGACACCCAGACCGACGACATCCCATGGGCCTACCCGGAACACGACGAGTTTCTCCCCGACTTCGAGTTCTTGCGCCGCGCGCAGCCTCTGGTGGGGCTCTCGCGCCGCACCGCCCGCCACTTCGAGGCGGTCCTGGAGACCATGGGGATCGCGGGCGCGAGCCGCGTACCCGGTCCAGCGGTTTCCCTCTACACCAACCCTGCGCTCCTGGACCTCGGTCGCAACTGGGCCGTCTCGACGGAGCTCTCACCGGCCTTCTCGCGCATCGGCCTTTGGCCCTATCGCTCTGAGCTGCGACTGCCCGCGGCCCCGACCACCGGCGCACCGCTTGACCCCGGCGACCCGCTCGACCCGGATGGTTCGGCGCCCGTGGCGTGGCAGTCGGTTGGGAAGGGGTTCGACGCGGGGCGGACGCCGCTTCAGCCAATGCCCGACACGACTACGTCAGGTCCACTGTGGCCCCCGCCGCTGGCGCCTGGTCCGTGGAGCGGACTGAAGGGGAGCACACCGTCTAATGAGCCCGAGATTGCGCAGCAATCGAGCGATTATCCCATTTCTCGCTGTCAAGCCAACCAACAGCTCTTCTACGCCTGTCCGGGCCACCCGGACCTGCGCGCAATGCAGGTGGAGCGGCTGACGCGGTGGGGGACGGCTCCCCTCGACCCGTCGCGCCGATCTCGAGTCGCTGGGCTCTACGCTGATCAATACTCGACGCTCTCACCTCGCATGTGCTGGAGCCGCGACCACGGCGGAGAAGGGGGGCACGCCCCCGGCGGCGGTGCGTACTGGACCGACGGCTGGCGCGACGTTCTGAGCGACGCTCGTAGCGCCATCCGAAGCGTCAACCCGGACGGCGGTCTCTACAGCGAGGGCTTCTCTGCGCCCTTCGCCGGATACTCGGACGGCTTCCTCGTCTTGCACGACAGCTTCGACTTGGGAATTCCGCTGGTGCAGGCCGTCTTTCACGACACGGCCGTCTTCATCGGACGATACGTCGAGCTCAGCGGCATCGCGGCCGCCAACCGGTCAGCCGCTCTAGCGCGGACCGTTGGCCTTCAGGCGGAGGCCTTCGTGCAAGGCCGAATGCCCGGCGGGCTCTCGAACGACGCGGCGGGGCAGCTCAATTCGCACGCGTACGCCTATGTTCGCCAGCTCGGAGCCTGGCGCCGCCGGCACGCCGACAGCCTCGTCTTCGGAGAGATGCTCGAGACCCCTGGCATCCATCAGGTCGGCGCATCGGTGAGCGACAGCTGTGCGGTCACCGACGCACCACCGGGCGGCGCCGTGCCGGCACTGGTCGACACGCAGTCCGGTGTATCGGTGGCCGCTCCGGCGGGCCAATGGGTCCCCATCGAGACCATCCGGATGACCGCGAAGAGCAAAGACGTCGGAGATCCGACGACTTGGGACGAACCCGCCGCTTCGGCCTCACTGTGGCGCACGCGCGGCGGTAAGCACAAGCTCGTCATCGCCTCGGCCGACACGGAGCGCCGTCGCACGGTGGGACTGACTATTGCTGACGTGTCCGAGACTGCAAGCACGCCGGTCATCGTGCGCCAGTTCGATCGTGACGGCGCCGTGGTCGGTTTCGCCACGATCGACACGTACTTGGACGGTGAACTTCGTATTCAGGTCACACTGCCGCCCTGCTCTGTGTCCGTATTCGAGCTGGAGGTGGCGCCATGACGCCGTGCGACCCCGTGCCGCGCACGGCAGTCATCTTGGCAATAGCGCTTGCGCTGGCGTGCAGCAGCCCGGCTTCGGAGACCGTGCTCGTGGACGTCGGTACGCCGGACGCCCTCGTGGATGAGAGCGGTGATGACACGCCCGACGTCGTCGACACATCGGATGTCGAGCCCGAGGACACCGTCCCTCCCGACCTGATGGAGGACGTCTTCGTGCCGCCGCCTTATCAGTGTGGGCTCGAAAAGGGTGTCTGGCCCACGGAGCCGGTATTCGAAGCGTTGCCACCTTATATCGGGCCGGGGGAAGGCGGGCTCGTCGTGGACTTGACCGGCGACGCCCAACCCGAAATCCTTGGGGCCTATACACTGATTCGAAACGGAACGCTCGTTCCCCAGATCGCCCGACGACCGGTTTTCCTGGCGTGGTCCAATGCCGTTGGCGACTTTGACGGTGACGGTCTCTGGGACGTAGCAGGTGTCTTTAACTACGGTGAAATTAGCATCGCTTACCAAACGAGTCCGGGCGTCTTCGCCCCGGAAGTCGTGTTGCTCGAATCGAACGAGTACCACAACACACAATTCACGGCTGCCAATCTCGATGGCGATGCCAAGGCCGAGTTGGTCAACGCGGGCAATGGACGAATGCAGGTGTTCCAGCTTGACATAGCGACGCAAACCCTCGAACTCATCGCCGAAGACTGGACATCGGCGTCGACGTACAACAGGTTGCAAGCGATCGACATCGACGGGGATGGTTACGACGAGATACTGTACCACGGTGTGAACAAGGTACTCGACGACGGCAGTATTGTGACGATCCCAGGCTATCCCGATCCTGTCGATGGCGGCTCACCTTTGCTGCAGCACGTCCCCTTCGACGTCGAACTCGACGGTGTGAACGAGATCGTGGGATTCACCTCGAACGCCGACATGGTGGTGATCCGCCCGGGGCCGGAGCCGACCTTCGAGATGTGGGTGAGTTACTTCCCGGACCTCGGCGTGTTCCCACTCGGAGACCTCGACGGCGACGCGCTCGACGAGATGCTCGTGGCCTCGGACACCGAAGTCGCCCTCTACAGTCGCCGCGGGCCGTCGGAGTTCGAGGAGCGGGCCCGCGGCCGAGGCCGTCTCGGCCTCCATCCGCCCGTGGTGGACATCGATCTCGACGGCGACCTCGACGTGTATGGCTCGGGGCCCATCCTCTTCGAGAACCACGGCCCGATCGGTTTCGAGGCGCACGACGCGCCGCAGATGCGGCTCGAAGGACCGAGCTACGAAGTCGCGTCGGCGAGCGACCCGAGCCCCTCCGAGTCCTACGACGCGGTGTGTGCGTGTCTCCCGGCCAAGGTCCAGGGACTGGCCGTCGACCTCGACCTCGATGGGATGGACGATGTGGTCTACGCGAGCGCTCGACAGTTGGTCGTCTCGCGCAGCCTCGGTGATGGACGCTTCGACACGCCACGGTCGACCTACGTGGGGCAGCCGAGCGACCTACGTCGGTGGGTCGGCCTTGAGGTCGAGGCGACCGACCTCACGGGCGACGGGCGACCCGAGCTCGTACTCCTGACTCGGAACACCGAGTGGCACTGCGACCAGCGGCATCTCTTTGCGGCCTTTTCGGTCGCTCCCGACTTCTCGCTCGCGCCAGTGCCACTCCCGATCGACTCCCCGCAGGGGATCGACTTCGGAGATGTCGACGAAGATGGCCTAGTCGACATCGTCTCCTTTCACCCCTTCGACACGACTGCCACCATGGCATCGAGCGCGGCACCGGAGTGCGCTCCCGTCGAGTTTCTGGGACCCACCCAGCTCCCGCCGCTACTCGATCGCTGCTGCCAACCGCCGAACGCCTCTGCGGGCGTGCGAGTCACGCGCCAGACCGCGCCCGGCGTATTCGAGGCCGGACCGCTCACCACGCTCCGGGCCGTCGTCCCCGACAACGCGTGTACTCTCGACGAGGGCTACGCGATCGTCGACGGCACCCTCCTGGACGTGACCGGCGACGGGCACCTCGACCTCGTGGCCGCCCACGCGGCGGTCAGGCCGGACATCGAGGACCTGACCCAATACGACGCACCGTGCGAGTGGAACTGCCCGGCGTATTCAAAGCGAGCGTCCTGGCGCATCGATGGAGCCTTCATCGTGGTCCATCCTGGCGACGGCCAGGGCGGATTCGGCCCAGGCCGCACCATCGGCGGCGCGGACGACGACGCGGTTCGATCGCTCGACCACGCCGACATCGACGGCGACGGCGACGAGGATGTCATTGTCACGACGGACCTTTGGTCTGGCTTCCTCGTGAGCCCGAACGCCCCGATGACCCTTCCGACCCTCGACGGTCCCGTGTGCGAGGCCGCGTTGCTCCTCGACCTCGACTCGAGCCCCTTCCAGCGTCGCCGCCTCGGGTGGTACGCGAGCGACTGGATGCGCCCAGCGAACCTCAATGGCGACCTCTGCGCCGACTTCGCCCCAGCCATATACCACCCGGACTATGACACCGGCTCCGTTCAAACGATCCTAGGCGACGGAGCTTACCCCGGCGCCTGGCACACCGTCCCGGTACCGGGCGTCGCCCAAGGCGAAGCCCCCCCCGCTGTCACGGGTGACTTCAACGGTGACGGCCTCGACGACCTCTACGTCCGCACCACGACTTGGGCCTACCCGGAAGTGCGGGTCCTTCTCAACCGGACGCCGCGCCCGCCGCTGAGTCAATAGGGGTCTGAAGCGGGTGAACTCTCTTCCGCTGGCGCTTCATCGCGGGTGCCTCCGCGGCAGGCCTCCACGGCCACATGCTCGGCACGCTCGGGCGCTGCGGTAGCGCCCTCGGTATCGCGTTTCAGCTCATGGGGGACGTGCACGAGGTGACCGGCGACTCGGCCATCACCGGCAAGGACGTACTCGCGGACTTGCGGGAAGGCAAGCTCAGTTGCCCCTTCAGCCTCGCTTGGGTCACGAAGCGCTGGCGGAGCGACGAGTTGGCCCGCGGCTGGCACAATACGTAGCGCAGGCACGCGTATTGATAGCGGGCGCGGAGGCGCTCACTTCGGTCCATCTCGGTCAGTGCGGATCGGAACTTCGATTGACGTCGCCTGCCACGCCCTGCGGGACAGGGGGCACGCTCAGATAACGTAACATCGAGGAGAAGCGGACGACCCGAGGGGCGGCGCACCGGGCGCACCGGTACCTTCGAAAGCTCAGTAACGCGGCGTTTGAACCGACCGCCGGGCTCGAGGCCTAGACGCATCAGCATTGAATCGCCGTGAGCCGCTCTATAAGCTGCCACGCGGTGACGTTTGCGCTCCCCACCGCCTGTTCGCCGCTTCGTCGGTCGGTTCGACGCCGACCCGGCGTCGTGATCGCGCTCGCTGCGGCCCTCCTTCTCGGATGTGACGCCGAAACCACGACGCCGGTGGCGCAGGCCGCGCCGAGCATCGGCGCTTGCGAGGGTTGCCCGACCGTCGCCCCGAGCCCTCTCCGGCGGCTCACGGAGCTCGAATACCGCCGCACCGTTCGCGATCTCGTGGGTGATGAGCTCGCGGCCGAGCTCGAAGACGCGCTGTGGCGGCATCCGCTCGACGAGGTCTACGGCGGCTTCGGGACGATGACCACAGCGGTCAGCCCCGAACATGTCGAGACGTGGAACCATGTCGCGACCCAGCTCGCCGAGGCGATCGCGCTCGACGCGGGGCGCCGGCAGGAGCTCACCGGGTGTGACGAGCCCATGACCGACGTCTGCGCTGAGGCGTGGATCGTCTCGTATGGCCGGCGCGTCTGGCGCCGCACGCTCTCGGGCACCGACGTCGCGCAGCTCATGGCGCTGTGGCAGCTCGGCCGCGAGGAAGGCACGGCAGAAGCCACGGAGCTCGTGCTGCTCGCGCTCTTCCAGTCGCCCTACTTCATCTATCGAACCGAGCTCGGAGGCCCGCAAGTCGGCGAGACCATGTGGGCGTTGACCGCCGAAGAGCAGGCCACTCGGCTGAGCTACGCGCTGTGGGGTACGACGCCACCCGCCGAACTGCTCGAGTCGGTCGCAAAGCGTCCCCGGCTCGAACCCGCCGAGCTCGACCAGCTCGCTAGCTCCATGCTGACGAGCCCGAAGGCGCACGAATGGATCGCGCAGTTCTACGACGAGTGGCTCCGCATCGAGGGCGTGCCGGCTATTCGCTCGACCGGCTTCTTCATCCCATTGGCTGACGTGGTGGGCCTCCAGCAGGACATGACGCGCGAGCTGCGGGAGTACGTCCGCTGGCTGACCTTCGAGTCGGAGGGGACCTACGAGAGTCTGATGACGTCGCCGAAGACCTTCGTCGACACGGCGAACCTGGCGAAGATCTACGGCCTGTCCGAGCCGCCACCGAATGGGCAGGTGGAGCGCGACGACGACCAGCGCGATGGTCTGCTCACGAGGCCCGGCATGCTCGTCGCCACCGCGGAGCTCACGTCGCCCGTTCGCCGGGGCGTGTTCATCCTCCGCGAGATTCTGTGCGAGGCGCTCCCGAGCCCGTCGCCGTCCCAGCTCTCGCCGCAAGACCTGACGCCGCCCGTCGGCCACGAGAACCTCAGCAGCCGAGACCGATGGACGCAGAAGACGTCGGCCCCCTACTGCGCGGGGTGCCACGTCCGGATCAACCCCTTCGGCTTCGCGCTCGAGGGCTTCGACTCCGCAGGGCGCTACCGCACGGAGGAGTACACCTTGCTCGCGGGGCTCGAGGGGGGGGTGCACTTGCCGATCGACACCCAGGTCGACCTGGTCCTCGACCCGGGTCCACCGGTCGAGGTCGCTTCGGGCGCCGCGCTCGGACGTGCGCTCGGCGCGAGCCTCATCGCGCGTAAGTGTTTCGGAACACAATGGTTTCGTTTTTCCGTCGGTCGCCGCGAGTCGGCTGACGACAGCGCGTCGCTGACCCCTCTGTGGGAGGCCGTGACACAGGACGCGCCGCTCCGGGAGGTGTTCGGTCGCATTGCGGGCACGGCAGAGTTTCAGTACCGCGCCATCCCGAAGGAGCTGAATCCGTGAGCGATCCCGGCCGCGAATCACCGCGCCTCGTGGCGCGCCGTCGTTTCCTGCGCGGGATCGGCGGCATGACGCTCGCGATCCCGTTTCTACCGTCGCTCGCGTGCGAGAAGGGCGACGCCGAAGCGGCGCTCGCGCCCCAGCCCGTGAAGCGCTTCCTCTTCGTCTTCACCGGCAATGGGCAGGTCCGCGACAACTGGTATCCGTCCGGTGCGCTCCCGTGGGCTGAGCTCGCTGGTGCGCGGGAGGTGGCGCTCTCCGCGTTGCCGGCCGGCGGGCTGTCGCGTGTCATCGGCCCTGCTTTCGATGGGTTACGCGACAAGCTCACGCTGATTCGCGGCCTCGACGCGCCACACGAACACGCCTGGGGCCACTTCCCACCGAAGGCGCTCAGCGGCTTCCCGGGGCTCGGCCACTACGCCGTGACCATCGATCAGCTCATGGCACGCTCGACGGCCGTCTACCCGTCGCAACCGGCCGTCCGGTCGTTGCAGCTGCTCGTGCAGGGTGAGCAGCCCTTCGAGGAGCCGGTCTCCATCTCCAGCCTGAACGGCCAACTGGTGCCGCTCCACGGCGAAACCGACCCAAGCCTCGTCTTCGAACGCCTCTTCAGGCGCGGCCGGACGCTCAGCGGCGCCGCACTCGATCGGCGTCGACGCGTCATGGATCTCGTGGGCGGGCAGCTCGAGGACATCTCGCATAGCAGCCGGATCGGGGCCGATGACCGGCACCGGCTCGAGGCGCACATCACGCACCTCCATGAGCTCGAGTCACGGCTCTTCACGTCCGCCGAAAGCGCCGCCGCGATCGCCGCGTGTGGCGGCGATCGCGCGCCCGAACGCCTCGCGCAGCTCGAGGAGAACCTCCCGCAGGTGACGCACGACCACATCGACATCGTCTCGGCCGCGTTCCGCTGCGACCTCACGCGGGTCGTCACCTTGCAGCTGTGCCCCGGCACCGACACGCGCCGCTTCATGTTCCTCGGCGACCAGAAGCTGAGCCAGGACCACCACCTCCTGAGCCACACGGCCGACGGCACGGCGGACGAAGAGCTCGGCCGGGCCAATGCCTGGTACGGTGAGCGCGTCGCCGAGCTCATGACTCGCCTCGACGGCGACAAGGACGCAGGCACAGGCCGGTCGGTTCTCGACGACTCCTTGGTCTATTGGGGCAACGAGTTCGGCTGCAACCCCTGGCACGCCTGCAACTCGTTCCCCGTGCTGCTCGGCGGCGGTGCGGCCGGTGCGCTACGGACCGGGCGTTACCTCGACTACCGGCAGCACGAGGCCGACCTCTCGCGGCTCCCCGAAGACATGCGTTCGCGCTTCACGCCGCGCGGCCCCGGCCTCGACATCCCGGGCCGCCTCTACAACCAGCTCCTGGTCACCTTCCTGAACGTGATGGGCGTGCCGCCCTTGGAATTCGAACGCACTGACGGCGGCGGCTTCGGCGACTACGACATCCAGTTCGACGGCTACGACGTCCCGGACCGCCGAGCTTCGCTCCCGGGCCTACTGCGGGAAGGCGCGTAGTCCGCAATTTACTGTTCGATTAGTTAATATCGCCAATCACTTGCCTGGATCGACTGTGTCCAAGCGACCGGCCCGCTCAGTCCCGGCGCCACGTCCGATTCAGCATGGGGTGATTCTCGTCGGTGGGACCGAAGTCGCTGTCGGGGTGCCAGGCGAGTACGTCGAGGGATGACGACGTCGTTCGAAACGCGTGGCGGGTGCCCGTGGGGATGATCCAGCCGAGGCCGGGCGAGAGATCGCGCGCGCCCGCGTCGGTCAGGCAACGTCCGGCGCCGCGCACGATGGTCCCGACGCGGGCGCTCGGGTGGACGTGGAAGCTCTGGTCGGTGCCGGGCGGGACGTGAAGGTGGTTCAAGCAGGGCTCGCCGAGACGCGGCGGGCACACGAGCAGGGTATCCGTGCAGCCGTCGATATAACGCAAGCGGCCCACAGCCTCGATCGGGCCGCCGGTCTGACGCATACCCAGGTAGTCCGGCACCCGGATGGCGACGCCTCGTCCCCCACGGACTCGGGTCTGCCCCGGCGCGACGAACCAGCTCCCGGCAGCCAGCGAAACGGTGTCCTCGCCCTGAACGACGGTCGTGCGCTCGTGAACACAGCCGAAGATCGTGCCGCCTTCGACGTAGACGTCGGGCCCGAACCAGGACCGCACCTCGAAGCCGTCGCCCTCCCAGCTAAAGGGCGCGTCGAGCGGAAACGCGATGAAGCCGTGGAGGTCATTCAAGGTGGAACGCTCCGATGCGTACGGCGCCGGTCGCGCCGGGCGGGTTCACGAAGTGGCCGAACTTCCAGGAGATCGTGTCGATGCGCGTCGGGGCGCTGCCGCTGGCGGTCGTCCATTTGCCGGCCTCGCGGGTCTGGTGCTCAAAGGCCGCTAGCGGCAGGGTGCGGCGCTCGGGCGCGCGGGGAACGGCGATCAGGGGCGAACGCCAACGTTCGTCCTGTCCGGCTTCGAGGTAGAGGCGCGCGTTCGGGAGTGTGCCGCTGAGGGTCACCGACACGGACTCGTGGCCAGCGATGGCTGGCAGGCCGGTGCCGTCGAGGTTCACGAACCACGTGCCATCGCCCCGCGGCGCGATGGACTCTACGGTGACGTAGGCGACAGTCACGCCGCCCTCCGCGACGACGTTCAGGCGGGCCACGGTCCCGGCGCTCACGTCGAGCTGCCAGGTACCGGCGCTGAAGTCCGCGGTCCAGGGTTCGGGCGGGTCGGGACGCACGGCTGCCCAGATGCCGACTCCCGCTATGACCGCGAGAGCCGCACCACCGCCTCGAATCAACCAGCGGCGCCGAGAAACGCGGCGTTCCGCGGCGAGCGCCTGCTCGCGTGCCAGCGAGGCCCGGGCTTCTCGGAGCTGGTCCGGCGCAATCCCGAGCTCCGCCGCCGCCGCCTCAAGCGAGCGCGGATCGTCGGTGCGCCAGGCGTCATCGCGCGCCTTCAGCGCGATCGCCTTCTCGATGACGCGGCGTCGTTCGTCGTCGGTGTTCACAGTGTCGCTCCCATCTGCCGGATCCAGCTCTCGAGGGTCAGCAGCAGCCAGATCTTCACACCGCGGCGGGGGCGCAGTCCACCGAGCGTGCGGGCGAGCAGCCTCTCAAGGAAGTCGCGGCGGATAATGCCGCGTAGCGTCGTCGAATCCAGGAGCCGCTCTTCGGCGAAGGACCGCAGCGGCCCGTCGAACCACGCCTCGACCGGCACCATCATGCCGCTCTTCGGTCGGTCGACGACAGCGGCCGGTAGGAGGTCCCGCACCGCCTCTTTCAGGAGGTACTTCTCGATCGAGCCGCGCCGTTTCATGTCGGGCGGAAGCTCGAACGCGCGCCGCACCAGCTCGCGATCGAAGAGCGGAGAGCGCGCGAGTGCGCCGCGGGCCGCGCCGAGGTGTTCGACCTTCGGGAGGATGTGGCCGCCACCTTTCCAGGCGACGTTCAGCGCCATGAGGCGGTCGAGGAAGCTGGGCCAACGTTCGTCCTCGAGCCAGGGCGTCACGAGCGCCTCGACGGCGCCCTCGGGAATGCGGGCCGTCAGGCTGGGCTCGAGCGCGACGTCAAGCTCGTCCCAGAGGCGTTGGTGCGCACGAAGGTAAGCGCGTTCGTGCGACAGCGGGCCGCTCTCGCCGTAGAGGGTCGCGAGGATGAGTGGCCCATTTTTCGGCCCGCCGAAGCAGGGATCGCCGCCTTCGCCGTTCAAGACCACGCCCAGCCCGAGCTGCGTCGCGGCCGCGAAGAGCATCGTGTTCGGGACGGTCAGGGGGTCGCCGTTCGGCTCGGAGAGTGCGCCGACGGTCGCGTCGAAGCTGCGAATGACGTCGTCCGGCCGCACGGTCACGAGCTCGTGGTGTGCGCCGATGTGCGTCGCGACCATGCGGCTCCATTCGAGCTCGTCGCGATGTTCGGGGCCAAAGGTGATGGAGAAGGTCGTCAGGGGGCGGCGTGCGGCCGCGAGCGCGGCGACGAGGCTCGAGTCGATGCCCCCGGAGAGCGTGGCGGCGACGGGTCCCTCGGGCACGAGGCGCTCCACGGTGGCCTCGAGCGAGGCGCGGAGCCGCTGCTTGAGCGTGGCCTCGTCGGCGTAGGACGCCGGCGCGGCCGGGAGGGGCGCGAAGGTTCGGCGCGTCACGGAGCCGCTCGCGGGCAGGTGGACGATCGACCCGGCCTCGACCGCCTCGACCCCTCTGAGCAAGGTTCGGTGGCCCGGGACGTAGGCGGTCGCGAGGTACGTCGCAATGCCGATGGGGTCGAGCCGGCGGGCGTCGCCGGTCGGGATGGCGTCTCGAAGGCGGAAGGCCCAGCGTGGTGTGCCGTCCGGCCCTTTGGACCAGTAGAGCGAACGGTGACCCACCGGGTCTCGCGCCAGGATCAGCTCCCCATCGGGGTTCCGCCAGACTCCCGCGAACGCGCCGCGTACGTGTCGCAGCTCGCTCGGGAGCCACACGGGTGCTGCGCCATCGTCGCCAATGCAGCCGTCGTGGTCGAGCGCCAGGAGCGTCTCAACCAAAGCTGTCCCCGCCGCCGTCCGACGTGCTGGCGTCGGTGGTCCACAGGATCACGGTGTCCCCACCGGCGTCGCCACTCGCGCTGAAGCCAGCAGTGTCCGCCAGGTGGGGCATCGTCTGCATCGCCCGGAAGAGGCGCTTGATGAGCTGTTCGGGCCGTATCGCGGCGACTTCCATACGGTATTTGGAGAGCCACGCGGCCTCGTCCGCCGTGATGCCGGGCCCTGCAAAGACGGTCTGCGTCTCGCCCCAGAGGACCGTGGTTTGGGAGCGCGCTTGGCTGGGTCGAAGTGCGACGTCGTAGACCCGCACCGGCTGGCCGCCGAACCACGCACGGTCGTTCCGGATCAAGGTCGCGAGCCGGCACCCGTCGGGCGTCGCGTCGTGCAGGACGTAGATCTCGATGCGGGGGTTCTGCTTCATCATTCGCCGGATCGTCGGGAACGCGTGACGCGGATACCCGTCGGCCGAGATGACGGCGCAGTTGTTTTCGAAGTGGAAGTCGTTTCCGACCAGGAGGTCGACCGTGTCGTGGCGGTCGCAGATGACGACCCGGTCGAAGGAGTAGGACTCCAGCTCCTCCGTGAGCTCCGGGCTGAGGGAGACGTTGCCCATGGGCCGAATGAGGCGCTTCGGTTTGCCGTTCTCTTTCACCCACTTGGCATAGAGGTCGTCGAAGTCGGTCCGCGAGAGCGTCAAGGCGGGAAGCCGCTTGGTGGCGATGGATCCGACGGTCAGGCCAATGATGAGGCCCACCACCAACCCCACCGGAGCGAGCGTCGAGACCAGGTCGCCGTGGCCGCCGTCGAGCGAGAGGCCGAGGAAGAGGCCGCCGAGGCCGCCGAATAGAAACCCAAGACCTCCGTACGCGCCGGATCTCGACGGCCGAGAAAGTCGCCTCGCGACCGCATGGTGGAGGTTGGCCAGTACAAAGCCGACCGTCCCTTCAGAGCTGACGGAGTCGAGCGCGCTCTGGAAGGCCTTGTCGGAGAGCTTGTCGACGCCGGGATCGAGCGCGAAGCGGCGCTTACAGCCGGGGCACTCGCCGTCATTGACGCGCTCGCGCCGGGTCGAGTCCTTACCGCAGTGAACACACTTCATAGGTGGCTTCTCACGCCGCGCTGCGTCCGTCGATGAAGCGGCGGCACCAGCCTTCGAGCATCACGAGCGCCCAGAGGCGTTCGCCGAGGCGCCGCCGACGGGTCTCGGAGGCCACGTCCTTGCCACTCCGGAGCGCGGCCACGAAGGCGGGCTGCAGGAGGCCGCGGCTCCGAACCGACTGGTCCGACAGGAGCTCTTCGACCAGAGGGCGCATGGGCCCGAGCACCCAGTCGGTGATGGGGACGCTCATCCCGAACTTTCGGCGCCATACGATGCCTTCCGGAAGCGACTTCTGGAGCGCGAGCTTCAGGACGTACTTCTCGCAGGCGCCGTGGAGTTTGAGCGCCGTCGGGAGGGTGAAGCTCCACTCGGCCAGGGCGCGGTCGAAGAAGGGCATCCGGACGTCGAGCCCGTGGGCGGCGGCGATGCGCTCGGCGCGCGGCAGGATGTTGTGGAGCCCCTTGAGCGAGAGGTCCGTGAGCCGGACGCGGTTTAGAAACGCTTGGGCGCGCGTATCGTCACCGAGGAAGCGCCGCAAGATGGAGCGCCGGAGGCCCGGTGTGACGGACGCTTCGAGGGCGGGCGTGTAGAGCTCCGACTCAAGGCCGTAAAAGCGGTGGTAGCTGCGGAGGTAACGTGCTTCGGGGGAGTCGTCTTCGTCCGTGCCGAGCCCGCCGTAGACGGCGGCAGCCACCATGGGCTTGCTGGTCCAGCCGCCGAAGAGCTGGTCGCCGCCTTCGCCGTTCCAGACGACGTCGAGCCCGAGGGAGCGGGCGGCTTTTCCAAGCAGCCACTGGGGGCCCGTGACGGCGTCGCCGAAGGGCATGTCGAGGCCGCGGATCAGCGCGTCGAACTGGTCCATGATCGCCGTGGGATCGGCGGGGACCACTTCGAGCTTCAGTCCGAGATGCGCGGCCACTTCGGCAGCCTCTTCACGTTCGACGGACGCCGTCCCGAAATCGAGCGTGAGCGCGGTCGGCGCGGCGCCGAGGTCGCGCAGCCACGCGCCGACCGCCGACGAGTCGATGCCACCGGACAGGTAAAGGCCGGCGTTGCCCGGCGGTTCGAGGCGCTTCGCGACGGCGTCACGGCAGAGCGCGCCCGTCCGTGCAGCCGCCGCTGCTTGTTCGATGGGCGTGAGGTTCTCCTCGAGGCGGAACCACGGCCGCTGGTGGACGCCGACCCGGTGGCCGTCGTCGGCGTGCCAGGTCAGGATGTGGCCCGGCAGCAGGCGGCGTACGCCCGCGAGCGGCGTGGCTTCGCCGGGAACGAAGGAGAAGGTCAGGTACTTGTGGATCGCGACCGGGTCGATTGCGCGAGTAAGTCCTGGGATGACGAGGAGTTGCTTCAGCTCCGAGGCGAACCAGAACGCGCCATCGTGTTGCGTCCAGTAAAGCGACCGCATCCCGAACGCGTCGCGATACGCCGTGAGGTTGCGGGCTTCGGGATCCCACCGGACGAAGACGAAGCGGCCGTCCAGCCCGTCCCATTCCTCCCGTTCGAGGCGGCCCGCCAGCTCGACGGCGGGGTGAGGCCCAGCCGGGACGGGGGCGCCAACGCAGCCGATGAGGGCGCCGAGCGGCGTGGTGAACACGGCGGGCTCTTCGTCACCTCTCCGAGTCGTGCGCAACCCGAAGGTCGCGTCGCCGCTGGAGACGATGCTCACGGCGTCCCCGCGATGAGGGACCGCGTCGAGCATGGCCGCGACCACGCCGTCCGACGGACGTCCAACGCACCCGGCTATGGCTCCCACGTGTGTTTCCTCCGGGCCGGACCATAACTCGGATGGGCGGGGCGGGATAGCGAACAGGCCGTTGAGCATGGACGCCGAGGTCAGGGGACGCCGCGAACTGGGGCGCCGTGTTGCTCGCCGCCTGCTGGCTGAGGATCTGAGCTTGTAGTCACCCCGAAGGAGATCGGCGACGGACTAGATGAAGCTGGAGAGGTTCGGCGTCGTCATGGCAGCTCGTTCGGGGCGGTTTTGGCCGTGGTGAACGTTTCGTGCACACCCTACGAGCAACTGGCGTTGGGCAGAGGCACCGAGCGCGGCGCGGACCTTCTCTAGGCCGCTCGCGAGCGCGGTGGTGAACGGGACGACCCTCATGCGCCCCACCCACTCTGCTGCGCTGATGAGCACGGCGGCCTAACGGGCGGTGAAGTTGACCGGCGGGAGCGTGTAGCCCTTGTCGAGTACGTAGCCGACGCCACGGCCGCGCTCGGCGCCCACCGGCAGCGACGCGGCGCGTAGATCCATATACAGCGCGTCAGCACACGATGATTACGGCGCGCCCTACCCTCGCGGCGTGGCTCGACCGCGTTGACGCGGCCACCCGTTCCCCGTCCATCTTAGCTCGATCTGTGACCCCTTGACTGATGGGTCACGGAGCCACGAGCTCAAGGGGTGGAAGGCGACGCCGTCGGCGCGCTGCTCTGCTGCGCGTCACAGGTTTCGGCCATCATCATCGGCTTCACGCAGTAGGCTCGGTAGCTGGCTCGCTTCCCACAGCCCTCGACCCCGAAGGTCTTTTGCACGCTGGCACCGGCCATGTTGCCCATGTCCTGTGACGATAGTTCGCTCAGACTCAGCTGCTCTTTGGCGCAGCTGAGTTCGAATGAGGCCTTGTTGAGCACGATGGGACGAAGATCCGTGGGCGGTGCGTGGGCGCAACCAGCTGCCAGTAGAAGGGCAATGACGATGCGTGACATGAAACCTCCATAAGAGAACTTGAGTACTTTCCCGTAGGTCCACCTTCGTGTCAACCGACTTCATAGCACTGGCGCATCCTCTTCCTTTCCGTCCACAGCGACTCAAATAATTATGTGAGCTGATCTGTATGGTTTATAATATAAGCAATTGAAACCATGGAGTATTCCGTCGGCCGCTGGACTCGAGCATACAGGCGATAGAAGGCATGGGACGGCAACTGTAGAAGAACTGCGCAGGACGATCGCAGTGACCGTGGTTTTCTGGCCCCCTCGGCGCGGAGGCGTTTTAGGCGGCAGCCAGTCGTCGAAGCGGGGCGAACGTCGTGGTTCATCGAAAGATGTCCGATACCGAGTTTGTATTTCAGTCGTCCGCCCACACCTCTTCCGCCGGGCCCGCTGCGGCCGCCGAAGTCCGCGTTTCGCGCACGCCTGGCGAGCGGCGGAAGTCGGGGGAGTGGCAGGCCGAAGACGGCCGCGTATTGGCCGACGACCCTCCAGATGCCGAAGGGGACGATGACGGGGTGGCCTCTCGGATCCGGGGCGCGTCGGCAGCTTCGAGTCCTGGGTGCGCTGGGGCGCCGAAGCCGTGCTGACGCACCGAGGCCGCGCTGACGCACCGAGGCCGCGCTGACGCACCGAGGCCGCGCTAGGGGACTACAGCCGCTCGACGAGCCGGAGATCGCCGTAGGGGACGGAGCGCGTGGTCCGAAGCCCCGGGTTGGCCGACGGTAGCCGAAGTATCAACTGCGCTTCCTCGGCGTCGTAGAGCGTCCCGGTCACCGATTCGCCCGACGACAAGGTCACCACGACCCGCATGCCTTCCCAGTCGGAGAGCCGAGCCATCGCGGCAGCGTCCGGGGTCTTGCCGTCCACCCTGAGGCGGTCTTGCTCGCCGTCGAGCGGCGGTGGCGCCGACGCGACCGCACTGCCAGGTGTCGGCGGGACCGGGAGCGGCGCTTCCCCGGGATCGACGCACTGCGCCGCCCGACAGATCCGATCACCCTTACATTCCGTGTCCTTGGAGCAGCCGACCCCGACCGCCGGGCCCGCTACGTAGTTGCGCGGAACGCACTGACACGCGGACGCCTCGCCCCACCCGCTTCGGAGCGGATTGGTGTCCTGCAGAGTCGCGATCCCAGCCATGTCCATTCCTCTGGCTTGGCAGCTCGCTCGGCAGCGTCGCACCTGCTCTGACGGTGAGTTACACGCAGACACCAACAGAGCCCACAATGCGAGGCTACTACGACGAGTCGAAATGGATGGCGACAAGAGGGCTCTCCTCGGCGTGTGACGCGGTGACCGACGTCCTGCTGCCGAACGTGCGCGATGTGTCGTACGCCGTCAATAGACTCTGCAACCGAGCTCGATCTCTAGAATTTCGCCTTTCGCCTCGGGTCCATCTCCTCCAAGCGTGCGCTTTCTGCGGCAGCAATAGGTGAGCATTGCTTACAGGTTGGGCAGGCGAGCGGTTGGCCAGACGGTCACTCGGCTCCCCCTACCGGAACTGGGAAGGCTCCCCGGAATCGTGCCACTTCCTGAGTGACGCCTTCTCACGCTTGAGCCCGTCCTTGCCGAGCTGCGCGGCCTCGTGATGGCGGGAGCGAGCCCGCGCACGGCGATGCCACGGACGGCGTTTGCCGTCACGGTGACGTCGGAGTAGCTACGGTGGGATGCCCACGTCGATCCCGGCCCGAGACCTCCCATGCTGAACCGCTCCCTCTACCTGACGATGCCTGATGGCGTGCGGCTCGCGGTCGACGTGCATCTGCCCGCGGGGGACGGTCCTTTTCCCACGATCCTCCATCAGACCCGGTACTTCCGTGCCGTCGGCATGCGGCGCGGGTGGGGATGGGTGCCGCTCGCGAGCGCGATGGACACCGACTGGGGGACGCGGCAGCGTTTCCTGGCGGCGGGTTGGGCGTGGGTCAGCGTCTGCGTTCGGGGCTCGGGGGCGTCGAGCGGAACGAGCCCCTTTCCGTGGTCCGAGCCCGAGGTTCAAGATGGGGCGCGCGTCCTCGACTGGATCGTCGCCCAGCCGTGGTCGGACGGCCTCGTCGGGTCCACCGGGATCTCCTACGCAGGTACGTCCGCCGAGATGCTCGCGAGCCTTGGCCATCCGGCGCTCCGGGCCATCGCGCCGCGTTTCTCGTGCTTCGACGTGTACGCCGACGTCGCCTTCCCGGGCGGGCTTCACCTTGAGTCGTTCACCCGCGACTGGGCGACGTTGAATCGGCTACTCGACTCGGGTGACATCGGCGGGGCCGTCGCGCACAACCTCGGCCTCTCGGGGCGCGGTTGCCGGGATCTCGGCGCTCGCTACGCGTGGCTGAAAGCGGCGGACCATCCCGCCGCCCGCCGTACGGTTCGTGCGCTCGTGCGGCTCGTGGCCCACGGCGCCGCCCACGTCCACGGCGACCACCGTCGCGACGCCGCCCGGGCCGCGATCGCCGAACACGCAGGAAACGACGACATCCACGAGGGCGCGCTCCGGGTCACTTGTCGCGATGATGGCGGCCTGTCGCCGAGCGTGCCCGACGCCGCCGTGGACTCGTTCAGTCCCCATCGTCGCGCGGAGGCGCTTCGAGACACCGGGGTCGCGGTGCTCAGCTACTCCGGTTGGCTCGACGGCGGTTACGCCGCGGCAGCGGCCAAGCGGTGGGCCCGCGTCGGCGGCCAGCTCGTGCTCGGCCCATGGAACCACGGAGGACAGGAGGACACGAGCCCCTTTACGCCGCTCGGGCCAGCTCGGGACGACCACGCCGGCACGCTCCTCGACTTCTTCGACCATCACGTCCGGGGCCGGCCTCGCGAGAACGACGCCCCGGTCCGCTACTTCACGCTCGGCGAGGAGCGCTGGAAGTCCGCCTCCGAGTGGCCACCCCGGGGGCACGTGTCGCGCTCGCTCTACCTCGGGCCCGCAGACCGCCTCACCGAGACGCTCCCCGTTTCGTCGGGCGTCACTTCCTACCGCGTCGATCCGGACGTCGGCACGGGTCATCGCTCCCGCTGGAACAGCCTCCTCGGGCTCAAAGCCCCCATCGGGTACGCGGGCGCCGCCGACCTCTGCCGCCGCGCGACGTGCTTCACGAGCGAGCCGCTCCCGGGGCCGCTCGAAGTCACAGGCAGCCCCAACGTCGCCCTGGCCCTCGCGTCGAGCCACAGCGACGGCAGCGTCTTCGTCTACCTCGCCGACATCGCGCCAGACGGCCGCGTGACCATCGTCACCGAGGGCATGTTGCGACTGCTACATCGGCGCGGTCGCAGCTACGTGCGCGCCGACGCCAGAGCGCTCGTCCCAGGCGACGCCGAACGGATCGAGGTGGAGCTTCTGCCCGTCTCGTATCGCTTCGGCGCCGGGCACCGCATACGCCTCGCGCTGACCGGCGCCGACACCGACCACTTTCGGGCCGTCACGGACGCGCCACCGACCATCGAGTGGCTGTGGGGCGCGGACTGGGCCTCGCGCCTCGTCCTCCCTGTCATCGATGTCTCGTGAATTTGCACGGCCCGTCCTGGCCGCTAAGCTCACGCATGTGACCGACCCGCTCCCACCTGAGCTCCCGCTCGTCGATGTGCCGAAGTCGCTTCTGTGGGACTATGCCGAAGCGCCCAAGGATCCCATGTGGCGGCTCCAGCGTATCGCCAGCCGCTTCCCTGCGATCGGACGCGATCGCGCCACCGTGGCCGCATTGTATCTGGTGCGCCACCACCTGAAGATCCCGCTCGAGACCTTGGATCTGATCGAGATCTACGAGGAGAAGTGGCGGGAACGGCTGGAGAATCCGTGTCCGTCGGCGGCCTGAGCGTAGGGCAGCAGTTGCTCCGGAGACACTACGGCTGACAGAAGCCGTAGGTGCTCCCCGGCCCCTGGTTGCGGTCCGGGAGCGAGCCGGTCCAGTGGCACGCCGTGAGCGGAGCGCCGTCTGTCCACGTGATCTTCCAGTAGCGACACGACAGTCCCTCGCCGCACTCGTGTCCGAGAGGGTCGCAGGTCTTCATACAGAGGCCCATTCGCGTCGACGTGGGGTGGGGACTTACGCATCGTCCTCCCTCGTCGCACTGGTCGTCCGCTGTGCCGAGCTCAAGGCACTGCCGTGTTTGCGGAACGGCCTCGGGTACCCCCCAGAAGGCGCAGAAGAGCCCCGTGTCGCAGTCGTCTTCGCCGATCACGCCATTGGGTCGCGTGCACTGACCTCCCTTCTGTACCCCCGAATGGGGAGAGTCGTGAGGCAGTGTCGGAAGCTCTTGAGAGCAGCGTAGTCAAAGGGTCTGGCCTCGGGAACGTCGAAGAAAGCTTGGGCTGGACGGGCCCCCACGGGCTCCTCGATTTCCGCGACCAATCGACCAGATTGCATCGCCTATACCGCTCAGATAGCCTAACGGGCAGCACCGGGAGGCCCCATGTTCATTCGTTCGTCCTTTGCTGCTCTCGTTCTCGCCTCCGCGCTCGGCCTCTCCGGGATGGCGAGTGCCGCAGACACAGTGTCCGTGCAAGGTCGGCTCACGAACCTAGCCGGCATTGGGGTCGACGGCGTGTATGCGTTGACCTTCTCCCTCCGCACCCCCGATGGCACGCTCGTCCACAAGGAGACCCAGCCCGGCGTCAAAGTGGTGGAAGGCGTCTTCAGCGTGCGGCTGGGGACAGAGACCCTCCTCGCGCCAGGCATCTTCGCCAACAACCCCGTCCTCCTGTTCACGACGGAGGTCGGTGGCGAGCCCGTCGGCGAGCCGGTGCCGCTCGACTCCGTCCCTTTCGCCTTCCACGCCGACACCGCGCAGGTGGGGCGTGCGCTCGAGGTGCTCTCGGCGGCGCCGTCGTGTTCGGCGTCGTCGGTGGGCCGCATGTACTTCGACGCGGAAGACCAGCTCGCCTATTTCTGTACAGGCGCGGGTTGGCAGGCCTTCCAAGGCCCGCCGGGCGCCGATGGCCAGCCCGGCGAGCCGGGGGTCGATGGCGCCCAAGGGCCGAAGGGTGACACGGGAGACATCGGACCAACCGGGCTGAAGGGAGACATCGGAGCACAGGGGCTGAAGGGAGACATCGGACCACAAGGGACGAAAGGCGACACGGGCGCCCAGGGGGCCCCGGGGCCCCAGGGCGACCAAGGTCCGCCGGGCGACCCCAAAGCGACCTACACCGTGTGGGGCGCTCAGAGCTGTGCCTCTGGCCACACCCTCCTCTACAAGGGCCACACGTCGAACGTGGTCGGTACCGGCGGTTCTGGAACGCCGTTCTGCCTCTCGGAGAGCTTCACGACGGCGGGCTGGACCAATTGGTCCGGCGGGCTCGTGTGGCGCGCTAACTCCGCAGGCTCGGCCGACCTACGAGGGCAATACTCCCAAGCGGCCAACGAAGTGACGTGCGCCGTTTGTCAGGGAACCGTCTACGTCAACTGGGGCAACCTCAGCTGCGCCGCCGGCTGGCAGGGCTTCTACGACGGGTGGATCGGCGCGTTCGCAGGGGGCTGGGGCAACGGCTGGTCTGCCGGCGGGACGATCTGCCTCCACCCGAACGCCGGGGCCAATTGGACGAACTGGGACTCGATGATGGTGATGAAGGCGCTCGGGTCGTCGGGTGACAACCGGGTCCAGTACATGAACACCCAGGATTTCCGCTGTCGGGTCTGTTACTGATCCGGTAGGTCGCCGCCGAGGGAGCCGACACGATGACTGAGAGTGTCTTCTTGGGCCTGAAGCCCACGGCCGACGACGTGCGAACCGGGCTCTTCGGCGGGGTTGGTTCGGTCTCGGTATGGAACCTGCTCGGGCGTCAGCGTGCAGCGCCCTTCACGGCGGTCCTCGCGTGTGAGCTCTCTCCCGGGGCCGACGTCGGGCGCCACGTCCAGCAGCGCGACGCCGAGCTGCTCATTGGGCTCGAGGGGACGGGGCTGGTCACGATCGCCGGTGTGACCAAGACCTTCGGCGCCGGTGTGGTACACCACGTCGCCTTTGGGACGTCACTCGCGATTCGGAACACGAGCGGGACGGCGTCGTTACGTTACTTGATCATCAAGGGGACGCCGCCTTCTACGGCAGACGCGAAATGATCTCAGCGGGGCCGGAGGCGCTCGTCGAGCTCGGCCTTGGTCCACGCGCCGCCGCTCTTCGGGCCGAGCGCCATCAGCCGATTCAATGGGACGCCGCCCACGCTTGGGGTCTCGCCCGGCGGCGGTAAGGGTTCGAGCGCGAGCTCGTAGCGCCCATGGTCGAAGGGGAGGCCGGGCGCCGCTTCGACCTTCACGATGCGCTCGCGTAGGCCCTGGGCTTCGAGCTCGGTCGCACGATGGATACAGTAGGGGTTGTTGCCGGCGCGGCCGAGGAGGCTATGCGCGGTCCAGGTGCAGCCGCCCATGCAGGTGTCGGCGTAGTAGCAGGTGCGGCAAAAGCCCCAAAGATCCGCGATGGTACGCTCACGGATGACCCTCAGCTCGGGTGCGTTGGCGATGATCTCGGCGAGCCGGGTCTCCCGCACACTCCCACCGCCGTAGACCGAGGTCGGCAGTGATGGGCAGCCCTTGATCTGCCCATCGGCCTCGACGCCCATGGCCCACTGCCCGGCGGGGCAGCCGCCCCAGTGGGCGCCATCCTCGCCGCCGTAGCGGAGCTCGTGTTCGTAGGGGCCGAAGTAGCCGACGTTGTTGCCGGGGAAGAGCAGGATGCCCTTCGGCCGCAGCTTCTCCTGTTGAATCCACACGAGGAGCGGGAAGAGCTCGAGCAGCTCGTAGGGCTGGAGGAGCAGGTCGGGCCGGTCGGCGGCGCGGCCCATCGCGACCGAGAGCTGCACCTGCCAAGCGCGCGACCCGACCTCGACGAGGAGGTCGGCGAGGGCGGGCAGCTCCGGGAGCGAGATGCGGTTCACCTGGCTGTTGGTCGTGAGGCGTATCGGGGAGGCGGCGACCCGCGAGCAGGCGTCCACGGCGGCTCGCCACGAGCCCTTCACGCCGCGTTGGGCGTCATGGGAGGCTTCGAGGCCGTCGAGGGAGATGGAGATGGAGCGCATCCCCGCGTCCGTGGCTTGCGAGATTCGTTCGGCCGTCAAGCTGCGGGCACCCGTCGCCATCCCGCAGATCATGCCGAGGCGCGTGATCTCGCCTGCGATAAGGTGCCAGTCGTCGCGAAGGTAGGCCTCGCCGCCGATCAGCACGACTTCGCGGACTCCAACATCGGCGAGCTGGCGTGCCAGATCGAAACACTCGGCGGTCGTGAGCTCGCTGGTCCGCGCCTTGCCGGCGCGTGAGCCGCAGTGTTTGCAGCCGAGATCGCAGCGCAGTGTGATCTCCCAGATGCAGTAGAGCGGCCGGGGCGCGCCGGGGTTCTTCGCGGGGTGCCTCGCGAGCTGGCCGGGATCCGCGGCTGCTCCGGCGCCCTCCGGCCCGGCCGCGGCGAGGGTCACTGATTCTCTTCCGGATCCGGCGGGTTACAGCACTCGGCATACACGTTCGGGTCCGGCGGGATGCCGTAGTCGCACTCGCAGCAGACCGTCTGACAGAGGTCGATGATATCCTGGTCCGCGGTGTCCTGCTCGGAGACGTCGGACCCGCTGGTGTCCTCGTCGATGGCGTCGGCGCTCCAGAGGTCTTCGGTGGGGCCCGTGTCGCCTGCCCCGAGGTCCTCGGTAGTGATCGTGTCGATCGCAGGACCGGTGTCCTGGTCGGGGCCGGTGTCGTCGATGGCGCCGGTGTCGTCGATGGCGCCGGTGTCGTCGATGGCAACGGTGTCGCCGAGGACGTCCTCGGTCACGGTGGTGTCGTCCGGGCCGGGGAGTTCGGAGTCGATGACATCGCCAGCGGTCGAGACGTCCTTCGCGGTCGATGCGGAGTCGGATTCGCAGGCGATGGCGCCTTGGCTGAGAAGCGCCGCCGCCAGGAGGCCCCCGCGACCCCGAAGGCTCGCACGCGATGTCGCCGCCGACAGCGACGCCCCGCAGAACGGGCACGCAGTCCCCCCGATGGTGGCGCCGAGGCGGATGTGCTGCGAACAGGAGGGGCAGCGGGTGAAGCCGCGGGTGCTGACCTTGAAGACGCGTTGCATGGGGGCTACTCCGACCTCGGTGCAGTGAGCCGTGTCCGGGTCGTGATGAGTCTAGCTCATCGACCCCCGTCACGTCGCGGAATGTCGTCGTCCGGGCCCCGGTGCTCGTCCGGCCCCCGCCGCTCGCCGGGCCCCTGCCGGTCCAGGCGCAACGCATCACATCGTGATTCGTCACGCGGCGGGAAGTCCGAGACGCGTCGCACGACCATGGCGGGCCGCCAGTGGGCTTCGCGTCGGTCGAGGATGCCGTCGGGGCCAATGACGATGCCCGAGTCGTCGCCACCGGGCCCGGGACACGACACCGCGGGCCAGGCCTTCGGCACCAGCACGAGGCGGCGACCGTCTTCAGAGCGGGACTCGGGGTCTTCGATGAGCTCGTAAGACCACGGGTGGTTCGACACCAGGACCGGCTTTGTGGGGCGGTCGTGGCGTTCGACCACGAGGATCTCGAGCGCGATGGGCCGGCCGTCCACGAGGACTCGGATGGCGTCGATGGGCTGCTGGCCGTCGCCGAGCAGGCCGAGCGTCAGGTAGCGGGTGCGGCGCGGGCCGCGGGCGTCCTCGGGGGTGGTGATGGCGACCTCGATCTCGGAGGTTCGCGACATGGTCACGGTCGCCACGTCGGCGGCGGTCTCGAGCGCGATCGCGAAGGGGACGTAGTCCTTCGTGAGCTCGAAGTCGTTTG
>JADMJS010000368.1 GCA_018780435.1 Myxococcales bacterium
CTCGCGAAGTTCGGCGGCGTCTCGCTCGTCGGCTGGTACGAGATGGCGAACCGCATGGTCATCCAGCTCCGCTCGCTCCTCAATTCGGCCTCCGAAGCGCTCGTGCCGGCCTTCGCGCACCTTCAACAGACCGACGCTGAGGCCGTTCAGCGCGTCTATCTCGACGCCTACCGGATGGTGTTCTTCCTCGTCTGGCCGGCGCTGGCTTTCACCGTGGTCGCGACACCCCTCATCTCGGAGGTCTGGATCGGCCGCTACGAGCCTCACTTCGTGAACTACGCCTTCCTCATGGCGGGCGGGCTCTTCCTCGCGATGCTCTCGACCCCCGCGTTCATGGCGAACATGGGCCTCGGCACGCTCCGACCGAACATGGTCAGCTACGCCTCGATGGTGCTCGTCGTGGCTATACTCGGCACCGTGCTCGGCCTCGTTCACGGCGGCGCCGGCGTCGTGGCGGCCTTCGCTATCGCCTACCTCGTCGGTGGTTCGGTGATCTTGTTCCCGTACCACCGCCGCCACGGCCTCCCCCTGCGCAGCCTCCTCTCACGCGAGAACCTGCCCGTCATGGCGGGCAGCGTCCTCGCGATGGCCGCCGGCCTTGTCACCTACTACGAGCTCCGGGACCACCTCGGGCTCGGCGCCATCGCGGCGCTCGTCTTCGCCGGCTGGGCGCTCCCGCTCATCGGGCCAGTCTGGCTACACCCACTACGCGCGCGACTCGGGGCTATGCTCAGCCGTCGCTTCCGTCGCGCACCCGGAGGTGCCTCATGACGGCACGCCGTGTCCTCCTCATGTCCCCGCGCGAGCCATCGGGCATGACCTGGCTCGCCAACTGTCTCCTCGAGCTGGGCGTGTGCACGTGGCGACACTCGCGCAAGTCCATGTGGCGAGACGAGACGGGCGGCGTTTCTCGCCTCCAGCCACAAGAAGACACGCTCAAGCGCTGGCTGCCCGTGCTCTCGACCCAGACCGAATTCCGCTTCAGGCCAGGCCTCGACGTGCAGTGGGACCACACGTGGCCCCGCGACGACGACGTCGGCCGCGAGGTCCTGCTCTTCGTCCGCGACCCACGCGACGCGCTCTACTCCCGCTACCGGCGAGAAGCGGGGGCCGTTGGTTACCGCGAGTACGCGTCGATGCGGGACCCCTGGACCCTCCTCGACCGCGTCGACACCTGGTGCCTCTTCGAGCGCGTCTGGCTCGCCCACCCGCGCGTCCACGTCCTGCGCTTCGAGGACTACAAGTCCGACGCCCGCGCGCTCCTCACCCGCACGCTCTCGATCCTGCGGGTCGACGCGACCGACGACGCGATCGAACGGGCCCTTGAAGGCTCGTCCTTCGAACGCGCTCGGGACGCCGAGGTCGCTTATCTGAAGGCCCATCCCGAGCAGAACTTGCAGCAGATCAACCGCGCCGGCGGCGTGGGCTCGTGGCGTCAGCTCGAAGGCGACGACGCCACAGTCGCGGCCGATCTGGAGCGCCGTGGCGCCGATCTCATGACGCGTTTCGGCTATGCGACCGACGCCGACGCCGCCGTCCCCGATCTCTCCGGGCACATCGCCGCCGTGCCCGGGCTCTCGCGCCTCCCGCTGCGCCCACCGGCGACCGGCGTCGGGGACGGCGGCGTCCGCGAGGCGCTCGCGGCCTGGGCGCGGGACCTCGACGACCGCACGCTGGACCGGCTCGAGCTCACGGCGAATGACCGAGCTATCCTCGTGCACTCGCTCAGGGGCTGGCTCACTCACCAGCACGCCACCCAAGACGCTCGGCTGTCGGGACTCCTGAGCGGTCCTCCGGCCGACCCGTCGTGGTTTCAGCTCCAGCTCCTCCGGCGCACACGCCGCCTGGCCGACTTGCGCGGGGTGACGCCCCTCCTTGCCGGTCGCGTGCTGCTCGAACGCGTGAAGAGATTGCGCCGCTGACGCGAGCCCATCGGGCGCCGTTTATTTGGCCGTCCGAGATCGATCAGGTAGACCATCGGGGCAATGAGCACCACGAAGCCCGGCACGGTCTATTGGTTCACCGGCCTCTCCGGCGCTGGCAAGACCACGATCTCGCGGCTCTTCTGGACCCGACTGCGTGAACGCCGGGCCGCGCTCGAACATACCTCGAACGGGGTGGTGTTCCTCGACGGCGACATCCTCCGCGAGGTCTACGGCGATGACCTCGGCCACACCACGGCGGACCGTCGGCGCGTCGCGATGCGGAACAGCCGGGTGTGCCGGATGCTGTCGGAGCAGGGCGTCGACGTCGTCATCGCGACCATCTCGATGTTTCACGACTGCCGCGACTGGAACCGCCAGAACCTCACGCACTACCGCGAGATCTACCTGCGGGTCCCCATCGACGTCCTCCACCGCCGCGATCAGAAGGGCCTCTATTCGCGAGCCCTCCGCGGCGAACAAGCGGACGTCCTCGGGGTCAACGCGATCCCCGAAGAGCCCCTCGCTCCCGACCTCGTGATCGACAACGACGGTTCGATCACGCCAGACGCCGTCGTGGACCTCTGCGTGGCGGCGCTCCTCAGCGATGCCCTTTCGTGACGAGGGGCCTGTGATCGACTAGGACACCCCGAACAACAAAGCCCCCCACGAGACCGGGCGCCGCCCACTACCCGTATCGCCACGCCTCTGAAGGCCAAGAGAGAGAATCCATGAAGACAGCCTGGGACTACACGACGCTCGCTGATGCCTACCTGAGCCGGCCCGACTACTCGGACTCCGCCATCGACGAGCTCGTCGCGCTCGC
>JADMJS010000556.1 GCA_018780435.1 Myxococcales bacterium
GGCTTCTCCATGTTGATGAGGTTGTGGATCTTCACGACCATCTCTTCGGTGACCTCATCGACCCCGACGGGGATGTGGACCATGAAGCAGTGGTCGAGATCGATCTGGGGGAGCACGATGGTGTCGACGCCCACCGACGACGTGACGCCCACCCGGAAGCCGGGGTAGGGCCACTTGTTCTCCTCGATGCGCGGCTCGCGGTCGAGGAAGATGCGGATGACGTCGCGCAGCGCCCGCTTGGTGCCGCGGTACTTGTAGAGCTCCGCAGCCGCGCTGATGAGCTTGCGCTTCTTGATGTCCGGCCAGTCGACGTCGAGCGTCAGCGCCACCCAGTTGGCGAGCCACGGGAGGAACTCTTCCGGGGTCTCGCGCGGGTCGTAGTAGCGCCAGCCGTGGTCGAGCTTGCGCGAGACCGAGAGCTGTATGTGCTGGAAAACCCAGAGGAACTCGCGGAGGAAGTCGTTCCCGAGCGCGGCGTCCGTCTGGTAGATCTGCGGGAGGTGCCGCAGGTAGCTGCGCCGGCTGACCCGGAGCTCCACCACGCCGTAGTTGTCGACCAGGTTGCCCTTGATGGGCTCCTGAGCCACGACGGTACCGACCGACTCGTAGCTCTCGACGAACCGGACGCGCGGGGCCTCCTTGAAACCGGCGTTGCGCAGCGCGATCGCGGCGTCCTCCTCGCGGAGGCCCACGAGGTCCGGCATCTTGAGCTTCTTGCGGTCGCGTTCGCGCACTGGGTGGTCCGCTTCCTTCCGAGTACCTGAGAGCAGGGTGACGGTGTCGACGCCCTGACGGGCTAGACGATGGCCTCGGGCGCCTTCTCGTGGATGTCGATGTTGACGAGGAACGGGAGCTGATCGTCGTCGATACGCACCATGTCCACGTCGACCTTCTTCTCTTCGTCGAAGATGAGCACGCGGCCGACGAAGTCGACGCCCTCCACCTCTTCGACGACGTGGTAGAGGTCGACTTTGAAGACGTTGCGCCCGAAGGGCCACCCGCGCCCGTCCTTCCAGCCGCGCAGCGGGTGGAGGAAACGCCGCAGCCGTTCGTCGATCTCGCGCTTGATGCGATCCGAGCTGCCCGAGGGGCGGCGCGTGATCTCGACGCGGACGGACAGCTCGGCGTAGCGCGGCTTCAGGACGTGCAGCTTGGTCGTGAGCAGCTTGCGCTCGTCGAGGTAGACCCGCACGCGACGCAGAAGCTCGGTCGTGGGGATCGGCTTTCCGAGCGCTTCTTCGTGCTTCTCGGAGACCTTTGGGACCACGACGATCGCGACCTGGCCCTCGCTCTTGTAGCCCGGGATGCAGGTGACACGCGCGACGCTGTTCGACGCCTGAACGGCCAAAGCTTCGAAGTCGGCCTTGGTCACGGCGCGACCGCGGCTCTTCAGCATCGCCGGGCCACGCAGCTTCAGATCATCGACCGTCTCGAGGTCCGCGCCACCCATCGCCGGGAAGGGGTTCGAGACGCCATCGATGTAGGAGAGCGCCTGCCTCAGCGTGTCGATGGCGCTCGCCGGGACGTTGCCGGTGGACCCGCCGCCGACGCGATACTCAAGGACGCGGATGTTGCGATCGCCCTTGGGCGGGATCATGCCGTGGATACCGTCGCCGAAGCGAAGCTCCCCGGTGGTCACCTCTTTCAGGTAGTGACGACTGCGTTGCCCGGACTCGTAGAGGCTCTCGACCTCCGTCCACTCGACGACGTAGCCGCCATCGGGGAACTCATTGAATCCGCGGCCGTTGGTCGCGGCCTTGATCGCCTCGATCTCGCTGTCGATCGGTCGCTCCGACTCGATGACGACCACCTTCTGACCCGGCAGGACCGGGCCGTTCGGGAAGCGGAAGGCCTGGTTCGGCGTGCCCTGGGACGAGCCGAGGATGGTCTCCGGGAAGGTCGTGTGGTTCGACGCGTAGACCGAGTTCAGCAAGATGCGGTCGCAGACCGGCGGATCGTCGTAACCGCCGTATTCGAGGCGAGCCCGGATCCAGAACAGCGTGTCGCCGTAACGACGGAGCTTGCGCTGCACCTTCGGGCCCACGAACTCGACGAAGCCGCCCGCCGTGAAGTTGTCGGTCTGATCGCGCGGGAGGAGCAGGGCCCACTCCTTACCGTTCCAGTACTCCCAGACGACGGACTGCTCCGAGAACTTCTCAAGCTCGGTGCCGACGAAGACGCGGTCGCGGGTCTTCGAGACGCGCTGCCCGGAGTCGAGGCTGCTCGAATCGAGGACGTTGAAATAGAGCTGTACGGGTTCGTGCGGCAGAGCCTGCTCGAAGCCGAGGTACAGGGTCGGGTTCTCTTCTGGCACGGGCTGGAAGATCTGGAACGGCTTGTATTCTTGGGCCGCTTGCTTCGAGAAGTCCGTGTATTGGAAGTCGTTGTACGCGACCACGTGCGCGAAGGTCGTGTCCGGCTCCGAGAACTTCAGCGACAGGCCCTTCAGGACCGGTGGCCGGAGCGGGTGTTCGTCTTTGTAGACCCAGCGGTCTTCGATGAGCTCGTAGCTGCCCTTGCTGCCGTAGCCGCCCTTGACGACGTGGCAACGGATCCAGAAGTGCTGCTTGCCGTTGACCTCGTTCTGGAACATGTCCTCCGGGCGGTCGAACGAGATGGCACCACTCAGCGTCATGGCGGCGGTCTCGTCGGCGAACGCGTAGGGGTTCACGTCCTTCTCGATGGCCTTGCCCTTGGGCGCTTCGTGTCCCGGGCCGGAACGACCGAGCGCCTTCCAGCGCTTGCCGCCCCAGTATTGCCACTCGAGGACGAGGTCGGTCGAGGCGGAGGGCTTGTCGGCGACGCTCGGGTCGGAGAGGGCCACTTCGAGGCGCACGCGCGTCTTCGGCTGGCTGAAGATTTCGTCCGAGGCGACGTAGAAGAAGTTGTCGATGGCCGGCTCGTCACCGAGCGGCTTGAAGTTGCGGTCGAGGTCCTGCAGCAGGTAGGCCTCGCCCGACGGGTTGTAATAGACGAGCGTCGGACGCACGCCGTCGCCGAGCACCTCGATGCGGCTGAAGATGCGGTCGACTTCGGTCTCGTCGGGCTTCTCGGGGACTTCGGCGAGCCGGCCCCGTATCCACCATGTCTCTTGCTCGCCGATCTTGAACTTCTCGAAGGTCGCCGGGCCGAGGAAGGCCACGGAGTCGAAGGGCTGCTCCGTGCCGGCTTCGGTCAGCTCGCGCCAACGCTCGCCGTTCCAGTACTCCCATTCGAGGAGCTTCGGGAAGGGGCGATCCGACGCCGTCGGGCGTTCGAAGCGGAGCGTGAGGATGGCGGCTTCGCCGAAGCTCTGGAGCCGGTCGTCACCGAGGTAGAGGAAGCGGTCGACCGACGTGACGCCTTCAAAGACCTCGAAGGGCTGCCGGCCGTCGATGAACGCCGTGACGTCCGAATACTGGTCGTGGAACTGGCTGACCGCACGCGCGATCTTGTTGTTCAGGAGCAGGACGTCCTGCTCGGTCTCGAAGACCATGGCCTTGCGGTCGCCCGTCGGCTTGGTGGCGGTCTGGGTGCCCTTCGGGACCAGCAGGCTGTCGGTCTTGTCGGAGAGCTGAAAGGTGAGCACCGTTCGCGCCGGCTGCGGCGGTTGGCGCTGAATGCCCATCAGGTCGAGGAAGGTGAGGTAGTTCTTCTCGGGCACCCGGTTGAGCCGGTAGATGACCATCTCGGTCATCCACGCAAAGAGCTGCACCAGGGTGATGCCGGGGTCGGACGGGTTGAAGTTCGTCCATTCCGGGCAGTATTGCGGAATGAGGCGGATGGCCTCGTCGACGATGTCGCGATAGGTGCGGTCGTCGAGATTGGGGCTGGGGATCATAGATCCTGCTCTCTCCGCAGATAGAAGGGGTAGACCATGTTGCGCAGCGTGTTGTCGTGGACCAGCTTGTAGCTGACCTCGAGTAGCAGCATGTTCTCGTTGTTCGGGTCGGGCATGGCCCGAACGCCGATGTCGCGAATGCGAGGCTCGTGCTTCTGCAGCGCCTGCTCGGCGTAGTAGCCGACGATGGAGGCCGTGTTGGCGGTGTTCGGGTGGAACACGAAGTCGTGGATACGACTGCCGAACTGCGGATTCATGACGCGCTCGCCGAGCGCCGTGCCGAGGACCACCTTGATGGCCTCGTGGATGTTGTCTTCGAAAGACGACGTGGCGATGCCGCCGGCAGGGCCGATGCGGACCGGGAAAGACCAGCCTGTGCCGAGGAAGTTCTTTCGGCTCAAGTCGCCTCCTGCGAGGGCAGGTCGGTGTTTCGGGACGAGGTGCCGGCCACCATCACATCCGCCACTCGAAGAAGGTGCGGCAGTCGGGGCACTCGAGCCTCACCTTCACGTCTTCTTCGACCTTGGCGATCAGCGTGCCTTTGCCGCACTTCGGGCAGCGGTGGCCGTCCGGTCGGCCGTTCAGGACCTCCTCCAAGATGTCTTGGAGCTCCGAAGCGGCTTCGATGTCGAACTCAGCCATGTTCCGCCCTCCGGTCGTGGTGATGGCGCCCTTGGGTTCCCGAGAGAGCCGCGATGATAGCGGAGGGTCGCAGGCTGTCAAACGGCCAAGGGGGCCCGGCGCGGCCCTTCATTGGCGGGGCTCGTTCAGCGTACACGGCCCGCGTGCCGGCGGATGAGGCCGCCCGAGATTAGAGCCAGGACGAGCCCCAGGCCGATCAGCACGAGCGCGGGGACGACGGCGTCTTGGAGGCCGAGCCCGCGCCACGTGACGGCAGCGAACCCGCGGGTGGCCCAGTGGGTCGGCAGGACCTGGGCGACGTCCTGAACCCAGTCGGGGAGGAGGAAGCTCGGCATCCACGCGCCGCCGAGGAAGCTGGCGACGAGCCCGAAGAAAGTGCCGATGGCGGAGGCCTGCCGAGGCGAGCGGCAGCGGTCGGAGAGGGCCACCGAGAACGCGCTGATGAAGAAGGCCTGGCCGATCACGAGGGCGAACAGACCGATCCACGCGCCGCGCACCTCGACCCCGAAGCCGAGGACGGCGACGCCGAACACGAGCGCGGAGATCGCACACGCGAGCAACGCGGTGGCGATCCACTGCCCGAAGCGGACCGTGAGGGCGCTCCCGGGCGACATGTGGATGCGGTCGTCGAGACCGAGCGCGCGGTCCGCGATGCGCTCCTTGGCCTGCTCGATCCCGAAGAAGAGCAGGAACATGCAGAGCATGCCGGCGAAGTTGTGGGCGTACGTGTCGTAGCCTTGCCCTGGGCGGCCGTCACCGGTGAGGCCCGCGACCGCCACTCGGCGAATGGGGGGAGCAAGCCCGCCTGCGCTCGTCGTGCCTGGCGCGCCCGCGGTGCCGAGCATCTGCCCCGCGAGGTCGAAGACGATCGCGGCGGCTTGTTTGCCTCCCGCGAGGCCGGCCGCACCGAGCGCCGCTCCGAGCGCTGCTTCGTTCTCAGAGCGCTCTGGGCCGCTCGTGACGGCCGTGATCCGGTTCTCATACCACGCCCCCTTCACGACGCCGTCGATGAGGCTGGCTTCCCCGGGTTTTGACGGATCGACGAGGAGGGCAGGGGCACTCGGGCTGGTGACGCCGGCCGCGCCGCCGGTGCCCGCCTCCAGGATGAGCGCCGCGCTCGCGTCGCCGCGGCCGACCGCGCTCTCGGCCGCGTCGCGGGTGGTGGTCTCGATGGTCAGCGCCGTCGTCTGCCGCAGCGACTCCACGAGTGAGGTCACGGTCGCAGTTGGGGCGTCGCCGGTGACCACGAGGAGGCGTGTTCGCGTCACGCGCGGCGCGAAGAGGGCGCCGAGGAGCGCGCCGAGGACGATGGGCATGACCACCGACAGGACGGCGCCGTTGCGGTCGTGGAGGAAGCGACGCACATCGCGCCGGACGATGGCGCCGATGACGGCGAGGGCCGGTGTATGTGGGCTGCGGTTCACGGTTCACCATCTCGGAGGGCGCGGCCGGTGTGGGCCATGAAGACGTCCTCAAGGGTCGCCCGGATGGGCTTCACCTCGTGAGCCGCGATCCCGAGCGCCTTCAAGTGGTTACGCACGTCGCCTTCTTGGATGCCGGCGGGCAAGGTGACCGTCACGGCCGTCGGGAGCTTGCCTTCACCCGGCGCGAGCAGTGCGTCGAGGGTCCCTCGAGTGACGAGCCGGCCTTGGTCGACGATGGCGACCTCCTGGCAGAGCGCTTCGACCTCTTCCATGTAGTGCGTCGTATAGACGACGGTCTTGCCGTCCGCGTGGAGCCGCTTCAGTGCCTCGAAGAGATGGAGGCGCGATTGCGGATCGACGCCCGTCGTGGGTTCGTCGCAGATGAGGACCTCGGGGTCGTGGAGGAGGGCCACGGCCAAGTTCAATCGGCGCGCCATGCCGCCCGAGAGCGAACCCAACCGGGAGCCCTCCCGATCGGCGAGCTGGGCGACCTCGAGCGCCATACGCGACCGAGCGGCCAGCCTCTCTCCATGGAGTCCGTATAGGCCTCCGAAGAAGCGCAGGTTGTCGCGCACGGTCAGATCGGCGTAGAGCGCCAGCGATTGCGGCACGATCCCGAGTTTCCGAGCGACAGCGCTGCGGTCCTTCACGGCGTCGAGACCGAGTACGGAGACGGTCCCGGACGTCGGGACCACGAGCCCCCCGATGGCCCCGATGAACGAGCTCTTGCCGGCCCCGTTCGGCCCCAGCAGGCCGAAGAAGCTGCCGCGGGGGATGGCGAGCGAGAGCCCATCGAGGGCGACGTGACCGTTCGAGTAGCGAATGACGAGTGACGTCGCGTCGATGGCGTTCAGGGAGGCCCCCGGAGTCGGCGCGGGACGAGGCTGTCTCGCGGAGGAGCCGAGAGTGGCACCATGCTGGGATTGGCTCAAGAGTGGCCGACTAGAGGTCGCGACTACGAGCCGTAGACGCCCTGGCGTTTGTCGGGTGAGACACCTGAAGCGTTGAACAGATGGGCGTCGGGGCGCTCCCGAGCGTAAGCAGGCTCGCGAAGCGGTTGGACGAGGGCTGCCTGGGGTTTGCCCCAGGGATGCGTCATTCAGGGCTTTCGTGGCAAGCTTCGCTCATGGTGCATGAGAACGAGGCGACGCTCGGAGCGACCTCCTTGCCGGTGTCGGTGAGGGCTCCGTCGCTGTCGGTCGTCGATGTCGAGATTCCGGAACGTTATGAGATCATTCGGACTCTAGGCCAGGGCGGGTTCGGCGTGGTGTATCTCGCCCACGACCGGCTGCTCGGCCAGGACGTGGCCTTGAAGGTCCTGGTCACGCCCGACGAGACGCTCGCGGCCCGAGTCCGTCGGGAGGTCAGTGCCCTGCGCCTGCTTCGGGTGCCCGGCGTGGTCGGCATCATCGACGATCAACCCGTCGCCGGCGGTCATCTGCTCGTGATGGAGTACATCGACGGGGAGGCGTTCCCGGGGGCGCGCCGGGACGACTTCGACACCATTCGGCAACGGACCGTCGAGCTGCTCGACACCCTGAGCCGGGTCCACGGGGCCGGGATCGTCCACCGCGACCTCAAACCACCGAACATTCTGGTGGGTCGCGATGGGCGAGTCATCGTCCTCGACTTTGGGATTGCCGGCGGCGACGCCGTCGAAGACCGAGACCTGACCCGCTCGGGGAACTTCATCGGGACCTTTCGATACGCCGCTCCGGAACAGCTTCGGGGCGGCCCCGTGGATGCGCGAGCCGACCTCTACGCCGTCGGGTGCATCCTCCGGGAGCACGTTTCGGGTTCGTCTGTGTACGGCGAGGTCAGCGTGGCCGAGGCGATGCGTCGGCGACTCACCTCGGAGCTCGACCCCGTGCGAGAGCGAGTGCCGTCGTTGCCCAAGGTGCTCGCCGAGCTCATCGACCGACTCCTCGCCCGCGAGCCCGCCGCTCGACCTCGCAATGCCGGCGCCGCCCTACGTCTTCTCGGCCTCGCCCGGACGACCGACAAGCCACCGGAACGTCCCTGGTTCGGCCGACGAGACGCCGTGGACGAGCTGGTTTCGAGGCTACACTGCGGAGAGTCGGTCCGACTCTCCGGTCAACCCGGCGCCGGACGAACGAGAACGGTCCAGGAGGCGGCACGTGTGCTCGAGAGTCTCGGGCATGACGTGGTTTGTCTTCCGCGGGGAGCTAGGCCGCTCTCGTCACTGCGTTGGTGGCTGGACGTCCCCTTGAACGCCGCTTCAAGACTTCCGGAGGCGCTTCAGCAAATGGTGTCCGCCGTTCAGCCGCGGCTCGATCGCGGTGCGGTCATCGTCGTGGACGGCTATGGCGTCGACGGCACCAGCCTTGAAGTCCTGAATCGAGTACAGGGAGCCGTGGTTAGTACGGTAGGCGGTCTCCGTACCCCACGCGCGCTGGTGCGTCTCCCGAGGGTGCGGCGGGATGACGTAGCGAGCCTCTTCGCCGGTCCAGAGCGGCTTCTTCATCGGCAGTCCCTCTCCGTCGCGCGCATCTGGCCGATGGGGTGTCGCTACGCGGGGCAGGTCGTCTCGACCCTGGAGCGGGCCGTTGAGGTCGGGGCGGCGACCTCGGAGCCCGATGGCACCTACTCCCTTACCCAGAGCTTCGAAGTCACCGTCACCGCGAGGACCGTCAGCTCACGCGGCTCGGCCGACCTGACCACGTTGGGTGTGGCTCAGCGCGAGCTGGTGGAGTGGGCGGACGCCATGGCACCCCACACCACACCGGTCCTCGCCGCCGAGTCCCTCGGACGCCCACTGTGGGAGGTCGATGCGGACGTCCTCGACCTGCAGAGGCTCGGACTCGTGGTCGTGCGAGAGGGGGCCATCGTCTGCCAGGTCGAGACGGACGGAACCATTGGCTGGTCCGAGCGCCGTCGTCGGTCCGTACACGCCACACTGGGGAGTGCTCTAGCTGAAGGCACGCCCGACCGGCTGCGTTATCTGATCATCGGGGGAGACCTCTCCAGAGCATTGAACGAAGGGCTTCTCATCGCGCGGCGGAGCCTCGCGAGCGGCAATGGCACCGAGTGTCTCGCTGTCGCGCGAACCGTCCTCGCTGCCGCGGTTGGCACCCGCCTCCCATTAGCCGTCGCGAGTGCGTATGCCGAGATCGTCGCCACGGCCGCAGCAGAAGAAGCGACCATTGCTGCCTGTGACGTCGCGCTCTACGATCTGAATCGTCTCGAAAACCTGAGTGAGGGTGAAGTGACGCTCATCACCCGCGGGATCGCGTTCCTCCGACTGTGCCGCAGGCTCTGGCAGTCCGTCGACATCAGCATCCTCGGCGACCTCGACCGGCTTGGGCCCTTCGCAGAAGAAGCCCTCGAGCTGGCCCGACAAGGCGCCCGCCTACGGCTCGCTCGCCACGCCGACGCCGACACGCTGGCTCACGTCCTCGCGGAGCTGTCTCTCTTGCGATCAGAGGCGTCGCGATCGACCGCCGCTGCCATAGACGGCATCGAGTCGCTGCAAGCGTATCGGGAAGCGCGCTGGGCCGACGCGATGCGGTTGAGCGCGCGGTCTGCGCGTGGTGCAGCGACACCCGCCAGAGCAGCACGAGCGTGGGTCTCGGCAGGCGCCGCGGCGCTCGAAGCCTTCGAGCTCGACCGTGCGCTCTCAAGCGCGAAGCACGCCATCGTCGAGGCGAGGAGAGCCGGCCATGCCCTCCATGAGGGCCACGCGGAGTGGCTGGCCAGGACGGCGCTCTACCGCACGGAGCGCCCGCTCGCGGTCGACCATGAGCTCATCGTCGCTTCACAGCAGGTTGGGAGCCCGGACCTCGAAGCGCAGATCTGCACGACCGAGGCGCCGATCGCCTTTCGAAACGGTGAGCTGGCCCTGGCAGCCAAGCTCGCACGCCGCGTGGTGACCCTCTGGGGGCCGACGGGGCGTGGCGACGAAGCCGCCCTCTATGAGGGGCTCGCGTGGGCATGTGACCCGGAGTCGAGCTCCGAGGTGCGGTCGCGTCTCATCGAGCATGCGTGCGGATCGACGGTGGCGGGCATGGGCATTCAGTTGCTCGGTCTGCTGCGCGCCGACGTCCCCGCTGACCTTCGGGCGCGTCAGGCGGCTCAAGTCGACCGTCGCTGGTGGTCGAGGCGGCTCGACGTGCTCTCCGTGGAGGAGAGCCTGGCGCGGCTGGGGCTGGCGCCTAGCGATGTTTCGTGATGCTCGGGTTTCGATGACCGAGTCCGCATCGGCAATGTAGAAGTTGGCGAAACGGCGCTACTTGTCCCTCGGGTACGCCGGGTGTATAGGGCCCGCCGACGGCACGGGGGGGGCAGGCGTCGTCCCCCGCCTTCAACGGCAGCCAGTTCCCAGCCGCGGCCTCCAGGAGCCAGACCATGGGCCTCTTCGACTTCTTCTCCAAAGATTCCGACGGCAAAGCCGTAGAGAAGTGGGGCAAGCGCCTCATGAACAAGTACCAGCAGACGGCGGAGCGCAAGCACGCCATCGAGCAGCTGGCCAAGATCGGCACCGAAGAGGCGGTCGTCGCGCTCCTCAAGCGGTACCAGTACCGCACCGAACAGTCGATCGCGGACGAGGACGAGAAGCAGCACGTCTATTCGGTCATCGTGGAGCTCGGTCAGAAGTCCGTTCAGGGCATCAAGCAGTACATCGGCACCGAGACCGGGCTCTACTGGCCGATCAAGGCGCTCCGGGCCATCGTCGGTGACCACGAGGCCGCGACCGCCGTCCTCGACGCGCTCGCCGCCGTGAAGGACTCGTTCGGTCAGAATCGGGAGCGCCGCCAACAGCTCGTCGACAACATGCGCGTCTTCGTGTCGGACGACCGCGTCTTCACCCAGCTCCAGGCGATGCTGCGCGACGAAGACGAAGAGGTCGTGGTGCGCGTCATCGACGGGCTCTCCGCCCGCGAAGGCAGCGCGGAACACGTGGGAAGCCTCGCGTCGCTCGCGGCGGACCCGACGACCTCGGTGCGCCTCCGCATGATGATCCTCGAGACGGCCGTCGACAAAAGCTGGAACGTCGGGGAGCACGCCGCCGCCCTCTCAGGGCTCATGCCGTCGCAATACGTCCTCACCGCCGAAGGCAACGTCGCCCGCCGCTGAGCGTCACTCGGCTCGTCCGAAGGCGCCCCGTTCGAATCACCGCTCCCGAGGCGGTGCCCCAAAGCACACTTGAGCACCCCGTGCCGTTCCAGGGAGGTGAGCCTTGCCCCGTCGCCAAGACCTCGAGAGCATCCTCATCATCGGTGCTGGCCCTATCGTCATCGGGCAGGCCTGTGAGTTCGATTACTCGGGGGTGCAGGCCTGCAAAGCGCTGAAAGAGGAGGGGTACCGGGTCATCCTGGTCAATTCCAACCCCGCCACGATCATGACCGATCCGGAGCTCGCCGACCGGACCTACATCGAGCCGCTCAACCGGGCGACGTTAGAAGCGATCATCGCGCGTGAACGGCCGACCGCCGTCCTGCCGACCGTCGGGGGCCAGACGGCGCTCAACCTCGCGATGCAGCTCGCCAAGGAAGGCGTCTTCGATGCCTACGGCGTCGAGCTCATCGGCGCCAACGTCGATGCCATCGAACGGGCCGAGAACCGCGAAGCGTTTCGCTCGGTCATGCACTCCATCGGCATCGAAACCGCCCGATCGGGCGTCGCCCACACGCTCGAAGAGGCCCTCGAGATCGCGGAACGCATCGGCTTTCCCATCATCTCGCGGCCGTCCTTCACGCTCGGCGGCACCGGCGGCGGCGTCGCGTACGGCCCCGGCGAGTTCGAACAGCTCGTCCTCGATGGCCTCCACGCCTCGCCGACCTGCGAGATCTTGCTCGAGGAGTCGCTGCTCGGCTGGAAGGAGTACGAGTACGAGGTCGTCCGCGACACGAAAGACAACGTCATCATCGTGTGCTCGATCGAGAACCTCGATCCGATGGGCGTCCACACGGGCGACTCCATCACCGTCGCGCCGGCCCAAACGCTGACAGACAAGGAATATCAGGCGCTCCGTAACGCCTCGATCGCCATCATCCGCGCTATCGGCGTCGACACCGGCGGGTCGAACATCCAGTTCGCCGTCGACCCACGAACGGGCCGCGTCATCGTGATCGAGATGAACCCGCGGGTGTCGCGCTCGTCCGCGCTCGCGTCGAAGGCCACGGGCTTCCCCATCGCCAAAGTCGCCGCGCGTCTTGCGGTCGGCTACACGCTCGACGAGCTCGTGAACGACATCACGGGCACGACGTCGTGCTGCTTCGAACCGTCGATCGACTACGTCGTCACCAAGATTCCACGTTTCACCTTCGAGAAGTTCCCGAAGACGCCGCCCGTCCTTACCACCGCTATGCGCTCCATCGGTGAGGCCATGAGCATCGGGCGTACCTTCAAGGAATCACTACAGAAAGGGCTACGTTCCCTCGAGACGGGGCTGTCCGGCCTCGATCCGCAGGGGCTACCTGACGAGACGCTCGAAGAGCGGCTGACGGTCCCGAACCCCGACCGCATCTTGAGCGTCGCCGACGCCTACCGCGCCGGCCTCTCCACGGCGCAGATCCACGCGTGGTCCCGCATCGATCCGTGGTTTCTGGAGCACATCGCCGGGATTGTGAGCATGGAGTCCGAGATCGCCGCCCGTGGCGACATCGAGGCGCTCGATTCGGCCGACCTCTGGTCCTGCAAGCAGGCCGGCTTCTCGGACCGCCGGCTCGCGACCTTGCTTGGCACGGACGCCAAGCGGGTTCGGGCCTGGCGCCGCCAGCACGGCGTGCGCCCGGCCTATAAACGCGTCGACACGTGCGCCGCCGAGTTCGAGGCGCAGACCGGCTTCTTCTACTCGACCTACGAGCGCGAGTGCGAGTCACGGCCGACCGACCGGCAGAAAGTCATCATCCTCGGCGGCGGTCCGAACCGGATTGGGCAGGGGATCGAGTTCGATTATTGCTGTTGTCACGCGAGCTTCGCGCTCCGTGACGCCGGGTACGAGACCATCATGGTCAACTGTAACCCGGAGACCGTCTCCACCGACTACGACACGTCGGACCGGCTCTACCTCGAGCCGCTGACCCTCGAGGACGTGCTCGAGATCGTCGATCTCGAACAGCCCATGGGCGTCATCCTGCAGTTCGGTGGGCAGACGCCGCTCCGCCTCGCGGTCGCACTCGAAGAGGCGGGTGTCCCCATCCTTGGGACCAAGTCGGACGCCATCGACCTCGCCGAAGACCGGTCGCGCTTCAACGCGCTCCTCGAGACGCTGAAGATTCGCCAGCCACAGGGCGGCCTCGCCCGAACGCCGGCGGAGGCCGTGGCGCTGGCCACCGCGCTCGGCTACCCGGTCCTCGTTCGCCCGAGCTACGTCCTCGGCGGGCGCGCCATGGAGATCGTGCACGACGAAGACACGCTCGCCCGCTGGATGAAGACCGCGGTGAAGGTCTCGCCCGAGCACCCGGTCCTCGTCGACGCCTTCCTCGGTGACGCGATCGAAGTCGACGTCGACGCCGTCTCGGACGGTCGGCAGGTTGTGGTCGGGGGCATCCTCGAACACGTCGAAGAAGCCGGCGTCCATTCGGGCGACAGCGCCTCGGTGTTGCCCCCTTACTCACTCCCGCCCCATGTGCTCCGCGAGATCCGCGTGAGCACCCACAAGCTCGCGCAGGCCCTGCACACCGTCGGGCTCATCAACGTGCAGTTCGCGGTCAAGGGCGATGACGTCTTCGTCCTCGAAGTGAACCCGCGTGCCAGCCGCACGGTGCCTTTCGTCAGCAAGGCCATCGGACAGCCGCTCGCGAAGATCGCCGCGCGCGTCATGGCCGGCGAGACACTCGTCGAGGTGGGCTTCGTCTCGGAGGTCGTCCCGCGCCACGTAAGCGTCAAGGAGGTCGTGCTGCCTTTCAAGCGCTTCCCCGGCAACGACGTCATCCTCGGACCGGAGATGCGGTCGACGGGCGAGGTCATGGGGATCGCGGAGAACTGGGCCGCTGCCTTCGGGAAGGCCTTCCTGGCGACGTCGCTCGACCTGCCGATGTCCGGCGCCGTCTTCGTGTCTGTCGCCGACCCACACAAGCACGCGATCGTCGAGCCCACGCGCGTTCTACGCGCACTCGGCTTCCGGGTCTTGGCAACCGACGGAACCGCGCGTTACCTTCGCAGCCACGGGGTACCGGCGGAACGTATCCCGAAGCTCTACGAACGCACCCCTGGGAGCATCGTCGAACGGATGCGCCGCGGGGCCGTTCAGCTCGTCGTGAACACCACGGGCCCGAAGGAGACCATCATCGACTCGCGACCGATTCGCGAGACGGCGCTCTACTCGGACATCCCGTACGTGACCACGGCTCGTTCGTATCGAGCCGTCGTCGCGGCGATCGCCCGCGTCAGGCGGGAGCCACTCGGCGTGCGGTCGCTCCAAGAACACTACACCGCGGCGACCACCGCCGAAGAACCCCTAGGACAAGGCTCATGAGCACCGCACAACGCGTCCCGATGACACCCACGGGGAATGCCAAGCTGAAGGCAGCGCTCAAGGACTTCAAGGAGGTGCAGCGCCCCGCGAACGTGCTCGCCATCGAAGAAGCACGCGCGCACGGCGACCTGCGCGAGAACGCCGAGTACCACGCGGCCAAAGAGAAGCAGGCCATGATCGCCGCCATGATCTCGGACATCGAGGACAAGCTCTC
>JADMJS010000482.1 GCA_018780435.1 Myxococcales bacterium
GACCCACGCCATGTTGACGGCGCTCACGGTGCTGAAGGGCGTGGCGGTCGTGGTCTCGAGCGCCGCGCAGAACGGGGCGCCGCGATAACGCATCCAGTCGGTGATGCTGCCGTCTTGAAACTCAATGCACGCGTCGCCGTCGGAGGAGAGCCCTTCGCCGGGCGCGTATCCGGAGTCGACGTCCGTGTCGGCCAGCGCGCGAACCAGTGCCCTGGAGGCCGCCAGCACGGGCCCAAAGGCGGGCCGTTCGCCGAACACGTAGACGTAGAAGCAGGGCTCCTCGATGTAGTCGTCCTGATGGATGTCGAGGGCGGCGTCCGGGGGCGGCTCGGCGGCGAGCGCGCTGCGGAGGGCCGCGGTCTCGGCGGGGATCCCCTCAGCGAAGTGGACGGCCCGGTACGGCTGCCCGGGGCGCAGCAGGGGGATCTCTTCGCCGTCCAGCCCTTCGTAGCGGATGAAGTCGTTGTTGGGACCGTGCCCACTCGCGTTGTACCGGGTGCCGTGCTCGAAACCCGACGGGTTCACGCACGGGAAGAGGCTGACCCCGACCTTGAGCGCACGCGCCGCGTCGAGGACCTCGCGGACGTGCAGCGCCAGCGTGCGGGGGCCGGCGGGCTCTTCGCCGTGGAATCCCGACGTGATGAGGAGCCGACGCGCGCCGGGCGTGTCCACCCGCAGGAGCGCATACTCACGGCCACCTTCGGTGACGCGCCCATACTCGGACACGGTCGCGATGTCGGAGACGGCGCGGATGTGCGCTTCGAGGGTGGCGTAGTTCATGTGGTGTCACCGCCCCGTAAAGTTCGGTTTCCGCTTCTGCAAGAAAGCCTGAACGCCCTCCATCATATCGGCGGACGCGAGGCACTTCACCTGCGCTTCGATCTCGGCGTCGAACGCGTCCCGGAGCTCGCTGGTGAGGCCGCTGATGAGGTTGCGCTTCGCGAGCCGGTACGCCATCGGGGGGCCGGCCGCGAGGCGGTCCGCGAGCGCGTCGGTCTCGCGTTCGAGGGCGTCGTCGTCGACCAGCTTGGTCAGGAGGCCGAGCGCGTCGGCGCGCGCCGCGTCGAAGGTGTCGCCGAGGAGGACGAGCTCCATTGCGCGCCCGAGGCCGACAAGACGAGTGAGGGTGAAGCTCGAGCCGCCGTCGGGGACGAGGCCGATCTTCGAGAAGACGGCGCCGTAGCTGCTCGCTCGCGAGCCCACGCGGAGGTCCGCGGCGAGCGCGAGGTCGAAGCCGAAGCCGACGGCCGGGCCCCTAATCGAGGCGACGACCGGCTTCGGCGCGTTCACGACGGCTTTGATGAGCCGGTGGAATCCGTCGCGGATGACCTCGGCGTAGGGGCGCTTCTGGGCCTCGGCGATGCCCGCGACGAGGTCCGCGCCCGAACAGAAGGCCGGGCCTACGCCCGTGATGACGATGACCCGGACCGAGGGGTCGGCGGCGCCCGCCTCGATGGCTTCGGCATAACGGACGGTCGTCGATGGCAGGAGCGCGTTGCGCGTCTCCGGCCGGTTGAGACGTACGGTGTAGACCGCGCCCCGGCGCTCGATGAGGACGTCACTCGGGGTCGGTGTGGGCTCGGACATCGAGGTCTCCAAAGGGTGCTGTGAACGTGGAACGGTGAAGCGTCAACGGTCGTAAGGGTTAACGGTCGTAAGCGTTAACGGTCGTCGGTGTCGAAGAGGCCTCGAGGATCGCGGGGCGGCGGTTCGCCGTCGTCCACGGGTTCGGCGCGAGGCCGAGCCCCCGGTCGAGGCGCCGGATCGTCACCGAGGTCGTTGGGCATAACCGGGAGCTCGTCGTCGCCACCGGCGGGCGGCTCGGAACGGGGCGCGACCCGAGGTCGGTGAGCCGAGGTCAAGAAGGTGGGCTCCCAGCCGGCGGCTTGGGCGGCGGCGAGCTGCTCCGCTGAGATCCAGCCGGAGCGCTCCATCCCGATCAGGATCTTGCTGATGCGGCGGTGCCACCAGGGCTTGACGAAGCCGCGTTCGAACTGGTCCCAGCCGGCCCACGGATAGGGCTTCAGCCCCATCAGGAAGGCCATCTCCAGCGGCTCGAGCTCCTCCACGTGACGGCCGAAGTAGGCCCGCGCGGCGTTCTCGATGCCGTAGATGGACGGCCCGTACTCGATGCAGTTCAGGTAGAGCTCGAGGATGCGGTCTTTGGTGAGGGTACGCTCGACGAGCCACACGATGACGGCCTCTTCGAGCTTGCGGGTGAGGGTCTTCTCGCGGCTCAAGAAGAGGTTCTTCACGAGCTGCTGCGTGATGGTCGACCCGCCGTAGACGTAACGCCCGCCTTCGAGGTTCATGATGACGGCGCGCCGAATGAGCGGCGGCCGGAAGCCCGCGTGTTGATAGAAGGAATGGTCTTCGGTCCAGAGCGCGCCGAGCTGCACGTACTTCGGGACGCGGTCGAGCGTGCGGTAGTGCCAGGTGCCGGGCCCCACCGTGACGCCAATGGGTAGCCCCTTCTCGACCACCTCCTGCACGAAGCCCGAGTTCAGACGCGGCACGTCGGCGTTTCCGAACTCCGTGGGCCGGCAGCTCCGCATGTCGATGTCGAGATCCTGCTCGTAGGTGCGGGGTTGCTCGAGGTCGACCGAGACGTGGATGTGGCCTTCGGCCGAGCCGTCGAGGACGAGCCCGTCGAGACGCGGCGCCATCACTTTCGGGATGGCGGCGATGATGTGATCGCAGTCCTGACGCGGCATCTCGACCTTGAAGTCGAGCC
>JADMJS010000760.1 GCA_018780435.1 Myxococcales bacterium
CCGGCGAGGTGTCGCCCGAGATGACGGAGAGGAGGGCGTCGTTGTACGGCGTCCATATCTGCTGCATCCGCGGGCTCGACGGCATGACGACCGCCTGCTCCGCCTGGTCGCGGAAGGCTTGCATCGCCGGATCGATGCCGCCGCCGGCCCAGATGGCCTTGTTGGCCACGGGCTGCTTGCCGACCTCGAAACGGATAAGAGCCGAGGCGTCGCTGACGAGGAAGCGGGCGAGCGCGAAGGCGGCGGCCTTCTTCTCGGGAGAGGCCTGCTTGTTCAAGAACACCGCTTCGACGCCGAGATAGGGCCGCGCCGGTTGGCCCTCCGCCACGAAGGGGAGCGGCGCGACGCCGTAGTTCACCGTCTCCGCGATCTCGCCGCGCATCCACGGCCCGTTGATCGCCATGGCCGCCTTCCCATCATTGAAGTAGCCACTCACCATCGCCGTCGTGATCCCAGTCGGCGTCACCTTCTCGGTAGAGACCAGCCGCTTGGCCAACGCGAGCGCCGACACCGCTTCGGGCGAGTCGATGAGGGCCTTCCCGTCGGGCGTAAGCACCTGCGCGCCGTAGCCGTGGATCCACGGGGCATGGAAGTAGAGGTTGGCCGCCTCATAGACGAGGCCATAGCGGCCCTCGCCGTCGCCCGCCTTCTTGGCCGCGGCGATGAGCCCTTCGAGATCCCGAGGCGGCGCGTCGATGAAGGCCTTGTTGTAGTAGAGCGCGACGCACTTGAACGCGAGCGGCAGGCCGTAAAGCGCGGACTTGTAGACCAGCGCGCCGACGGTCGCCGGCAGGAACTGCGCGGTGTCGGCTTCGCTCGTCCAGGTATTCAAAGGCTCGATGAAGCCCATCTCGGACCACGCGCCGACGAGGTCGTGCGCGAAGATGAAGAGGTCGGGCCCGCGCCCCTCCGGCACGACGACCGTAATCTTGTCGTTCATGGCGTCGAAGGGCACGACGCGGAGCTTAACCGTGACTTTGGTCCCGAGCGCGTTCCAAGCCGCGATCACCTTCTCGAGCGCGTCTTTCTCGGCGGCGCGATAGGCGTGCCAGAGCGTCACCTCGATAGGGGCAGCGACGCCTGCGTCCCACACCACCTTCTCCGGGACCGGGGGCGCGGCGGCCTCCACTTTCGGAGCTTCGGGCACCACGACCGGGGGAGGCGCCACGGGGGCTTCGGCATAACGGACCGCGTCCGCGGGGACCTCGGCCGCCCAACCCGTGGCGCCGCGTTTGGACGTGCACGCGGCGAGGAGCAGGAGCGCGAGCGACAGACGACGCATCATGGGTGGGCCGCCGTGACGCTCGTCGCGCCGTGCGGGACGGCGTTGCCCGCCGAGTCGAAGGCGTGGAGGGCCGACGGGAGGGCGGCCAAGGGCACCCGGTCGCCGACGGCGGGCCGCGTCGCGGGTGGGACGCTCGCGACGATCGGCTGGCCTCCGACGAGGCCGTGGATGAAGGTCTCGGCGCCGAGGGGTTCCACGAGATCGACCTGCATGGGCCTCCCGCGCTCCGAGTCGACCCAGAAGCCGTGTGGCCGAATCCCGACGCTCGCGACGCCGCTCTCGGGGACGCCGAGCCGGAGTCCGATGGGGCCGAGGACCTCCGCCGCGGACGGGGTCAGGCTCAAGAAGTTCATGGACGGACTGCCGAGAAAGCCCGCGACGAAGCGGTTCACGGGGCGTTCGTAGAGCTCCATCGGCGGCCCGTATTGCTGAAGCCGACCGCCTTCCATGATGGCGATGCGGTCCGCGAGCGTCATCGCCTCGACCTGATCGTGGGTGACGTAGAGCATCGTGGCGCCGGCCTTCTTGTGTAGCCGTGCGATCTCAAGCCGCACCTCGTGGCGGAGCTTGGCGTCGAGGTTCGAGAGCGGCTCGTCGAAGAGGAAGACGCGGGCGTTGCGGACGATGGCGCGCCCCATCGCGACGCGCTGCCGCTGTCCGCCCGAGAGCGCCTTCGGCTTCCGGTCGAGGTAGGGATCGAGCCCAAGCGACGCCGACGCGGCCCGGACGCGGGTCGTGATCTCGGCCTCCGGCACCTTCCGAAGCCGAAGCCCGAAGGCCATGTTCTCGAAGACGGTCATGTGCGGATAGAGCGCGTAACTCTGGAAGACCATGGCGATATCGCGATCGCGCGGCGGCACGTCGTTCATGCGCTTGCCAGCGATCGTCAGCGTACCCTCGGAGATCGACTCGAGGCCGGCGACCATGCGCAACGTCGTGGTCTTGCCACACCCCGAGGGCCCGACGAGCACCACGAACTCCCCGGCGTTCACGCGGAGATCGAGCTCCGAGACGGCCACGACGTTCCCGTCATACCGCTTCCAGACTCGCTCGAGGACGACGTCGCTCACGAAAGGCACCTCTGACGGCAGCTCGGACTCGGCGACGCTACTCCCGGATGGGCGTCACGTCGAGAGCGCCACCCGCGTACACCCCCTTGGGCTTGCAAACAATCTCAGCGTCGGGATCGAGCGCATGCAGAATCGCGACGACCTCCTCGTCGAGCTCGCCAAGGACGATGGCGCGGCCGTTCTCGTCGATGCGGATGCGGGTGCCGTTTGGGAGGGTGATGTCGTAGCCTTGGGCGTCGGGTTCCGTCATGACCGCAGTTTGCCACGCTTCAGGGGTCGCGTCGCGACTCGACAGCCCGGCCCGGACGGGTTAATCACGTCGCCGCATGGATAGCTACGACCTCGATCTCCTCGACGACCCGCTGTCGCTCCCACGGC
>JADMJS010000130.1 GCA_018780435.1 Myxococcales bacterium
AGAAGAGCCCGCTGAAGAGCGTGAACCCGACGCCGATGAGGAGCGCGGACAGGGTCAGCTTCGGCACGAAGACCGTGCCGCCGGCCAGGAACTGCATAAAGTCCGAGACGACGGGAAAGCCGCCGCCGAAGGCCGCGAGGAGGGCCACTGCCGTGCCGACGCCCGCGCCACCGAAGATGAGCGCAAGGAGGACCGCTTCGAGCCCGATCATGCGACGAATGACGCCTTGGCTCGCCCCGACGGCGCGCATCGTGCCGATCTCGCCGGTGCGTTGCAGCGTCGACATCATCAGCGCGTTGTTGACGATGATGAGCGACACGATGGTGAAGATGAAGGTGGCCGCCACCAGCACGACGTTGAAGAGCATGATCATGATCCCGACGATGCCTGCGGCGTCGCGCCATCCGGTGACCTTGATCCCGAGCCCCGCCGACGACAGCGTGGCCTCGATCGCCTTGCCGGTCGCTTCGGCGGTCCGGTCGTCTTTCAAGAGCACGGCCGCGTTGATGACGAGACCCGAGTCGATCTCCTCTTGGGTATAGGCCCGGTCGGCGATGGTCTCGGCGTACTGCTTACGCGCCTGTTCGAGGCTGTCTTCCTTGAGTCCCTCGAAGGCCTTCGCTTCGCCCTCGGCGACCAGATCCGACTCGTCACCGAAGAGCGCGTCTTCGGCGTTCTCGGCCGAGACGTCCTTGATGCCGGCGTCCTTCTTCATCTCGCTGAGTTCGGCGAGTGACTCGGGCGTCGCGAGGCCGTAGAGCTCGCGGAACGAGGTCATGTCGACGAGGTTGAACGCCCCCGTGATCGGCGACTTGTCGAGGCCCTGAAAACGGAAGGTGCCGTACACTTTCACGGGCACGCTGCGCACGTAACCGCCCTTGCCGAAGGACTTGAGGACGAAGGTGTCCCCGATGTTGACGCTGTAAAGGAGGATGTGCGGCGCGATGACGTCGTAGAAGAGCTTGTACCGCTCTTGGAAGTTCTGGCCGTTCATGTCGAAGAACGCCTTCAGCAGCGCCAGCGTCTCGTCGCCCTTCGGGTCCGCAGGGACGTCCTTGACGGCGGCGGCGAGCCCCTTCTTGACAGAGGCCTCCGAGTCGTCGTCGAGCTGCGCCGCGATGGACCGCGCTTGTCCGATGTTCAGCTTGATGAACTGCGTGCAGTCTTCACATTCCTCGAACTTGGTCCCGAGATCGAGGCGCTCCTTGATCTCGTCGAGGCGACGCGCCGTCTTGTTCTTGAGCTGCTCCTCGTAGAAGCGCTTGTTGAAGAGGATGCCGCGGCGTCCGGGCGGCACGAGCTCGCCGTCGACCTTCTCGAAGCGGTCGAAGTTCGAGCGGAAGCGCTCGATGTCGGTGCCGAGGTACATCATCCAGACGAGCCCTTCGCCGGGCATGAGGCGCGCGATCTTGTTCTCGAGGAACTCAAGGGCGTCGAGCGCTTTGTCTTTCCACCCGTCACTGGGCACGAACTGCGTCCAGAAATCGTCTTTGGCGGCGCGGTCGAGGTTCTGGGTGTCCTCTTCGGCAGCGGCCTTCCGCTTGGCGTCGGTGATGGCCTCGGCGGTCTTCTCCTCTTGCTTCAAGGAGTCGACGAGGCGACGCACCACCTCAAGCGTGACCTGGGTCTTGTGCGTGTCCTCGGTCTTCACTGAGTCCCGGAGGTCGGCGAGGCGTCGGTCGAGCAAGTTCCCGGTCGTGACGACCGCGAAGTTGAAGCCCATCGGGATGACGGCCTTCACGTTCGGCAGCGCTTCGACCAGCTCCCTTACCTTTTTGAAGTCATTGATCTGACCGAAGTCTTTCTCCGACCCACCGTCCATGCTGAAGAGCTCGAACTTGTCCTTGGCGCCCTCCTGACTGAGCTGGAAGTGGCCCGAGATCGCGTTGACGATCGACCGCTCCATGTTCTGGTCGATGGTGTCGAGGAACGAGTTGCCGAACGTGAGCAGCAGGGCGCCGAAGTAGACGATGCCGCCCACGAGCAGCGTCCTCACCTTGCTGGCCCAGAGGTTTCTGAGGGCGATCTCGAAGATCATGCGGTGCGGCCCTTCGGGTCAGCGAGGCGACCATCGACGAGCCAGAGCACCTTGTGGGCGCGCGAGATGACGTTGTGGTCGTGGGTCGAGAAGATGAAGGTCGTGCCGTCGTTCTCGTTCAGCGACTTCATCAGGTCCAGGATCTCCTGGCCCGTGTGGCTGTCGAGGTTGGCCGTGGGCTCGTCGGCGAGCACGATGGCCGGCTCCGTCACGAGCGCACGGGCGATGGCCACGCGCTGCCGCTGCCCGCCAGAGAGCTCGTTCGGCCGGTGCTTCATCTTGTCCTTGAGGCCCACCTTTTCGAGGTACATCGTCACGCGACGCTCCCGCTCGGCCTTCGGGATGTTCTTCTGCAGGAGCAGCGGGAACTCCACGTTTTGATAAGCCGTGAGCACGGGCACAAGGTTGAAGGTCTGGAAGATGAAGCCGACCTTGAAGAGCCGGAGCTTCGTCAGCTCCTTGTCCTTCAGACCGCTCGTCTTCTGGCCCGCGATGATGATCTCGCCCTTCGAAGGCGTGTCCACGCAGCCGATCATGTTGAGGATGGTGGTCTTGCCGGAGCCCGAGGGCCCGGCGAGCGCCGAGAACTCACCCTTCTGAATCGAGAAGGAGACTCCCCGGACGGCGTGCACCATGATCTCCCCGAGGGGATAGCTCTTCTCGACGTCCTTGACGACGACGATAT
>JADMJS010000400.1 GCA_018780435.1 Myxococcales bacterium
GCCATCTTGCGCTCGTACTTCGGGTGCGACGTCAGGTTCTTGTAGAGGTAGATGTGCTCGGTCTCTTGGCCAAAGCCGCTGGTTCGGAAGAAGCGGAGCGCGCCCTCGTTCTCGCTGTCGGTGTCTACGATCATCATTCGGGCGCCGCCTTCGATGAACAGGTCCGTCATCTTGGCCACGAGCCGCTTGCCGATCCCCTTGCCCGACAGCCCGGGGCGCACCCCCAGCCAGAGGAGGTGGCCGTAGTCCCAGGCGCTCGCACGCTTGATGATGACCGTCCCGATCGCGAAGCCGATGAGCAGATCGTTGTCGTCTTCCGCGATGAGGCAGAACTCGCCGTCGGACGCAAAGCGCTCGATCAGGTCGTACTGGTTCCACGTGCGGTAGAGCGTGGGCCATCGGTCCGCGGTGAAGAGCTCTTCGCCGAGCTCGAACACCTTGGGGATGTCCTCGAGCTCCATCTCGCGGATCCAGATCGGTTTCTTTTTCGGGGGGAGGGTTTCGTCGCCGGTTGCCATCGGCGGCACGCTAGCCGAAGGCGCTTCACGTGTCACGAACGACCCAGCAAGCCGACGTGGCGGAGAAGGGTCGCTTTGACCACGCCGAGGGGTACCGGTCCGCCGAGCTCCGCCGAGACCGACGTCATGACGCTCGCGTCGAGCCCACACGGGTTGATCGCGCGGAAGGCCGCCAGATCGGTCGTGACGTTCACCGCGACGCCGTGCCAGGTGACCCACTTGGCCGTGACAGCGATCCCGATGGACGCGAGCTTTCGTTGTCCGTTATTGCCATCGACAGGGGTCCACACGCCGGCGTAGCCCACTCGGCGTTCCGCGGTGACGCCAAGCTCCGCGAGCGCCGCGATGAGCCACGCTTCGAGGCGCCGGATGAAGCCCGGCGCGTCTCGCTCACCCTCCCGGAGCGCGAAGATGGGGTACACGACGAGCTGCCCGGGGCCGTGGTAGGTGACGTCGCCACCCCGTTCGACGGCGATCACGGGGATGTCGCCGGTCGCCACCAGGTTCGACTCGTCGCGGCTTCGGCGCCCGCGAGTGATCACGGCGGGGTGTTCGACGAAGACAAGGGTGTCGACCAGCTCGCCGGCCTCCCGGGCCGCGACGAGGGCCTTCTGCCGCTCCCAGGTGGCCTGATAGTCGAGGAGGCCCAGGTCGAGGACGGTCGAGGGCCTCGCGGCGGGTAGCGGCTCGGGGATCACCGATTCAGCTGATGGATCGCCTGTCCGATCGCGGCCTTGGCGGCTTCCATGAGCGCCTCGGCCAGCGTCGGGTGACCGTGGATGGTGAGGCCGACATCGAGAGCGAGTGCGCCCATCTCCATGGCTAGTCCGGCCTCCGCAATGAGGTCGCTGGCCTCGGGGCCCACGATTTGGACACCGAGGATCTCCGTCGTGTCCGCGTCGATGATGACGCGGACGAAGCCGTCGGTCTCGCCTGTCGTCATGGCTCGGCCGAGGCCCGCGAACGGGTATTTGCCGGTCTTGACCTTGCGCCCCTTGGCGACCGCCTCGGATTCGGAAAGGCCGACCGCACCGATCTCCGGATCGGTGAAGACGATGGCGGGGATGGCGCGCGGTTCGAAGACCACCTTGTGGCCCGCGATGGCCTCGGCGACGACTTCGCCCTCAGCCGAGGCCTTATGCGCGAGCATCGGATTTCCGACGACGTCGCCGATGGCCCAGATCCCCGGGACCACGGTCGCCCGCTTCGCATCGACCCGGATGAAGCCACGCTCGTCGAGCGCCACGCCGGCGATACCGAGCCCGAGGTCTTCCGAGTTCGGGCGCCGGCCAACGGTGACGAGGATGGCGTCGCAAGGGATGACCTGATCGGCGCCGCTCTTGTCGGTCACGATGCAGTCGACGCGGCCGTCGTCACGCTTCTGCCAGCCCTTGGCTTTGGTCTCGGTGAGGATCGTGGCGCCGTGGGCCCTGAGCCGCCGCTCGACGAGGCGCACGATGTCGGCCTCGAAGCCCGGCAAGAGCTGCGGCATCGCTTCGACGACCGTCACGCCGCCGCCGAGCCGGCCGAAGGTCCCCCCGAGTTCGAGGCCGATGTAGCCGCCGCCGATGACGACGAGGTGCTTCGGGACCTCGGCGAGCGCGAGCGCCCCGGTCGAGTCGAGGATGTGTTTGGCGTCAAAGGCAAAGCCGGGGACCTGGATGGGCCGCGAGCCCGTCGCGATCACGATGTCGGTGGCTTCGATGGCGGTGACGTCGCCATTTTCGTGCTGCACGTCGATGCGGCCCGACTTGCCCGCCCCGGGGCCGCGCGTGAAACGAGCCCGACCGCGAAGGACCTCGACCCCGTTCCCCTTGAGCAAGGTCCCGACCCCGCCCGTGAGCTTCTTCACGATGCCGCTCTTCCACGCCTGCATCGCCGGGACGTCGAGCTCGGCACCAGCGACTTTCACGCCCATCGCCCCTAGCTTGCCGAGCTCCGAGTAGCGCTTGCTGGCCGTGATCAAGGCTTTCGAGGGGATGCAGCCCACGTTGAGGCAGACGCCGCCGAGCTCGCCGAGCTCGATGATCGCGGTCTTCTTGCCGAGCTGCGCGAGGCGAATGGCGCACACGTAGCCGCCGGGGCCGGCGCCGATGACGACTGCGTCGAAGGTCTTGGTCTGCATGGTCAGCTCCGGGGAGCCCGCGGGCTCAATGTCGAGGGTCAGTGCGAGGACGGCGAGAGGTGCGCCGTGGTCGCCCGTAGCAGGTCGCGTTGCGCCGCGAGGTGCGACGGGACGCTTGCGTAGACGTCGTCGAAGAGCGAGTCGAGGGTCGGTGGTGCGTCGGCCTCGGCGCGCTGCACTTCTGCCTTGAGGCGCTCGGCCACGTCGGACACGAAAGCGACCTCGCGCGCATCGTCCCAGAGTCCGCGGGCGTCGAGGAGCGGGCGGAGGCGACGCAGCGGGTCGCGCTCCCGCCACCGTTCGGTGATCGACTCGTCGCGATATCGCGTTGGATCGTCCGACGTCGAGTGGGCGCCGATGCGGTACGTCAGCGCTTCGATGAAGGCGGGGCGTCCCGTGCGCCGGATCTCGGAGACCACGTGGGTCGTGAGCGCGTGGACGGCGAGGACGTCGTTTCCGTCCACCCGGTAGCCGTCCATCCCGTAGCCGTGGGCCTTCTGAGCCATGGTCGCGGCCAGGGTCTGACCGCGGACGCCCGTCGAGATCGCCCATTGGTTGTTCTGACAGAAGAGGAGCACGGGCGCCCTTAGCCGCGCCGCGAATTCCATGGCGACGTGAAAGTCACCTTCGCTGGTCGCGCCGTCGCCCATGTACCCGACCGCGATGGTTTTTTCGCCGCGGAGGCGGGCGGCGAGCGCGATCCCGACCGCGTGGAAGAGCTGATTGGCGATGCACGAGCTCAGCGTCACGTACCGCACGCCCTTGTGGCCGTAGTGACAGGGCATCTGACGGCCCTTCTCGATGTCCGAGCCGTTTCCGAAGAGCTGATTGACGTAGTCGGAGAGCGAGAGACCACGCAGCAGCGCGATGCCGCCTTCGCGGAGTGCGGGGACCACCCAGTCGGTGTCGTCGAGGGCGAGGCCGGAGCCGATGACGGCGGCCTCCTGGCCCGTGGCCGCACCGTAGAAGCTGATGCGTCCCTGCCGCTGCAACGTGATCATGCGCTCGTCGATCGCACGCACGAGCGCCATGGCGCGATAGAGCCGGAGCAGGGTCTCGTCCGAGGGGAGGACGTGCCCCGGGAGGACGCCACCACTCTCCCCGGGGCCGTCCGCGAGGACGCGGTAGAGGCTTGGTGAGGCGCCGGCAACGACCGGGCGCGGAGTCACGTCGCCAAGCCCAAGCGGCGTCGCTTCGGACACCATCCCCATCAGCGCATCTCGAGCATCATGAGCTCGGGCGTCTCGAGCAGCTCCTTCAGACGCTGCACGCCGGTCGCCCCCGTGAAGCCGTCGACGACCCGGTGGTCGAAGGACAGCGACACGTTCATGGTCTCACGCGGCACGAAGATGGCCTTCGCCTCGTCCCACTTCGGGGAGATCCGCATGGCGTGGATGCCGAGGATCGCGACCTCACCCGGGTTCAGGATCGGTGTCGCCATGACCCCGCCGACCTTGCCGAGCGACGTGATGGTGAAGGTCGATCCGCCGAAGTCCTCCTTGGTCAGCTTCAGTCGGCGAGCGCGGTCCGACTTGTCGGCGAGCTCGGAGGCCAGCTCCACTAGGTTCTTCTGGTCAGCACCGTGAATCACGGGGACCGTGAGACCGTGGTCGGTGGCGACGGCGATCCCGAGATTGTAGACCTTGTGAAAGACGATCTCCTGCGCGGCGTCATCGAGCGACGCGTTCAAGAAGGGGTGCTCCTTGAGCGTCGTGCACAGCGCCTTGATGATGAAGGGCAGGTAGCTGAGGTCGAGCCCGCGTGCCTTGACGAGCGGCCGTAGCGCCGTTCGTACGCGGACGAGCTCCGTCATGTCGATCTCTTCGACGTAGGTGAAGTGCGGTGCGGTGTAGAAGGACTTCACCATCCCTTCGGCCTGCGCCTTGCGGATGCCCTTCAGCTTCATCCGATCCGGCGTGGGGGCCGGGCCGACTCTCACCGCCGCGATGGGAGCCGATGGGGCCGCGCTCGGGGCCGCGGGCGCCGCCGCTCGAGCCGGGGCCTTCTTCTCAGCCGCCGCACGTTCGACGTCCTCACGCGTCACGCGGCCGAACTTCCCGGTCGCGACGACCTTGGTGAGCTGAACGCCCAATTCGCGGGCCAACCGGCGCGTCGACGGCGCGGCGAGCACGCCTTCCGTCGGGCCGAGGTCACTCGGATCACTCGAGATCGTCTCGTCCTCGAGCTCATCGGGCGCTTCTTCGCCGGAGCCCTCGGCGTCGAGCGCCACCGGCGGGGGAGCCACCGGGGGGGGGGCGACCGCAGCCGGCTTCGGCGGGGCCGCGACGACCGGAGCGGGCTTCGGCGCTGGCGGCGACGTCACGACGGCGGGGGCTGGTTTCGGCGCTGCTACGGCCGCGGGCGTCGGCGCAGGCGCGGCGGCTCCACCGCCGATGTCGAGCACGAGCAGGGTCTTACCCACCGGGACGCTGTCGCCCGCCTTCCACGGGAGCGAGACCACCCGGCCTGCCTTCGGGCTCGGGATGACGACGTTGGCCTTGTCCGTCAGGACCTCGACGATCGGCTGATCCTCGGTGACCATGTCCCCTTCGTTCACCAGCCAGGCGATGATCTCGCCCTCGACTACGCCTTCACCGATGTCCGGAAGTTTGAACTCGTAGCTCATGGGGCTTCTCTCCTCGATTCGGGGCGCGTGCCGGTGCGGGCGCGCCGTGGGGGCCGGTCGGCCGGCGTCAGACGGACAAAGTCCGCAGGGCCGCCGCGACGATACGGGGCGCGTCCGGCAAGTAATAATGTTCGAGCGTGTGCGGAAACGGGGTGTCGAGCCCGGTCACGCGTTCGAGAGGGGCTTCGAGCCGCCAGAAGCAGGCCTCCTGCAGGCTGGCCACCAGCTCGGCGCCGTAGCCGCACGTTCGCGGCGCTTCGTGGACGACCACGACCCGCCCGGTGCGGTTCACACTGGCGGCGAGTGTCTCGAGATCGAGCGGGACGAGCGTTCGGACGTCGATGACCTCGGCCGAACGGCCGTGTTCGCTGTCGAGCGTCGCTGCCGCGTCGAGCGCGACGGGCACCATCGCGCCATAGGCGATGAGCGTGACGTGGTCCCCGGGCCGCACGACGGCCGCTTTGCCGAGCGGGACCTCGTACGGGGCGTCCGGCACCTCGCCACGCGACGCGCGGTAGATGCGCTTGGGCTCGAGGAGGATCACCGGGTCGTCCTGCTTCAGCGCCGCGAGGATCAGGCCCTTGGCGTCGTGCGGGTTCGATGGGATGGCGACTACGAGCCCCGCCGTGTGGGCGAAGTACGCCTCCGGGCTCTGGCTATGGTAGAGGCCGCCACGGATCCCGCCGCCATAGGGCATTCGGACGAGCACGGGACACGTGAAGTGGCCGCCGGAGCGATAGCGGTATTTGGCGAGCTCGCTCACGATCTGATCGAAGCCCGGATAGACGAAGTCGGCGAACTGAATCTCGGCGACCGGCCTCAGGCCGTAGAGCGCCATGCCGATCGCCGTGCCGATGATGCCCGCCTCCGAGAGCGGCGTGTCGATGACGCGGGTCTCGCCGAAGCGTTCGTGCAGCCCGAGCGTCGCGCGGAAGACGCCGCCGAACTTGCCGACGTCCTCGCCGAGCACGAGCACTCGGTCGTCCTGCTCCATCGCTTGCATCAGCGCGGCGCCGATGGCCTGCACCATGTTGAGCGTTCGCGTGGCGGTCGGCTCGGGGGTGACGTCGTTCACGCCTGTGCTCCATGGGGGTGCTCGCGCGCCGTCGCCGCGGAGGTCCGCAGGCCGGCGACGCGCGTCTCGGCAGCGGCGAGCGCGGCCTCTACTTCGGTGTCGTGGGCAGCGAGGAGCCGCGGGTCGGCCCCAACCCCCGCACGTAGGCGCGCTTCGATCCAGACGGGAGCGGACCGTGTCAAGGCGGCGTCACGAGCCGATCGCACGGCGTCTCGCACGGCGACGACGTCGTGGCCATCGACCACCACGCCGTCGATGCCCCACCCCTCCGCGCGTTCGACGATAGGCGTCAGGCCACGCGAGCGGATGAAGAAGACGACCGGCGCCCGCAGCACGGCCGCGAAGTTCACGCCGACGTGGACGTCGCCGTCGGAGATCGCGCCTGCGCCGAGGTCGGCGAACGCGATGTGGCCACGGCCGCGGGCGGCAAACGCGAGCCCTGCCGCATGAGGCAAGCGGGCCGCGGGGCCGAGCGTGCATGCGACGATACGTCGTGCGGCGAGCGCACCCGTGATGGAGACGCCGGCCGTGAGGCCGCCCATCAGGAGCTCCGTCGGCGTCACGCCACGGACGAGCGCGGGGGCGTTCAGTTGGCGGCCCCAGAAGACCCAATCTTCCGATTCGAGTGCGCGGGCTGCACCCACGAGCGCGGCCTCGTCACCGTCGCAAGGGGCGTGGGGTGGCGTTCGGCCGTCGTCCGCAAGACGCGTGAGGCAGCGGTCGAGGGCCGTGACGAGCCCGACGTCGCGTTCGAAGGACGTCACGAGAGCGCTCCCGCCGTCCCGGGGTCTGCGGCTCGCTGATGATACTGAGTGAGGAAATACTCGCCGGCTTTGTAGGAGCTACGGACCAGAGGACCCGACGCGCAATAGACGAAGCCGAGCTCGAGCGCACGTACCCGCAGCGCCTCGAAACGTTCGGGCGTCACGTACTCCTTGACGGGCAGGTGCTTCTTCGTCGGGCGCAGGTACTGCCCGAAGGTGACGACGTCACAGCCGACGCCGCGGAGATCCGCGAGGGTGGCCTCGAGCTCCGCGTCGGTCTCGCCGAGGCCCAGCATGATCGACGTTTTCGTCAGGGCGTGCGGGAGCGCCCGCTTCACCTTCGCGTGTTCGAGCACCCGGAGGCTCTGCGCGTAGTTGGCGCGTGCATCGCGGACGCGTCGTTGCAAGCGCTCCACGGTCTCGACGTTGTGGGCGTAGGTCTCCGGGCCAGCGGCGACGACACGTTCGACACAGTCGAGTTTGCCCTGAAAGTCCGGGGTCAAGACCTCGACCAAGATGGACGGCTGGCGCGCCTTCACCGCTTTCACCGTCATCGCGAAGATGGTGCTACCGCCGTCCTCGAGCTCGTCTCGGTTGACGGATGTGAGCACCACGTAGTCGAGCCCCATCTGGGAGATGGCGAGGGCGACGCGTCCCGGCTCGGCCCAATCGAGTTCTGTCGGCTTTCCGGTGTCGACCGCGCAGAAGCGGCAGCCACGCGTACAGGTGTCGCCCAAGATCATGACGGTAGCCGTGCCGGCGCTCCAGCACTCGCCCATGTTGGGGCAGCGGGCCTCTTCGCAGACCGTATGGAGCGAGAGGCCGCGCAAGCGTTCCTTGACGTCGACGTAGCGGGGGCCGCCGGGGGCGCGGACCTTGAGCCAGCTCGGGCGAGCTTCGCGCACCGCCGCCGCTGTGCCGGACGGGGCGGCAGGCTGAACGCCGACCGCCGCGTGCTCAGTCTCACCCGGGATGACGTGCTCGATGGGGAGGTCCGCCATGAGCGCCACGGTTTAGTGGACGAGGCCCGCGTTGGCAAGCCTCCATTCGGTTCTTTCAGTGTGCCTCTGCGGCCGCCCCGCGAGCGATCCGCATCGGGGTCGCATCGAACGGTTGCGCTCGACCGGCACGATCGGTCAGTCTCCCCCCGAGCCGCGCGACGGTGCGGGCCCGCTCCTCAAGGAAAAGCACGGGACGCCTGTTCGCCGCCCACTTCTTCCGCTAGACTCCCGCGCGCACGCTCTGGAGGTGCTCTCGATCATGCTTCGTCCGCTCAGCCTCATGACCCTCGCTACGTTCAGCCTCGCCACGATCGGGTGCTACAACACCTACGTCGTTCAGCCCGAGGAGTTCGCGCGCCTCCAAGCGAAGCCCGATGACTCGACCTCGGTCGCCATCAAGGACTCCGAAGGCACGGACGTGGTCGTCGAGAACGACACGCGCCTTTACGTGCGCTCCTCCGGTGGACGCCGATATCCGGTGACGCCGTTCAACTTCAAAATGACCCAGGCTCAGCTCGTCGCGTCCGACCGCGACACGCTGCTCATGCTCGACGGCGTCGACAGCTACGAGGTCGACCACATCTCGACCTGGAAGACCGTCACGCTGGCGAGTGTCGGTGCGCTCGCCGCTGCGGGCGTCATCGTGGCCATCATCGCCACCGCTGGCGAAAAGACGTACTGATCACCGTCTTAGCCCACTCTCGGCGAACTTGAGGACCCCGTTCGAAACACCGGCGGTCCCCTTTCCCAATACCGACATGAGCGCCTTCGACCCATGACCCGCTCGTCCCGTCGTCGGTGGCTTTGGGTCGTCGTCCCGCTCGTCCTCCTCGGTTTGGTCGCGCTCGCGACCTATCTCTACCTCCCCACGCTCGTAGACGGTCGCATCCGCGCCGCGGCAGCTCGGGTCGGGCAGATGCTCGGCCTTGACGTCGAGATCGCGTCGGTGACGCTCGAGAGTTGGACCCGCGTCCGCGTCAGCGGGCTGCGAATGACCCCCTCGGCGAGCACGGGCGTCACCTCCCCCGGGCCCCTCATCGAGGTGTCCGAAGTCGTGATCGACATCGAGTCGCCGGCGCTCAAACCTCGGCTCACCCGGGTGACGCTTTCGGGACCGGCGCTTCATCTGCGTCGCGTCGCCGATGGGACCGACAACTGGCGTCCCCTCGTAGAGCGCCTCCGAGAGCTCACGGACAAAAGCAAAGACGGCGGCGGCGCCGGCGGCGAGGGCATCTGGGCATACGTCGAACGCCATATTCCGGCGATCGACTTCGACGGCGGTGTCGTGACGGTCAGCGGCGTCGAGCTCCCTCCCGCGATCGCGGGGAAGCTCGCCGGTGAGCTCGGTCTGACCGCCATCGCCGGGACCATCCGGTCGGAGTCTCCGCTTCGCGATCGCCTTGAGCTCGCCGTCACCGTCAATGCGCTATTGGGCCCCTTCGACATGCCGCTACGGCTGGAGTCGACGTGGGCCCGCGAATCCGGTCGGCTGACTCTCGCCTTGACGCAGCCCACGAGCTTCACGTCTCGCTTCGGCGACCTCGGGTTCCGGCTCGAACGCGTCGCCTGGTACGGCGGTAGCACCGTCACGCTAGGCGGCCTCTCGGTCTGGGCCGCGACCACTGGTAACTTGCTCGGCGACTTCCAGACCTTGACCGTCGATCTCGCCAGGGCAGCGTCGCCACCGACTGACGAAGGTGCTCTCCCGATGGCCATCTCGTCGTTGACGCTCGAAAGACCCACCTTCCACGCCGCGCTCCTCGGCGCTCTCGAAGCCGAGCTCGTCCCGCTCCTGCTCCCGAACGCGCCCGGCGGTCCCACCGGCCCGAACCCGCCCCTCGGTCCGCGTCCGAAGCTCGATCTCGAACGCGGCGCCGTCGTGAGGCGAGCGCTCGTCTCGCTCTTTACCGAGGCCCGTGACCGCTTGCCACACCTCCGCGAGCGGGCGAGAGCGCTGCTCGCCCGCAGCCCGATCCCCAAGGTCGTGGTCAGGCAAGCCGGCTATTCGCCGGACGGTGGGGCCGTCGAAGATACAGACCGCTTCGATGTCACGTTCGAGCGCGTCGTCTCGGGCGACCCGTCCACTCGCGGCGCCACTCTTGAGCTCACGCGAGGCACCGAGCAGGTGCGAATCGAAGCGACCGGCGACGAGCTCGTCGTCCGGGTCGTGGCCGTACGCCTCGACGTGCCGCGCGGCCTCACGCCCTTCGAACGACTCGCAGTCGTCGACACCGATCTCACCGCCACCTTTGAGGCCGATGGTCGCCTCGATGTGAGCGGTCGGGCCCATGTCGACGGGCTGGTCCTGCAGTCCCGTCACCTCGCCCCGGACCCGGTCCATGTCCCCGTCGTCGGCGGCCGTGGGCACCTTCTCTTCGAGCCGGCCGACGGCGCGCTCACGCTCTCGGACGCCGAGCTTCGACTGGGCGACGTCCGCGCGGCGGTGGACCTCGGCATCCGCGATCTCGCCGAGGCCCCCGTCATTCACTTCCGTTTCGACTTGCCCGATACGTCCGCGGCGACCGTCGTCAGGGCCATTCCAGCGGCCCTGCTCGGGCCACTCCACGGCATGGTGCTCGAAGGGTCCGTGAGCTGGCGACTCTCGGGTCGCGTGGACCTTCGTGAACCCAAGAGCCTCGAATATGAGTCCGATGCGAAGAACAAAAACTTCGTGGTCAAGTCACTTGGCGACGTGGACCTCGGGCTCGTGCGGCGCAGCTTCCCGCTGCGGATCACGCGCGCGGACGGGACGGAAGAGACCCTGAATGTCGGTCCGGGCAGTGGTCGCTATACCTCCCTCTCGGAGGTGAGCCCGTGGATGGCCAAGGTCCTGACCACGACCGAAGACGGCAGCTTCTTCAACCACCGCGGCATCTCGCTCTTCGCCATCAAGGACGCGATCGTTCAGAACCTCGAGCTCGGGCGCTTCTACCGCGGCGCGAGCACGCTCACCCAGCAGCTCGTCAAGAACGTGTGGCTGCACCGCACGAAGACCCTCGCACGTAAGTTCCAGGAGATGTTCCTGGCTTGGCGCCTCGAGAAGCAGATGACGAAGAACCAGATCCTCGAGCTCTACGTGAATGTGGTCGAGTTGGGCCCGGGCATCTACGGGATTCGCAAGGCGGCGCAGACCTACTTCGGGAAGTCGCCCAAGGACCTCGACGCCGTCGAGTGTGCCTTCATCGCGAGCCTCTTGCCGAACCCCAAGAAGTTCTATTCGCAATTTCGACGCGGGCAGGTCACCGAGATCTGGCGCAGTCGCCTTCAGCGCACCCTCGGGGTCATGCGCGAACGCGGCAAGATGACTCAGGCGGAGTTCGAAGCGGCCGCGCCGTACTCGCCTGTCTTTCGCAAGTAGGCGACGCGCTTCGGGAAACGTTGAACGGGGGGCGGCAGCGCCGGCTCAGTCGAGTCGCTTCTGCTCTTTCAGGTCGCCCATGACGCGCTGGTACTCGATCTCCCAGTTGGTCGTGCCTTCCTGAAGGTTCTTGATGCGAGCCCGGACCTGACGGTCGAGCTCCTTCTCGGTGTCGGCGTAACGCTTCAGCACGTCTCGCATGGTGCGGCGGAGCTCGTGGTCCTGGCCGAACACTTCGTCCACGTTCTTCGAGTGGAGCATGACCTCGACGAGCTGCTTCAGGAGCCAGTCTTCCGGCGCCGACATGCCGCGGCGCGCTGCCTCTTCCTGACGCACCTTCGAGAGCTGGCTGTAATCGAGATTACGGCTGGCGACGGTGTCCTTGGCCTTCTCGTTCACGTCGCGCTGCATGCGGAGGTACTCTTTGAGCACCGCTTCGACGTCGAGGACGACTTCTGCCTGCGACTCGCTCGTGACTTCGACGAAGTTCGCAGCGATGAGCGCCTTCACCATCTCGTCAGCAATGGTGGTGATCTGGCCGCGAAAAAAGCGCATGGGCAACCTCCGGGAGGCGCGGGTGATACCACCACGTCGCGCCCGGGGCAATCAGTAACGAGAGTCATTCGCCCGGTAGAGTCGCGGCGGGATCCGCTCGCGTCATCGTTTGAACATTTCCGCCTTGTGGCAGGGGCTACCGACCAGTAGCTTCGCGCGTCCCGGCGGACGGACCGCCCAGCTTCCAGACCCGAGGCCCGTGATGCAACGCTTCGTCTACGTCCAGACCTTCGGCTGCCAGATGAACGCATACGACACCGAGCGTATCCTCCAGGTGCTCGAACCGCTGTCCTATACGCCCACCGACGATCCGGCCCAAGCCGACCTGATCCTGCTGAACAGCTGCACTGTACGAGACAGGGCCGAGCAGAAGCTCATGAGCTACCTTGGCACCTTCGCGCCCCTGAAACAGCACAACCCCGATCTGCTCATCGGTGTGGGCGGTTGCGTCGCCCAACAGGAAGGCGAGGCGCTCCTGAAGAAGGCGAAGTACCTCGATCTCGTCTTCGGCCCCGACAACATCCCGTCGCTGCCCGCGCTCATCGATCGGGTCCGGAGTGAGGGCCAGCGCCTCAGCGAGACCGTCCTGCACAAGAAGAAGGACGGCTACGAGTTCGTGGCGGGGAAGCCGCTCGAAGACGGCAAGCCCGTCGCCAACGTCACGGTCATGAAGGGCTGCAACAAGAACTGCGCCTTCTGCATCGTGCCCCAGGTCCGGGGGCGCGAGCTGTCCAAGCCTGCGGACGACGTGGTGGCCGAGGTCACCCGCTTCGTCGAGTCCGGCGTCCGCGAGATCCTGCTGCTCGGCCAGAACGTCAATTCCTACGGTCATGACCGGAGCGACGGCGTCCTCTTCCCGCAGCTCCTCGATCGCGTCGCCGCCGTCCCGGGGCTCGACCGACTCCGCTTCACGACGAGCCACCCGTGGGACTGCACCGACGAGCTCATCGACCGCTTTGCGACGCTGGAGCCACTTTGCGAGTACTTCCACCTGCCGGTGCAGTCGGGTTCGGACCGCGTCCTCGAGCGCATGCGACGCGGCTACACCGCCGCCGAATATATCGAACGCGCCGATCGCATCCGGGCCGTTGTCCCAGGGATCTACTTCTCGACCGACATCATCGTAGGCTTCCCCGGAGAGACCGAGGCGGACTTCGAAGAGACGCTGTCACTCATCGACCGCGTGAAGTACGACTTCCTCTTCGGCTTCACGTACTCACCGCGTCCCGGCACCAAAGCAGCGCAGTACGAGGACGACGTCCCGGAGCCGGAGAAGGCGCGCCGGCTGCAAGTCGTCTTCGAGCTCGCCGATCGCCAACGGCGCGCACGCCTCGCGACTTTGCAAGATCAGGTGGTCGAGGTCCTCGTCGAAGGGCCGAGCCGTGCGTCGACGGCCCTGAAGCCTCAGATGATGGGGCGCACTCGGACGAACGTCATCGTGAACTTCCCGGTCGGGAGCATGGCGCTCGGCCAGTTGCGGTGGGTCGGGCAGATGGCGCAGGTCAAGGTCACCCGCGTCTCGCCCCATTCGGTGACCGGTGAGGTCGTCCAAATCGAGGAGACGACGCGTCCCCGCCCGTTTCTAGCGGGGCTCGGCGTCTCGACCGCGGCGTGAGCCGACGTCAGTCTTCCTTGTCGGCGTAAAACCAGCAGGGCTTGGCGCCGCCGAGGCCACTCGAGCTGCAGGAGCCGGAGAGCCGGGTCCCATCCCAAAAGCCGAGGCACTCTTTGCCGTCGTTCAACGTCAGCAGGAAGCCGCTGTCTTTGGCGGACGCCGTGGCGCCAACGATGAGCTCGTTCTGGCCACTGGCCTGATAGACGCATTCGCCCGATGACGCGAACGAGACACCAAAGCCGTCCGGCGCGTCACAATCGTGGAAAGTCCAGGCGCCCGGCACCCACTCGCAGTCGTCGACGACGTAGTCGCCGCCATCGCTCGTGGCGTCCTCGTCCCCGTCGGAAGACGAGGACGCGTCTTGGGCACCTTTGTTGATGCCACAACCGGGACCGGCGAGCGCGAGTGCCGCCACCGCCGCCAGAACGAACGAACGGGGACCGCCGAGTGGGAGTCGCAAAAGTCTCAAGGATTACTTGGGAGCGGGCTTCGGCATGGCCGAGATCTGCGCTGCGAGGGCGTCGATCTGCTCCGGGGTGAGCGTCTTCGAGACGGCGGTCATCTGCTTCGGGATCTTGGTCGTCATGGACGCCTTGATCTTGTCCTTGTCCTCACCCGCGATGGCCGGTGACTTCGCCTTGCCGGCGAGCTCGGGACCATGGCAGCCCTTACACTTGGTGATTGGGTCGGCGGCGGGCGGCGGCGGCACGTCGGCAGACGCCGTGGTCGCGGTGAGGAGAAGGGCGCCGGAAGCAGCAAGGAGGAACTTTTTCATCTCTCGAAATCTCCACTCGTCTCGTGCGGAC
>JADMJS010000739.1 GCA_018780435.1 Myxococcales bacterium
GTCCAGCCGAGGAACATGTCGCAGAACCCGAAGTCGACGCCTTCGACGTTGTTGCACAGCGGGCTACCGCACTTGTAGTCGCACTTGTCTTCGAGGCAGACCGAGTAGCCGAGGCACTTCACCGTGATATAGGCGTTGCCCTCGGTCATGCAGTCTTTCTGCGTCTTGCACGCGCCGTCGTCACGGCAGACGTCGCCCGACCCGCAGTACTCGTTCTCGGCGCAGTCCTCGAAGCTCTTGCACGGCTGTCGGCAGGTGCCCGGTGCGTCGGCGATCCAGGGCGGCGTGTCGGTGCAGATGAGGCCCGGTGCGCAGGAGCTGACCATCCAATAGGGCACGAACCCGCCACACGACTCGCCTTCACCCGCATACGGTGTACACGCGCCCGCGCCGAGCTCACCGCTCTCGAAGTCGCCCTGCGTCGGGCGGCACCAGCTGCCCGTGTTGCAGTCCTCGTCGGAGGTGCACTTGGCCACGCAGAGGCCTTCGCTACACGCCTGGCCCCACGCGCAATCGTTGTTCGTCGCGCAGGGGAGACACATCTGGTAGCCCGCTTCGTCGAAGAACTCGGCTTTGCAACCACCGCAGTAGTTCGACTGGCATTCACCCGAGGGGCAGCCGGCGACCGAACACGGATCGGCGAAGCAGTTCACCGGCGGCTTACCGTTGGTGCACGCGCACGTCTTCCCGCAGCAGTTGTAACGCGTCGTGAGGAACTGACGGTCGTGTTTGGTGAGCTGGCTGATCGGCCTGTTGTACCCGCAACTATTGACGCTGATGACCGGAATGGCCCACGCGAACGAGGTGTCGGCGGTGCCGTTCAAGAGGTACTGCGCGCCGTTCGTGAGGGTCAGGCCGCAGGCGGCCGAGCTGGCCGCCGAGCGCACGTAGATCCAGGAGTTCGGCTTCGCACAGCCCTTGAAGGTGCCGAGGACGCGGGCGAGGTGCCATCGATCGTTGCCCACGGTTGCGCCGTAGACGATCTGCGCCCGGACGACGTCCGTCGCGTTCTGGTAAGACGAGCTGACCGTGGGCGGGATGCACTTGCAAGCGTCCGCGTCGGGCGCGCCCGAAAGGACGAAAGCGGCGGTGAGCGCCGTAACCAATGATGATGTCTTCACGATGGAACCCCCAGAATCACTCGCCCCGAGGAGCCACCGGCGGCACGAGTGTTTGTCGATGATAACGCGATCCTGACGAGACGGCACTCGATTTGAGCGCGCCGAAGTCCCTCGCCCCAAAAACGCGGCGGAAGGAAGTCGGCCGGCTGGATCACTCGAGACAGAACGTGTCCGTGCACCCTTCGCCTTCGTGGTGGAATCCGCCGATCTCCGTGCACGACGTCGCAGGCAGATCCGGAATACACAGGCCCATCGGCGTGCAGCAGGCGCCCGTCGCGGGCGGTTTGGCGCAGTCGACGGCGCCACAGGCCTCGCCGAGAACGAGCGTCCCCGCCTTCGCGCTGCAATCGGTCGCCGTCAGCGTCTGGCAGGCGCCCGAGACGCAGCAGGCCCAGGTGTCTTCTTGGGTCGGCGCGCACATCGCGACGTCGCAGGAGACCCCTTCCGACGATTTACCGCCGAACTGCTCGCACTCCGCGGCCGACCCCTCCACGCACATGCCGTCAGGGAGGCAGCACGCGTCTTCGGGCGGGGCGCAGGTGTCCGGGCCACAAATGGCCCCTTCGGAGAAGAGCCCGCCCTGGTCCAGACATCCGAGCTGCGTCGTCTCCGCGCACTCATTCTCGAGGCAACACGCGCCCATCGGATCGGTCCCGTCCGTCCCGTCGGTTCCGCCATCGGTCGCGTCGGTGCCGTCGGTCGTGCCGTCCGTGGCGTCGGTGCCGTCGGTCGTGCCGTCCGTTGCGTCGGTGGTCCCGTCGGTACCATCGGTCGCGTCGGTGGTGCCATCGGTCGCGTCGGTAGTGCCATCGGTCGCGTCGGTGGTGCCATCGGTCGCGTCGGTGGTGCCGTCGGTCGCGTCGGTGGTGCCGTCGGTGGCGTCGGTGGTGCCATCGGTCGCGTCGGTGGTGCCGTCGGTGGCGTCGCCGCCATCGGTGCCGTCCTGCGCGTCAGCACCATCGTTCTGCATGACCTGTGGGTAGGTCTTCGACTCGCACGCCAGCGCGGCGATCAGGCCGAGCCCCGCAGTCCACAACCGGGTCCATCGCGTCGTGATTCGCATCGTCGTTCTCCCTCAAGCCCTCGGTCGTGTCGTCGGTGCGGTCAGCCGGACTCGGACCCGACCTAGCCATTGGGGGCGCTTTGTAACGATCGGACCATCGCTAGTCCAGTCCTCATCGGCACTCGGGCGAAATGCCCCCGGCCGGGGCCATTTCGAACATGGACAGAATGGACTTTCAGCCGTATTCCGGCCCGAGCGCCGACGCGGCAGGCAATTCGCCCACCCGCTCTAAAGCCTTGAAGTCATGGACTTTATAGGTGTTGACGCACATCAGGGCCGGTGCTAACGTCCCGGCCCCATTCACGGCCCAGAGCGCCGTGCGCGCGCCCGCAACACAAGTCGAGCGGGTCGCGGGACCGGGGAGATCAGGTGACTGCGTTGGACATCACCCCATTCGAGTTTGCATTCCTGGTGCTGTACGGCACCTTGCTCGTGCTGCTCTCGATCTACGGCGGGCATCGGTACTACCTGGCGTGGCTCTACAAGCGCCACAAGCAGAACCCGTGGATCCCAAAGTCGACCTTCGAAGCGCTGCCCCGCGTCACGGTGCAGCTGCCCATGTACAACGAGATGTTCGTCGCCGAGCGCCTCATCGACGCGACCTGCGGCATTCGCTATCCGCGTGATCGCTTCCAGGTTCAGGTCCTCGACGACTCCACGGACGGCACCACCGAGATCGCGCAGCGTTGCGTCGACAAGTGGAAGGCCGCCGGCATCGACATCGAGCTCATCCACCGAATCGATCGCTCCGGCTTCAAGGCGGGCGCGCTGGCCAAGGGCCTCGATACGTCGACGGGCGAGTTCGTCGCCGTGTTCGACGCCGACTTCGTCCCACAGCCCGACTTCTTCGAGCGCACGATCCAGTTCTTCACCGACGCACGTATCGGCATGGTGCAGGTCCGCTGGGACCACCTGAACCGCGACTTCAACCTGCTCACGCGGGCCCAGTCGGTCATGCTCGACGGCCACTTCATCATCGAGCACACCGCGCGTAACCGCTCGGGTCGCTTCTTCAACTTCAATGGCACGGCCGGCGTCTGGCGCCGTGCGACCATCGAAGACGCTGGCGGCTGGCAGCACGACACCCTCACCGAGGATCTCGACCTCAGCTACCGGTCGCAGATCAACGGCTGGCAGTTCGTGTTCCTCCCCGACGTGCTCGCGCCGGCCGAAGTGCCCGTCGAGATGAACAGCTTCAAGAGCCAGCAGCACCGCTGGGCCAAGGGCAGCATCCAGACGGCGCGCAAGCTCCTTCCGCGCATCTGGAACAGCAAGCTCCCGTTCGCGACCAAGGCCGAGTCGTTCTTCCACCTGACGAACAACCTCGCCTACCTGCTCATGGTCGTGCTGTGCCTCATCATGCCGGTCAGCATCGCGATTCGGTACAAGCTCCAGGTCCCCTGGCTGATGTGGCTCGACCTGCCGGCTTTCCTGCTGTCGACCCTCTCGATCGGGTACTTCTACTACGTGTGCCAACGCGAAGCCGGCGTCAGCCGCTTCGACGCGCTCAAGTACCTCCCCGTGGTCCTGAGCGTCGGCATCGGCATGTGCATCAACAACACCAAGGCGGTCATCGAGGCGCTCATCGGGCACCAGTCCGGCTTCACCCGCACCCCGAAGTACGGCGTCGTGAAGTCCACCGACAGCTCGTGGAAGACCCGCACGGCGTACCACCGTCGCTACGACTGGACGCCGGTCGTCGAGCTCGCGCTCGCGCTCTGGTTCACCTACGCGGTCTACGCGTCCATCGAGTACGGCGCCTGGATGGCCTTCCCGTTCATGCTGATGTTCCAGTTCGGCTTCACCTACATGTCGGTGATGAGCCTCTGGCAGACCAAGCAGCGCCTCGCCCAAGAGATCTGAAGGTCGGCGCCCGGCGCCCCTCTCTCTCCCCCCACTCAGCTATCGAGAAACGCCGTCAACATCGCGTTGAACGCGTCCGGATGCTCCTCCATGGGGCAGTGGCCGCACTCCTCGAAGAGCCGTAGCTCTGCGCGAGGGAGCCGGCCCACGATGGACGGCGCCGCGCTCGGGCTCAAGAGTCCGTCGTGGTCACCCCAAACGACGAGCGTCCGTTTGAAGATGGTCGGCAGGGCCTCGTACAGGCCCCGCATCTCCGCAGGCAGCCCGCGGCTGAGCACGCCCGCAGCCGCGAAGGTCTCACCGCTCGCCAGAGGCGCCCAAAGTCCGGCCATGAACGCGTCGTCCACGATCGGTTGTCTGTAGGCGCTGTGGGTCAGAAAGCTTCGAATGACCCGCTCCCGCAGGACCGTTCGGTAGAGCGCGCCGAAGTGGCTCCCCTGAAGCATCAAGAGCGGGGCGAAAGCGGGGATGGGCATAGCAGCGGGCGCGAGCAGCACGAGTCGCCTAACCCGATCCGGATAGTCGAGCGCCATCCGCAGCGCGACCCCGCCGCCGAGCGAGTTGCCGACGACGTCGACGTGATCAATCTCGAGGCGGTCCAGGAGCCCGACCGCGGCGTGGGTCAACTCGGCAATGCTGTACGACGATGCGCCTTTCGAACTGAAGCCGTGCCCAGGGTGACACGGCGCGATCAGGCGCCGCGAGTGAGCGAGGCCCGACAGCGTATGCCGCCAGGCCCAGCTCGAGACGAGGATGCCGTGCAGCAGCAACACTGGAGGTGACGTGCCCGCGCCCACGTCCACGACGTGGAGGCGATGCTGGCCCACATCGACGTGGACCCCATCCGGATGCCAGCTCCCGAGCGCCGTCGCCGGACGACGGTCCTCAGGCGGCCATCGCCATGAACTGCTGCTCGAGCTTCTTGACTGCCTCCGCATGGAGTCCCTTTGGCCCTTCGACAAGGTCGAAGTCCACCGTATCGCCCTCGGCGAGCGTACGGAAGCCGTCCTGCAAAATCACGGTGTGATGAACGAAGATGTCTTGCCCTGGCCGGTCGTCGGAGGTGACGAATCCGTAGCCTTTGGCATCAGAGAACCACTTTACACGACCAGTCATGACCGCGATCTCCCGTCGATGCGTGCGTTCGACGTGACGCTCCCCAAAGCGCTCGGCGCGGCATCCTCAGCGACGTCGCTGAGACCCACGCCCCACGTTAACCGCACGGTTATCACCTTGATAGCATGTGCTACACCCGGCAGAAGCCACCGTCAAGGTGGGGAAAGCCATGAGATCCGGTTCCATTTTCGGGATCGCGGGATTCGAGCTGGCGTCGCGCGACGTCAGTCCAGAGACAGCGTCCCCCGAATGGTGCCGCCGACGAGGGCCGCTGCGCTGACGGACGGCGCTTGCTCTGGGACGCCATTCGGGCCGTCAGCCGACATGGAGCCCAAGGTAATGTGCGCGACGCCACCGGTGATGGGCTCCTGAACGACGGGGACCATGACAGCGCGGCCGTCGAAGGTGATGGGCAGCAGGTGCTTCACGCAGCGTGTCGTCAGCCGCCCGAACTCGGCCTTGCCGAGGTCCGTGAACCGGAGTGCAATCATGGGCATGAAGGTCATCGGGTCTTCCTTCAGCGTCGCCTCGGCGACATCCACTCGGGTCAGCGCCGCGGGCGCCTCGGTCGCGACCAGCCGATGCTCCGATTCGTTCCATGCTTCGACGACGACGCCAATACCTTTGGGTGGCTTCACGACGTCCCGCAGCCGCGACGCATCGGGGACGGCGCCGGCGAAGTCCACGATGACCGCGCCTCGGTCGTCGGCGCGTGCACGCCACGATGAGCGCGCACCCTCGAGAAGCCACGCGTTCGACCCCGGCGCGCAGCCCCATATCTCGAGCCGTCCCGGGGTTGCGAGGAGCGCATCGAGTCGGGCGGCGAAGCCCGCGGGCGACCTACCCGAGAACTTGAACCGCGCCTCGAGGCGCCCATCGGGCAGGCGTGACGACGTATACCGCCCTCGCCCCCGGTCTTCGAGGGCCGCGAACGCGGCGAGTCGCGCGTCCGCCACCGCGATATCGGCGGCCTCGGTGGCCCTTACCGTGTATACGAGGGCGTCCCCCGGTGGGTTCTGAAGGGCCACGATGGCGGCGGCGACGATGGTGAAGAGCGGCAACATCATGGTGATTCCGCTTGGGATTTCGAAGGTGCCGGCCGGCACATCGACACATGCGGAATGCCGCATTCGAGGTAAGGCTCGCCGTACGCGTGCCAGCCCAGGCGCCCGTACCACCCCTCGAGGTGCGCTTGGGCGTGCATGGTCGCGGGGCGGTCGCCCAGCCAGGCTTGACACTGCGTCATCATCCAGCTCCCGATCCCCTGGCCCTGCCGAGTCGGTTCGGTCGCGACACGCCCGACGACGGCGGGCACCTCATCGAGGAACACGCGGAGCGTCGCGACGAGAAGACCATTCTCATCAAGAACTTGTGCATGCCACGCGCGCGGGTCGAGGCCGTCGACTTCCGGTTCGTCGGTGATCTTCTGGCCGACCACGAAGACCCGGTCCCGTAGCGCGAGGATGTCGTAGAGCTCTCGCAGGGTGAGCGCGTCGAAGGGGCGAATGTCGAAGCTGAACATTTGGAATTCCTTGGGCATGCGTGCCCGTCTTGCTACTTCGACGTCTCGATCGTGACACTCGTCGTTACGCCGCTGACGGTCGTCGTCGTGCCAGTGGTGTTGCTCGCTGGAGCGCCGCCGTCGCTCTCAAGGACTACGCCTTCGAGCGAGAAGGTGACGGTACCATTTTGGCGGAGGTTGTCCGCCGAAACGTTGACAATGACATCGCCGTCCTTATCGCGTCGCTCTACATAGAGGGATCGCACCTGATTGATGGTCATCCCGAGGAGCTTCGCGGCAGCGAGGCGCATCGCTGGGAAACGGTCGTATGGGATCACGTTGCCGTCGAAGACTCGCCCAGCCACGTCGTCGTCGTCGAGGCGTTCGGGCGACGGGTCGATGAGCGTGTCGTGCACGTTCACATGGACGCGATCGAGGGCCATCTCCTTGCCCTTGACCCCGATGACGGCGCTCATGCTCGTCGGGCTGAAGTGTGCACTGAGGAGCCTCGACGTCGAGGGGGTAACCCCGACCCGCGCCATGATGGCCTCCATCGAGGTCTTCGCTCGGACGCCCTGAAGCATGTCTTCGCCCACGAAGGGGATCTCGTCGATGTCGCGAACACCGTAATGATCGACGAACTCAGCCTCGCTCGTGGTCCCGACGCCACAACCCGACGCGAGCGAGATGGCCGTGAACGCTGGCAGCACGACTCTTCTGAGCGCCGTCATGATGGACCCCCACCTTGGATGCCGGACTCGTCGCGCGGGGCGCCCCGCCGCCCCTTGGCCAGGGCCGCGTTCTTCGCCATGTTGAGCCCGATCCCGAGCGCCGCGTAGCCGGACAGGACGAACCAGGTCATGAAGGCGCCCGTTCGGTCGAGCTTTCCGTCGGCGCCTTCACAGACGAGCTCCGACTTGAAGCTGGTGGTGCCGGGCTTCGGGTGCTCCGTGTAGGAGACCACGAAGGCACGAACGGTGCCCGCGGGGCAGAGAATCGGCGCCGTAAGGCGCTTCGACACCGGGACGATCGCCATCACGATAGCCGCGAGCGGCAACGCGCCGACGACCATGATGACCAGTGCCGTAGCGGCACGACGTACCCACGAACTCGATTGGTTTACGACCAACGGCCCCTCCTTCCGGCGTCGTCACCGGGCGCAACGCTCGTCTACCACAGGTCGCCGGAGCCGGGCACATGAGGACCACCGTGAACGCGGTTGAAGCAAGCGGACCTTGGTTGTGGCATGCTCCCTCGTGGCACGGCTCTGAGACGCCCCAAGGACAGACCCAACATGCGCAACTACGAGACCTTCCGACGACGCTTCTTCGCGGCGATAGGCGCCCTGTCGGCGTCCACCGCGGTGGCGTGCGAGAGCAGCACCGCCGGCACGCAGGCGGGCGACACCGCCGCCACGAGCGACACCGGGGCCGCCGAAGACGTCCTCATTGCCGACGACGCGACCGCCACTGATGACACGAGCCTCGCGGACATCCCGACGGCCACCGACGTCCCCAGCTCGAACGACTTGCCGCCCATCGGCGAGGACGTGATGCTCGCCGACACCGACCAGGACGTGCCGGCCGAGGACATCGCCCTCGTCGACACGAGCGGTGACGACGTCCCGGCCGCGACCGACATCGCTCTCGCCGACACCACTCATGACGTCGGCCCTGCGGAAGACGTCGGCCCGGCGGAGGATGTGGGCGGACCCGACGTGTCCGGGGACCTCTGCGGCGGGGGCAGCTCGGCGACCACCTGCTATTCGGCGGCGGCGCTGAAGTACAACATCGAGAACCCGCCCTTCGGCGGCAAGCCCGGCGCGTTCCCGATGGCCTACGAGGGGCCGCTCCCGCCCGAAGGCTGCCCCGACCCGAGCCTCGTCCAGGACGGGTGCTGCAACCCGGGTGTCGGGGTCGCGCAGCTCGTCGGCGATGAGTGCTGCTACGTCCACTGCAACGGCGCGTGCTGCGGTCGCCCCCTCGAGGTCGACGGGGTGCGTCGTGTCGCGGGCCTCGAGCGGCGCCGCGACTGGCTGCTCCCGGAGCGCGTCTCGGCCAGCACGCTCCTCGACGGCCACGCGCGCCGCGCGCTCGCGGCCGCCTGGCGCGAAGATGCGCGCGACGAACACGCCGCCATCGCCAGCTTCCAGCGCTTCGGCCTCGACCTCCTCTCCGTGGGCGCGCCGCCCGAGCTCGTCGCGGACGCCACCCGCGCCGTCATGGACGAGATCGGGCACGCGCGTTTCGCCTTCCGCCTCGCCGCCGATCTCGACGGCAGTGGCGAAGGCCCGGGTCCGCTCGACTGTAGCGGGCTCGTCGTCAGCGCCGATCTCACCGCTGCCGCGGTCGCCGCCGCACGTGAAGGCTGCGTCGGCGAGACGCTCGCCGCCGTCGTGCTCGGCGCGGCCGCTCGCGCGTGCCCCGAGCTGTCGCTGTCGGCGCAGCTCCAAGGAATCGCAGACGACGAAGCCCGCCACGCCGAGCTCGCCTGGCGCTTCGTATCGTGGGCCATCACGACCGGCGGCGACGCCGTGCGCTCCGCCGTGGCGCATGCCTTTGCGCATGAGCTCGCGGCGGGCCCTGGCGAGGATCCGCGCGAAGCGTTGATGCTCGGCGTGACCGACGCGCAGCGCGCCCTCGCTGGCCGTCTCTCGCGACGCGATTCCGAGACGTTGCGCCGTCGTACGCTGGTCGAGATCGTCGCGCCGAGCGTCCAGGAGCTGTTCGGCGTCTCCCGCCTTCAGCCCGCCATCGCGGCGCTCGCGGGCCACGCCCACGTCTGATCTCGGGGAGGAGCGCGCGTGCAGGTCGTCCCCATCCCGATCCTCGCCGACAACTACGCGTATCTCCTGATCGATCCGGCCACGGGCGACGCCGCGGCGGTCGACCCCGCCGACCCGGGACCGGTGCTGTCTGAAGTACGCGCTCGGGGCCTGCGCCTCACCCACGTCCTCTGCACGCACCACCACGGCGATCATTCCGGCGGCAACGTCGCTATCGCCGACGCCTTGCCGCACGTCGCCGTGGTCGGACCTCAGGTCGACGCGGCCCGAATCCCCGGCCTTACCCACGGCGTCGGCCACGGCGACGTGGTCCAGGTCGGTTCACTGACCGTGCGCGTCCTCTTCGTCCCCTGTCACACGCGCGGCCACGTTGCGTTCGTGGCCGGGGAGGGCGCCCATGAAGGGCCGGCGCTCTTCTGCGGCGACACGCTCTTCGTGGCGGGCTGCGGGCGCTTCTTCGAGGGGAGCGCCGAGCAGATGGTCACGGCGCTCTTTGACGTCCTCGGCGCGTTGCCACCGGAGACCCGGGTCTACTGTGGCCACGAATACGCCGTGGCGAATCTGACCTTCGCCGCCACGGTCGAGCCCGAGAACCAAGCCATCCACCGGAAGCTCGCGTGGGCCGTCGCGCAACGCGCCGCCGGGCTGCCGACGGTCCCGAGCACCCTCGCCGAGGAGCGTGAGTACAACCCTTTCCTGCGGGTCCACGTGCCGGCGTTGGCCCGCGGCGACACGCCCGCCGCCTGTATGGCGCGCCTCCGCGACGCTAAGAACGCCTTCCGTCCCGCGTAGTCCCGCGTTACCCTGGCGCGATGTTCGTCGTCCTTGCCGCGCTCGCGTTCACCCTCAGCCCCTCCGACCAAGGCAAGGACATCGCGGCCCGCGCGGATCAGGTCGACGCCGGCTGGCGCGCCGAACGCGCGCGCGTCACCCTCCGCGTGGACAGCAAGGTCGGCCGCGAAGACGACCGCGTCTTCGAACTCACCCAGGTCGAAGCGACCGGCAATGACGCCGAACGCTCCCTCGTCGTGCTCGAAGAGCCGGCACGGCATCGCGGGATGGAGCTGCTCACCATCCCCGGCGACGACGGGCAGGACGAGGTGTGGATGCGGCTACCGGCCTACAAGCAGGTGAAGCGCATCGTCGGCCGCAAGCGCGGCAGCCGCTTCCTCGGCAGTGAGGTCTCCCTCGAAGACCTCGGCGCGCGGTCGCAGTCACGCTTCACGCACACCTGGCTCCGCGACGAGGAGCTCACCGGCCAGCGCTGTCACGTCGTCGAGGCCGTCCCGCGCGACCCCGAGTCGGGCTACGAAAGGCTCGTGCTCTGGCGTGAAATCGAGACCTTACGGGTCTTGAAAGTCGCCTACTACGCTCGGGAGGGCGGCGGCCTCGTCAAGGAGGCCGTCTCGTCGGACTACGCGCTCCTAGGCAAGTGGTGGCGGCCCGGCAAGGTCGTCGTCACCAACGCGGAGACCGGCCGCGCCACGACGCTCCTCTTCACGAACCGTCAGGCGGGGCTGGTGCTCTCCCCGGACGCGGTGTCGCGGCGACGTCTCGAACAGTGATCGCGCGTGGGCTCGCCAGCCTCTGCGTCTTGGCCGCGCTGCCCGTCCGCGCGAACGACCTGCGCGCGAGCGCGACCCTCTACATCGACGGGCTCTTTCACCCGCAGCAAGGCGACACGGCCCGCGATCTCTTCGGCGGCATCGGCGCCTCCGCCGATCTCGACTACCGGCCGCACCCCGCTTGGCGCCTCCGCGCCGTGCCCCGCTTCTACCTCGATGCCCGCGACTCCGAGCTGCATCGCTACCTCCCGCACGAAGCCAGCGTCGCGTTCTCGGCCGGTCCGATGGACCTCACCGTCGGCCTCTTGCGCTTCGACTGGGGTATCTCCGAGGCCCTCCGGCCCACCGACACGCTGAACCCCATCGACTACGGCCAGGGCCTCCTCCGCACCGAGAAATTGGCGGAGTTTGCGACGGAGCTGCGTTTCACGGTCGAGCCCTGGTCCCTCGATCTCGTCGTCATCCCCTTCCACCAGCCGCCCCGCTTCCCGACCGACAGCGCCTCCCTTGGGCTCGCGCTCGGCGGCTTCACGGCGCTCGGGCTCGACTTCGATCCCGATTGGCGCACCCCGGAGTCCGTCGAGGATGTGACCTTCGCCGCCCGCACGCGCGTCACGCTCGGCCCGGTCGACCTCGCCGCGAGCTGGATGCGCGGCCCGTCCCGGCTGCCGGGCCCCTGGCTCGACGACGTGGTCTTGCGCGCCAAGGACTTTCCGGTCGACGTCGTCGGTGGCAGCCTGAGCTGGGTCGTCGGCCCGGTCGTGATCCGCGGCGAAGCGGCCTGGGTCTACACCGGGCGGGCCCCGGACTTCCGCGTCGAGGAGAACCCGTACCCGTGGGCGCGGCCGATCCCGCCGTCACACACCACCTACGTGGGCGGGCTCGAAGCGAACTTCTGGGACGTGACGGGCGATCACGACCTGACCGTCGTCCTCGAGTACGTCGGCGAGGCGCGGCCGTATCACGACGCGCAGGCCGCCCTCCGCCCGCTGCAGGGGGACGTCTACGCCGCGCTCCGGTGGTCGATGGACGACCTCGACGACACGCGCGTCGGGCTCTCGGCGCTCGTGGACGTGAAGCGCGGCGACTCGGTGCTGCGGCTGTCGGCCGAGCGCCGCCTCGTCTCGGAGCTCGTCCTCCGGCTCGACGCGGCGCTGGTGATCCCCGGCGACGACGGCCCGCTCTCCGTGCTCCACAACCTCGGCGACGCCGACGTCATCAGCGCGCGCCTCTCGTGGACCTTCTGACGCCCTGATTTAACCGCGCTCGTTCAAGCGAAGCAGCAGATACCCGAGGTGGAGTAGCGGCGGCCCGATGACGGCGGTCATGAAGCTGACTCCCGCCCCGGCGCCCAGCGCGTCGGCGGCCGCGGCCATGACGGACCCGAGTAGCGTGTAGATGATCATGAGGCGCATGGGGTGACTTCCTACCACGGATGACTCCGGGGTTGCACCCGAGTCTACCAGATGGTAGGCATCTGACCGAACGGTCGGTAGGCGTGTCGTCGCCTATGATGACCGGCCACCCGAAGGGAGCACACCATGGCCACGCCGAACTACTACGCCGACAACGCGGACCTTCAGTTCTACGTCGACCGCTGGATCGACTGGGCGTCGCTGATGGAGCTGACCGAGTACTTCGGGCGGGCGCCGGACGCGTTCAAGTCGACGGCCGACGCGACGGCGTTCTACAAGGACATCCTGACCCTCGTCGGCGAGTTCGCCGCGACCGAGATCGCGCCGCACGCGGCCGAGGTCGACCGCCAGGGCGTCGACTTCGCGGACGGCGAGGCCACCTTGCCGCCGCGTCAGGCGACGATCTTCGACGCGCTGAAGCAGCTTGAGCTCCACGGTATGTGTCTGCCGCGCGAGCTCGGCGGCATGAATGTCCCGTTCACGGTCTTCCTCATCAACACGGAGCTGCTCGCCCGCGCCGAGGTCTCCGTCATGGCGCACAACGGGTTCCACGGCGGCACCGCGATGGCCATGCTGCTCTTCTCGATCCGTGAAGGCACGACGACCTTTGACGCCGCCGCGCGCCGCATCGCGGGCACGCGCTTCGGCAAGGAGATCGAGGAGATACGGCAGGGCAAAGCCTGGGGCGCCATGGACATCACCGAGCCCGACGCAGGCAGCGACATGGCGGCGATCCGCTCAGTCGGTGTTCAGGCGCCCGACGGCTCGTGGACGGTGAGCGGCCAGAAGATCTTCATCACGTCAGGCAACGGCAAATACCACTTCGTGATCGCTCGCACCGAGCTGTTTTCGCCGGCGGGGGCCGACCCCCGAACCCCCGAGGGAACGGGTAGGGCCGACGACCCCTTCGCCGGGCTCGGCGGCCTCTCTATGTTCCTCGTCCCGGCCTTCGAGGACGGCCCCAGCGGTCGCCGACGGCTGGCGACGCTCGACCGCATCGAGGACAAGATCGGCCACCACGGCTCGGCCACGTGCGCATTGACCTTCGAAGCCACGCCGGCGCACCTCATCGGGAAGCGCGGCGAGGGTTTCCAGTACATGTTGACGCTCATGAACAACGCCCGCCTCTCCGTCGGGCTCGAGAGTATCGGCCTCATGGAGACGGCGCTGCGTATGGCGAAGGGGTACGCGGCCGAGCGGCGGTCCATGGGCAAGACCATCGACCGCCACGAGATGATTGCGGACTACTTGGACGAGATGGAGACCGACCTCGTCGGCCTCCGCGCCATGGCGATGCACGGCGCCGTCCACGAGGAGCTCTCGCAGAAGATCCACATCCTCGAGGCCAGCGGCATCGCTAAGGACGAACCCAAGGCCGCGACCTACCTGGCCCGCCTCAAGCACCACCGCGCGGAGGCCCGAAAAATCACGCCGCTCCTCAAGTACCTCGCGGCCGAGAAGGCCGTCGAGGCGGCGCGCCGCAACATCCAGATCCACGGCGGGGCCGGCTACTCGACCGAATACGGCGCCGAGAAGCTGCTCCGCGACGCGCTCGTCTTCCCCATCTACGAAGGCACAAGCCAGATCCAGGCCCTCATGGCCATGAAGGACACCCTCGGCGGCGTGATGAAGGACTGGAAGGGCTTCCTCACCCGCAGCGCCCTGGCGCACCTCCGTAGCCGCACGGAGAGCGACGCCCTCGAACGCCGGGTCGCCGAGCTGCAGCGCCTGTCCTACGACGCCCAGCGCCACCTCATCACACGAACCGCGACCGACAAAGCCCGCTCCCTCAAGGGCACCGCGCTCACCTCCTGGCCCAAGCAGTTCACCAAAGACTGGAACCCGAAGCGCGACTTCGCCTTCGCCATGCTCCACGCCGAGCGCCTGACCCGCCTCCTCGCCGACGTCGCCATCGCCGAGCTCCTCCTCGA
>JADMJS010000110.1 GCA_018780435.1 Myxococcales bacterium
ACGTACCTTTGGGTACGCTCCGGGCGTTTCTCGACATCTTCCTTGCTCCCGTACGACATCGCTTCGGCCGGCTCGGTCCGAAAATCAGCATCCTCCTGGCCGCCGTAGTCACCGCGCTCACGAGCTGTAGCGCAGCGACCACGACGGGCGACCGTGCGGCCGCCTACGCCCGCGCCGTGTCCGCCGCCCGGGCCAGCGCCGACGAGCAGCTCGCCGAGGGCCGGGTGGACGAGGCCATCGCCGACCTCGAGCGTGCCCTCGCGATCCCCCGCCCCGACTCGGACGCCGCCCGGCAGCTCGTGCAAGACGTCGCCTTCGCGCTCGGGAGCGCACGCCTGGCCTCGCGGGACCCCATCGGGGCGCTACAGGCCGCCGACGACGCGCTGGTTTTGTCCTCGACCCCGAGCGTCTTCCTTGCGAACCTGCACGCGCTCCGGGGGATGGCGCTCGAACTGTCGGGCCGCGCGCTCCCGGCGGCCGAGGCCTATCACGAGGCACTCGTCATTCATCAGAGCCTCTACGACGCCCTGCTCGCGTCCTATTCCCGGAGCACGCTGTGATCGCTACTCGTCGACCGTTGTCGCGCCCCATGTGGCTCCTCGCTGCTGCATCGAGCGCGGCCCTCGCCGTCACTCTCGCGAGCTGCGCTGCCCGGCCGCACGTCGTCGCCGCGCCCGCACACGAGGGGGATCGGGTCGCTGACCAAGTCGAGAAGATGCGCGACGTTCAGCTCGGCGCGCTCATGCAGTTCGACGGCGTGCTGACGTCGATGAGCGCCGATCTGTGCCCGTCACTCTGCGGCCACCACTCGGCGATCTGCGACCTCGCGACGCGGATCTGCGCGATCTCCAAGAACAACTCGGCACACGCGAGGGCGGCCGAGCTGTGCGAACATGCCACGACGACCTGCCGCGACGCGTCCGACCGACTGCCCAAAGACTGTCTCTGCGAGAAGTAGGGACGTCCGAGCCGGCCCTACTTCGCGGCCGCCTGAGCGACGCCCTTCACGATGGCCTTGCAGGCGTCCACCACGGCGGCGTCACCCTCATTGAAGGTGGCCTTGATGATGAGCGCACCCAGGACGGCTTCGACGCCAAACTCGTGGATGACGGCCTTGCCGCCTTCCCAGGCGACGCCGTCTTTGTCGTAGAGGTGGCTGAACTGCTTCGATGCGCTGGCCGCGTCCGGGAAGCGGAAGACCTCCGCGCTGATCTCCGAGCCCGCGGCGCCCCCCTTCTTGGCGTAGGTGGCGAAAACCGCGTCCGTCATTCCATTGGCGAGGTAGCTCTCGCTGCCCCCGTTGATCTGCTCGTAGATGTCGCCGCGGTTCCGGGGTTGCACCTTGCTGGGCGCTTTGAACCCGGCGGGCGCCTTCGGGAGCAGCTTCTTCAGCGCCTTCGCTTTGGGCGTGGACTTGGACGCGGTCGCCGGCGGCGCGGCGTGCGCGTCCGTCGGGGCGTAGGCAAGTGACCCTGCGGCCACGGTGCCAATCGAAGCGCTGAGGAGAGTCGCGGTCAGGGTGCGTCGATTCATGCGCGCGTTCTGCCGGTCAGCTCGGCCGAGGTCAAGGCAGCGCGATCACGAGCGATGCGATTTTCTGGAGCTGGCTCAACCGAGCAGCTCTCGCTTCTCGAGGTCGAAGCCCACGAGCTGCATGCGGTTGTTCCGCGTCACGAGCAGCCCGAGCGTGCTCGTGGGGAGGTGCCCGAGCACCGCCGCGATGCCGGTCCCGGCAGGCAAGGACGCGGACCAGAGGGTCTCCATCTTCGTGATGTCGACGGCCGTGAGCCCGAAGGTCGGCGTCGCCTCGTTCGTGCGCCACGGCAGCACGAAGAGGTTCTTGTCCGGGACGACTTCGAAGAGCCCGATGAGCAAGTGGCCCGCCGGGATGAAGCCACCCGGCTTCGGGTTCTGGTAGAGGAGCGTGTGGTCGGCGTGGAGGCGAATGAGCGCCGCGCCGTGCTCGATGGGGCGCCCCGAGACCGGGTCGCGGAACGTGTACTGCCCAATGAGCGAGCCGTCCGGGAGCGCCGTCAGCTTGCGATAAGCCCAGAAGGGCGCTTCGAGGTCCGGGAGTACCACGCGCTGACGGATCTTCGCCCGCGAGTCCATGATGGCGTAGTGAAAGGCCTGGGCCGGGCGCCGCGGATCATAGGGGCGATGGACCAGGTACTCGCCGGTCCCGTGGATTCGCCGCAGGCCGAACATCGGGACCTTGGCGCGATCTTCGCCGATGATGCCGCCATGCGACGCGTCGATGGCGATGACTCGGCTCTCGCCCTGACCGGTGGCGTCGGTCAGGACGACGACGAGCCGGTGTTCGTCGATGTCGTAGTGAGACTCGGCGGCCAGCCGCGGGCGATCCGTCACGGCGCCGAGGACCTTGTTCAGGTCCGCCCGGTCGTCCACCGGCCAATCGCCGTTCCAGTGGGCGTAGGTCGTGATGACGAGGTCGCGAGAGTCGAAGACGACGAGCGTGTCGCCGTGCCCGAAGACGCGCGAGGTCGGCGGCTCGAGGGGACGGCCGGATGGGAAGGTCGCGCCGCTGATGGCCTTTCCACTCGGGAAGCCGACGACGGCGAGGCGCTTGCCCGTGACGAAGATGGCTCGTGGCTCGGACTCGTCGATGGCGAGGATGACGTGCTCCCCGCGACCGCCGACGCCGAGCCCACCGACGTCGATGGTCCCTTCGGTCGTGCTCGACGGCGGCATCCACGGGTCCGACGGGAACGCGTGAGCGAGCCCGATTTCGAGCCGGACCACCACGTCCGGGAATTGGTCGCGGTGGGGCGCGAGCTCACGCCGCAATCCGAACCAGTCCCCCGCTTCGGCCAGCAGATTGAAGCGTCGACGGAGGCTGCCCTCGACGGCGTCCGCGTCGACCCGCGTCCGAAGCGCCTTTCGGCGCTCCACGATCCCCGAACCAATCTCGTTCGACGTGGACGCCGCCCGATCGAGCGCGGCCAACGCCGTGGCGAGGTCCCCCGCCTGCTCGGCCGTGTCGGCCTCCTTGACGAGGGATTCGGCACGTAGCCGGGACTTCTCGCGGTCGGTCGCGGAATCTTTGCTCATGGAGGCCTCGGGTATCGAGTGGGGAGACCGGGAGCCGGACAAGCCGGCGTCCTCGCCACCCGGATATGCGGCGGGTGTTCGCGCAGGTGACCTCGCCCGTAGACACGATGCCTTCGGGGAGAGCGCGAGGGCGCCGGTGGGAGACGGTCCCCCACCGGCGGGCGCGACGACTACTTGCCGTCGTCCTCGTCGTCTTCGTAGTCGTCGTCGTCACCGTCGAAGTCGTCATCGGGATCGTAGACGTCGTCGTCCGGGTCCGGCCGACCGAGATCGAGCCACATGCTGCGCGCGAGCTCGCGGCGGCTGATCCCTTCCGGGGCGACGCGGATGTCGAGCTGACCCATCTCGGAGTCGAAACCGCCGCGCCGAAGCGTCTCGGAGTCGAGCTTCCACTCGATGAGCCGCTCCTTCAGCGACTGCACGTCCACCCCGAAGCGGCGAGCGACTTCCGGCATCGACTGGAACTTGTAGCCGTTGTCCTTGGTCACCCCGAGGTGGTAGGACGCGAACAAGTTGAAAGGCGTGAAGCGGTCCCCGTTATCGGCGGGCTGACGGTGCGTGGCGACGCGGTCGTCGTCCGGATCCGTCCGGTTCTGCGAGTGCCCCGTGGCGGGAGCGCCCCCGGTCCGCGCCGCGCTGCCGCGACGACGACGACGACGACGACGACGTCCATCCTTGCGAGGAGCCTCGTTTACCTGCATTTCAGCCTCTTCCAGGCCGGCCTTGTCACCGGCGGTTGTCGTCGCGCTCGGGCGGGGCCCACTTCGAGCATCAGCCGCGGTCGCGACGCACTTCTCATGCACCGGTCCCCTGCTGCCCATGCGGCGAGAGAACGGCGCGAAATCATGGTGAACCGGCAGGGGGCGCCCAGGAGGCGCCGGTTAGGCACCTGTGGCACGTCCGGGCGTTCTCAGGCTCGGACTTCATCCGGAGAACGGTCGACGCGCCGGGCACCCCAGAGGGTCGCCGGTTGCGGAGCGCCTCATATCAGCCTGCCGGAGCGAGGTCAAGAAATGGCTGCACTGCCGTTCACGTCTTGGGTCGCATCGAGCCGACTTCAAAGCAGTCGCCGCAGGCCGAGCAGCCCGAGAGACACGGCCGCGCCGAGCCCAAGGAGCCACCACTCCAGGCTGTAGTCGCCCGGGGTCACGGTGCTGGTCGTCTCGCTCGAGCTCCAAGACGCGTCCTCAGGGGAGGCGGGCGCACTCACCTGCGAGCCGGACGGGCCCGGACGGCTGCCCGAAGGGCTCCCTTTGGGTGTCACGGGAGGGTGTGTGCCGACCGGAGGCGGCTCGTCGTCTCGGACGCGGGGTCCCAGCGGCTCCCCGTCGGGGCCCTGGACCTTCACCGGGGAGTCGCCGGAGCGGGAATTACTCGCGTCGCCGTCCCGGGTGCGGCCTCGCCCGTCTTGTCCCTGGCCCCCCACCCGAGGGCGCGCCAGAGGAGCCGAGTCGAAACCACTGGCCTCGCCGGAACGAGGCCGTGCACCGGCGTTGCCACCTGAGCGGGCGCCCGACCCGCCCACAGTGGCCCCCGGAGCGCCGGAGCGCCCCACGACGTCGCCTCCGCCGCCCACCGGCGCCGCATCCCCGGTGAGGCCGAGCGCGTTCGGGAGACAGCCGTCCCCGACGCCGTCCTTGTCGGCGTCGAGCTGGTCCGGGTTGGCCAGAACGCGGCAGTTGTCCCGCCGATCGGGGATCCCATCAGCGTCACTGTCGTCGTCTCGGAAGTCGGGGAGCCCGTCCCGGTCGGTGTCGGTCGGCTGCGGGCCCGCGCCGCGTTCGAGCCCGTCGAGGATACCGTCGCCGTCCGCGTCCGCGTCGAGCGCGTCCACGAAGCCGTCCCGGTCGGTGTCGGGGAAGGTGATCGCGCCATCGGCGCTCTCGAGCGCCTCTTCACCATCGAGGAGCCCGTCGCCATCGGAGTCCGGGTTGTCCGGCGAGGTGACGCCGGCTTCCTCCTTGTTGGTCAGGCCGTCCTGATCGGCGTCCGAGCCGGCACCGTCGCCCGGGTCCGCGTCGCAGGCATCGCCGAGCCCGTCACCGTCGCCGTCGCTCTGGTCGACGTTCGGGGTGGTCGGGCAGTTGTCCACTTTGTCGGCGGCGCCGTCGCCGTCGTCGTCGTCGTCGCACGAGTCGAGGCTGCCGTCGCCGTCGGCGTCGGGCTGCCCCGTCAGATCGAGCTGCAATGAGAGCAAGGTGTGTCGATTGCGGAAGGCGCCGGTGCCAGAGACCACGGCGAGGTAGGCGACCTTGCCGAGGATGGCTTCAGGCGATGCCGGCAGCTCGAGGCGGGTGGTCGTCCGGCCGTCGCTCACGCTGCCGACGAGGAGGCCCCCGGCGAAGACGAGCTGCACGTCGAGGACGGGCGCCACACCCGAATCGGGATCGCCGGACGCGTTGAGGTCGAAGGGCACGGGGACCGACGCAAGGTGTTTGCCGGGCGCCGCTGCGAGGACGAAGCCAAGGTGATTATCGTTCGGATCCGTGGGGTTCTGATACGTATCGAGTTCGAAGGCCACGCCCGGTGAGAGTCCGCCCACCCCGAGCTCGCCGCCCGTGGTGCCGAGGCCCGCGGGGCCTTTGGGGTGCGCGTGGAGGACGATGGCGATGCCGTCGGCGCCTCGGGTCCCCTGCTCGCCGCTGATGCGTACACGCGCAGACACAGCGAACGACGCATCGTCCGCGATCGACAGGGGACAGGGCCAGACGACGCCCCCGGCTTGAAAGTTTCGGTCCGGCGTCAGGTCGACCGCGCCAAGCGTGAGTGGCACGGCGCCGTCATCCTGCGCCGGCGTCGCCGCGCCGAGCGGTAGGACAGGGAATCCGGCCGACGCGGAGAGAAGATCGAGCGACGCCGTCAGGACGAGCTCAGCGGCGGCGAGGAGGGCGAACACGCGCGGCGGAGCCTACCGGTCGGACGTCCCATGCGAAAGGCGGGGCGAATCGCGAGGGCCACCGAGGCCAATTTCCATTGCAACGTCGGGACGTTTCGACGAGGTTCCACGCGCGCTGAATGCGCCGCCGTCGCGCCCTGGAGGCTCCATCGTGCCGAAGTCCAAGTCCACTCCTGCCGCTGCGTCGGCGGAGCTCCCCGACCTCATGACGCGGGAGGTCCCTCCGGCGCCGAAGTCGAAGAGCCGCGTCCTCATCTACGGCGCCAACGGCTACACCGGTCAGCTCGTGGTGGAGGTCGCCCTGAAGCGCGGCCTGAAGCCCATCGTCGCCGGCCGAAACCGCGCCTCCGTCGACGCGGTCGCCGCCGCGAATGGTCTCGAAGCCCGGGTCTTCGAGCTCCAGAGCGGCGAGCAGATCGCCCCCTACCTCCACGACGTCGCTGTCGTCCTTCACTGCGCGGGACCCTTTGCACGCACCTTCCGCCCCATGCTCGATGGGTGCATCGAGGGTGGCGCCCACTACCTCGACATCACGGGCGAGGTCGAAGTCTTCGAGGGCGTCGCGGCCCGCACGCTCGACTGTGAACGCCGCGGCATCGTCGCGATGCCCGGGGTCGGCTTCGACGTCGTCCCGAGCGACTGCCTTGCGGCCCACTTGGCGAGGCGCCTCCCGAACGCAGACACGCTTGAGCTAGCCTTCAAGATGCGCGGCGGCCGGCCGTCCCACGGCACGCTCACGACCATGGTCGAGAACCTGCACCGTGGCAGCCTCATCCGCCGCGACGGGCGCCTCGTCCATATCGCGACCGGCGAAATTGTTCGGGAGATCGACTTTGGACCGGGCGCGAACGGGGAGCCGAAGCCCCCCGTGCACTGCGCGGCCATCCCGTGGGGCGACGTCTCGACCGCCTACAGAACGACGCGCATCCCGAACATCGCCGTCTTCGTGCCGATCTCGAAGACCGCGGCCTTCGCGGCGCGCGTGTCGACGCCGCTGCGAGGCGTTCTGGGCACGGACTTCGTTCAGCGGCTCATGAAGAAGAAAATCGCGAGCCAGCCCGCCGGCCCGTCCGCAGACGAACGCGCGAACGCCACCGTCGTGATGTGGGGCGAAGCAACGCGAAAGGACGGTCAGAAGGTCGTGAGCCGCCTCGTCACGCCCGAAGGGTACAGCCTCACGGCGCTGACATCGATCATGGCGGTCGAGCGCGTGCTCGCGGGAGACGTTCGGCCGGGCTATCACACGCCCGCGCTGGCCTTCGGACCGGACTTCGTGATGTCGGTCCCCGGCGTCAATCGCGTCGACCTCTGACCTGCCAAAGAGCGCCGATCAGCGCTCGGCCCAGCGCCAGCCTCCCTCTTCCTTGACCACCCGAATGGCGCTCTCCCGACGGGCGCCCGCGATGCTGAAGGCGACCTTCACTGTCGCTTCGGTGCTTTCGGGCGCGGCGGATGCGCCTTCGATCCGGAAGTCGCGCGCGCGCTCGAACTCGCCGTCCCAGAGGCTGAGCCACGCGTCGACCGTCATCCCCGCCTCAGCGACTTGCGCGGTCAGGGTGGACGCGAGGAGCCGTCTTACCTGGTCCCAGTCGTCCCGGCCGAAGGCCTCAGAGACGGCGCCGACGAGGCTCTCCGGCGTCGCCATGGCGGCGGCATCGGGGCTGACCGTGGCCGCGGTGGTCGACGCCGCGGGGCCCGTGGCGTCGGTCGATGCACACCCTCCGAGGAGAATCACGCATCCGCCGAGAGTGAGCGCCGCGCGATCAAGCAACCATTTGACCCTCGCCCGTGGCGGTTGTAGCGTCCGCCCGGAAATGGGCCCCGAGACCACGCTAGTGCTCCGGGCCCGCGAACCGTGTCGGCTCGCGTCGTAATCCGTGCTCCCCACCTCTGGAGGCTCTTCCCCGATGGCGCATACACACCCCTTGCCAAGGCTCCTCGGCTCCACCGTGGCGCTCAAGGCTGCGATGGCGGTCTCCGGACTTCTGCTCGTCGGGTTTCTCGTCGGCCACATGGTGGGGAACCTCCAGGTCTTCGGTCTGTTCGGCGGTCGTGAGGCGATGAACGCGTACGGCGCGTTCCTTCATTCCAAGCCGATGTTACTCTGGGGCGCGCGAATTGGCCTCCTCGTGATGATCGCGATCCACATCGGGTCGGCCATGACGCTCATTCAACGCAACCAGGCGGCCCGCCCCATCGGCTACCAGATGAAGAAGCCGATCGCGTCGACGTACGCGTCGCGCACCATGCGCTGGTCGGGCCCGATCATCACCGCCTATATCCTCTATCACCTCGCGCACTTCACCGTCGCGGGCGTCGGGATCCCGGGCTTCCCGCTGAAGGACGCCGCTCAGCGCGTCGACGTGTACCAGCACGTCGTGAACTCCTTCCAGTCGCCGCTCGTGTCGCTCCTGTACGTGATCGCGATGGGGCTCCTCTCGATGCACCTCTGGCACGGCCTCTGGAGCCTCTTCCAGTCGCTGGGCCTGTCCAACTCGCGCTGGAACGCCCTGAAGCGCCCCATGGCCACCGGGCTCACCATCTTCATCATTGCCGGCTTCATGGCCGTCCCACTCGGGGTCCTATTCGGAATCGTCAAGTAACGCATCCAGGGCATCCCCACGGGCCTGAGGGCCCACCCAACACTCCTGACCGCCGAGGCCGACGATGACGAGCCACTCTTCTCCCCTGCTGAACGCGAAGATCCCGGACGGGGACATCCGGCAGAAGTGGGACAATCACCGCTTCCAGATGAAGCTGGTGAACCCCGCCAACAAGCGGAAATACCGAATCATCGTGGTCGGCTCCGGCCTCGCCGGGTCGGCTGCCGCCGCGAGCCTTGGCGAGCTCGGCTACGACGTCGACTGCTTCTGTTTCCAGGACAGCCCGCGCCGCGCCCACTCGATCGCAGCCCAAGGCGGCATCAACGCCGCCAAGAACTATGCCAACGACGGCGACAGCGTGTGGCGCCTCTTCTACGACACCGTCAAAGGCGGCGACTACCGCGCCCGTGAGGCGAACGTCTATCGCCTCGCTCAGGTGTCGGTGAACATCATCGACCAGGCCGTGGCCCAAGGCGTGCCCTTCGCGCGCGAGTATTCGGGCTACATCGACAACCGCAGCTTCGGTGGCACCCAGGTCTCCCGCACCTTCTATGCGGCCGGCCAGACCGGGCAGCAGCTCCTCCTCGGCGCTTACCAGGCGCTCGCGAAGAACATCCACAGCGGTAAGGTCAAGATGTACCCCCGCACGGAGATGCTCGACCTCGTCGTCGTCGACGGCCAGGCCCGCGGCATCGTGACCCGCGACCTCACGACGGGCACGATCTCCTCGCACGCCGCCGACGCGGTCTGCCTCGCCACCGGTGGCTACGGCAACGTCTTCTTCCTGTCGACCAACGCGAAGGGCTGCAACGTCACGGCGACGTGGCGTGCGCACAAGCGGGGCGCGCTCTTCGCCAACCCCTGCTACACGCAGATCCACCCGACCTGCATCCCGGTCTCGGGCGACTACCAGAGCAAGCTCACGCTCATGAGCGAGTCGCTCCGAAACGACGGCCGCATCTGGGTCCCGAAGCAGAAGGGCGATCCGCGCGCGCCCACGCAGATCGCGGAAGGTGAACGCGACTACTACCTCGAGCGCCGCTACCCGGCCTTCGGGAACCTCGTGCCCCGCGACATCGCGTCGCGAGCGGCCAAGGAGCGCTGCGACGAGGGCTTCGGCGTCGGCCCGGGCGGCCTCGGCGTCTATCTCGACTTCGCGGACGCCATCAAGCGCCTCGGGGAGCCGGCCATCAAGGAGCGCTACGGCAACCTCTTCGAGATGTACGAGCGCATCACGGGCGACAACCCCTACAAGACGCCCATGCGCATCTACCCGGCCGTCCACTACACGATGGGCGGGCTCTGGGTGGACTACAACCTCATGAGCAACCTTGAGGGGCTCCACGTCCTCGGCGAAGCCAATTTCTCCGACCACGGCGCGAACCGCCTCGGCGCGAGCGCCCTCATGCAGGGGCTCGCCGACGGCTACTTCATCATCCCGTACACCATCGGGCAGTACCTCGCCGGCACGAAGCTGAAGCCCGTCGCCACCGACCACGCGGCGTTCAAGGACGCCGAGCGCGAGGTCAAGGCGCGCATGAACCGCCTCGTCGAGGTGAAGGGGAACACCTCGCCGGACGTGTTCCACCGCGAGCTCGGCAAGCTGGTCTGGGACAAGTGTGGCATGGCCCGCAACAAGGCCGGCCTCGCCGAAGCCCTTGAGAAGATCCCGAAGCTCCGCGAGCGCTTCTGGCGCGAGGTCTTCGTCCCGCAGTCGGGCGACGTGCTCAACCAGACGCTCGAAAAGGCCGGCCGCGTCGCCGACTTCCTCGAGTTCGCCGAGCTCATGTGCCGTGACGCGTGGACTCGCGACGAGTCCTGCGGCGGTCACTTCCGCGAGGAGTACCAGGACGAGGAGGGCGAGACGAAGCGCAACGACGACGACTTCGAGCACGTCGCCGCCTGGGAGTTCAAAGGCGTCGGCGAAACCCCGGTTCTTCACAAGGAGCCTCTCACGTTCGAGAACGTGAAGAAGGCCGCCCGCAGCTACAAGTAGTCAGGAGCCAGGCGAACCATGTCCAACATCGATCTCACGCTTCATGTCTGGCGCCAGGAAAACCCGAAGGACGCCGGCCGCTTCGATCAGATCGAAGCCAAGGGCGTCTCGACCCACGCCTCCTTCCTCGAGATGCTCGACGTCGTCAACGACCAGCTGCTCGCGGAGGGCAAGCGCCCAATCGCGTTCGACCACGACTGCCGCGAGGGCATCTGCGGCATGTGTGGCGTCATGATCAACGGCGAGGCCCACGGCCCGGTCCGCGGCACGACCACCTGCCAGCTCCACATGCGCGAGTTCGAGACCCGCGGTGTGAAGGACATCTGGATCGAGCCGTGGCGCGCCAAGGCCTTCCCGGTGATCCAGGACCTCGTCGTCGACCGCAGCGCCTTCGACCGCGTGATCCAGTCCGGCGGCTACATCTCGGTGAAGACCGGCCAGGCCCCCGACGCCAACGCGGTCCCGGTCCGCAAGGACGACGCAGACCAGGCTTTCCAAGCCGCCACCTGCATCGGCTGCGGCGCCTGCGTGGCCTCGTGCCCGAACGGCTCGGCCGCCCTCTTCGTCGGCGCGAAGATCACGCACCTCGGCCTCCTCCCCCAGGGCCAGACCGAACGCGCCAGCCGCGTCCTCGACATGGTCGCCCAGATGGACGACGAGGGCTTCGGCGCCTGCACCAGCCACGGCGAGTGTGAAGCGACGTGCCCGAAGGGCATCAAGCTCGACGTCATCGCGCGCATGAACGGCGACTATCGCCGCTCCGTCATCGCGGGAGGCTGAGCCCAACCGCCCATGAAGCTCGGCTACACCATCGCCTATGTCCCAGACGTCGCGGCGTCTTTGGCCTTCTTCGGCGACGCCTTCGGGCTGAAGACGCGCTTTCTGCACGACTCGGGGAGCTACGGCGAGCTCGAGACCGGCGAGACCACGTTGTCGTTCGCGTCCCACGCGCTCGGCGACCTGAACTTCCCGGGCGGCGTCGTCCGCGCGAGCGAGTCGGCGCGTCCCCTCGGCATGGAGATCGCGCTCACGACCCCAGACGTCGAAGCCGCTCACGCGAGCGCGCTGAAGCACGGCGCGACCGAGCTCGCCGCCCCCAAGACGAAGCCCTGGGGGCAGACCGTCTCGTGGGTGCGGGCGCCGGACGGCACCCTCGTCGAGCTCTGCACGCCGATGGGCGGCTGAACTAGCTGGGTTCGTCTTCGGGAACGACGGGCGCCAACAGGTCAGCCGGCACGTCGACCTTCAGGAGATCGGCGCCTTCGCGCTTCCGGCGCGTCCCCTCGTAGAGCTCGAAGCGGAGCGCGCGGCACTCGATGTCGCCGTTCATGAAGGCGAGCTTCCGCGACGGCTTCAGGCCGAACGCGCCCGCGTCCGACGGATCGCCGACGAGGACCCACACGACCGACCCCGCATAACGCTGCTTCATCTGGTCGCCGTAGCGCTTGTAGAGCGCGAGGACCGCCGTCTTCTCACCGAGGCGCTCGCCGTAAGGCGGATTGGTGACCACGAGGGTCCCCGACGCATCGGGTCCCACCTCGAGCGCGTCCCCTCGGGACCAGGTGACCGACTCGTCCACGTACGCGAGCTGCGCGTTCTCGCCCGCGATTCGCAGGACGGAGCCGTCGGAGTCGGAGCCCACGATGGGGTGTTGGGCGTCTCGGGCCTCCATGCGGGCGGAGGCGACCACCTTGGCGAACGCCGCCGCGTCGTGGTCGAGCCAGCGTTCGAAGGCGAAGCCCACCGGCTCGAGGATGGCCGCCCCGTCCCCGCCGTAGGTCATCGGCTTCGGGCCTTGCCGCCGCAGTCGCAAGAGCCCCGGCGCCACGTTGCGCGCGATGAGCGCGGCTTCGATGGCGATGGTGCCGGAGCCACAGAAGGGATCGAGGAAGGGCGTGGAGCCGTCGTAGCCCGCGTTCAGGAGCAGCCCCGCGGCGATGGTCTCCCGCAGCGGCGCCGTACCCGCGACCGCGCGATAGCCGCGTCGACCGAGCCGCTCTCCCGAGCTGTCGAGGAGGATCGTGATGCGCGGCCCGTGGACGTGCACGCTGACGGGCACGTCCGGGAAGCGGCGGTTCACGTCCGGCCGCCGGCCGGTCTCCTGGCGCAGTCGGTCGCAGATCGCGTCTTTGACGACCTGACTGACGAACTCGGCCCGGCGAAAGGCGGGGTTCTCGCTCACCCGGCTGTCGACCGCGATCGACTCGTTCGCCGTGAGGATGTCTTCCCACGGGATCGACGACGCGACGTCGTAAAGCGCCGCCCGCGTCTCGGCCTTGCCGCGCTGGATGGTCAATAAGACGCGGTTGGCCGTCCGTAGCCACAAGTTGGCGCGCCAAAGGAGGTCGCGATCGCCGCGAAAGACGATCGCCCGCGGCGGGAGCGCGATGACCTGCGCGCCGAGGGCCTGAAGCTCCGCTTCGAGGACCTTCTCCATGCCGGCGTCACAGGTCGCCACCATCTCGAAGAGCACAGTCGCGTCGACCTTCGGGGCGCGACGCGGCGGGGGCTCCGGCGCCCGGGACACCGGCGGCCCAAAGCCCGAACGGCGGTCGTCACCACGGCCCGGTGGCCGGCGGCCCGGCGGCGGACGCGTCACCATGGCCCACCCACGAAGGCGCGATGGATCTTGCGGTCACGGAAGTCGGGCGGGACCGTCTCGGCGGAGATCTCCCGGAAGTCGGACAGGACGGCTCCCGGCCTAAAGCGCCGGAAGTTGGTGGAAAACATGATGATCCCCTGAGGAGCGAGCCGTTCGAGGCACAAGGTCACGAGGAGCTCGTGATCGCGCTGTACGTCGAAGGTGTCGCGGTCGGTTCGATTGGAGAAGGTCGGTGGGTCGACGACGATGACGTCGAAGCGGACGTCCGAGTCGGCGCTCTCAAGCCAGCTCATCGCGTCCGCCCGAATGAAGCGGTGACTGCGCGACGCGGGATCGAGGCCGTTGAGCTTGAAGTTCCGTGTCGCCCACTCGAGGTAGGTGTTCGACCAGTCCACGGTCGTGACGTGGCTCGCGCCCGCGGTCGCCGCGTAGACGGAGAAAGAGCCGGTGTAGGCGTAGAGGTTCAGAACCCGCTTACCGGCGGCCCGCGCGCCGATGAGGCCACGGGTGGTGCGATGATCGAGAAAGAGCCCCATGTCCAGGTAATCGCTGAGGTTCAGCTCGAAGCGCCGACCGGCCTCGACCACGATGGGCGTCACGGAGGTCTCGCCCACTCGCGAGAAACGTTCGTATTGAGCCGTCCGCCGCTTTCGCTCGCGCCGCTTCAGGAAGGTGCGCTCTTCCGCCACGCGAAGCGTCGCCGCGGCAGCACCGGTGAGCGCCTCGAGCCACTCGTCGTGCTCGTCCGGGCTCCGGTCATGGGGACGGGCGTACTCCGCGAGGTGCAGATACGCGACGCCGCTTTCATCGCTGATGGCGTCGACGACGAGGGGGATCTCCGGGATGTCGTGGTCGTAGACGCGCTTGCAGCTCACGGCCTCGCGTCGGAAGGCGCGATCGAGAACGCGCAGGTTCTTCGAGATGCGGTTCGAGAGCATCTCCGCCTGCTCGGCCGTCTTGACGACAGCCCCGTCATCCCGCTCGTCCACTACCGAAAGTCCTTGTCGAGGCGACGCCTGAGCTCGGCCTCACGCTTGCTCTGGCTGTCATCGATCTGCGTCGACAAGTGCTCCTTCACCTCGCGGATCAGGCTCGCCTGAGTGTGGGAGATGATGTTGAGCCGGTTGTTCAGGAGGCGGACGGCGCTGTTCAGTTTGTACA
>JADMJS010000285.1 GCA_018780435.1 Myxococcales bacterium
AAAAAAAAATTAAAAAAAAAAAAAAAAAAAAAAAATGCAAACAAGCAAAAAAAAAAATTCAAGCAAAAATCGAGAAAGGTGAGTCTTTGGGGCGCCGCCGCGTTACGCTTACGTTTAGTGCAGGGTGGGATGCTCGCAACGCTGCTCGCCTGCGCGCTCCTGATCGCGGCCGGCCGCGCTCTCGACGTTGTCCGCCTTGTCAAAGACGTGCAGACGTCGAGTGCTCCGTCGTCGCCAGAATCGTTGGTTCTCATGGACGGATTCGTGTTCTTTGCTGCCGAGGGCGACTTTGGCACCGAGCTCTACAAGTCGGACGGCACCGCGGCCGGCACGTCGATCGTCAAGGACATCAACCCCGGCCCTGCCGGCTCGAGCCCGTCTGGGCTCACCGTCGTCGGCAGCACGCTGTTCTTCCAGGCGTGCCTCGACTCGATCGGCTGCGAGCTCTTCAAGAGCGACGGCACCGAGGCCGGCACGGTGCTGGTCAAGGACATCGTCCCTGGGCCCGTCAGCTCCAGCCCGTCGCAACTCTTTGCCTTTGGCGGCGCTCTCTTCTTTCGAGCGTGCGAAGATGCGACCGGTTGCGAGCTGTACAAGAGCGACGGCTTGGAGACGGGCACGGGTCTCCTCGTCAACATTGCCTCGGGATCCAGCAGCTCCTTCCCAGGCAGCTTTGCCGAGTTCAACGGCTTTTTGTACTTTGCCGCGTGCGATGACTTTACGGCTGTCGGCTGCGAGCTCTTCCGCACCGACGGCACTAATGCGCTTCTGTTCGCTGATATTGCCCCTGACATCGACAGCTCCAACCCGTCGAACCTGATCGTGTTCGGCGGCTCGCTCTTCTTCTCAGCGTGCGATGCCGCCGGCTGCGAGCTGTACAAGACCGACGGCGTGAACCCGCCGGCGCTCGTCAAGGACATCGCCAGTGGGTTCGACAGCTCCAACCCGAACAACTTTGCCGTGTTCAACGGCTTGCTCTTCTTCTCGGCGTTCGACCCCGCGACCGGGCGCGAGCTGTACTCGAGCGACGGCACTCCAGCGAACACTCTCCTCTTCAAGGACATCAACGGCGCCGGCAGCTCCAACCCGTCGAGCCTGGTCGTCTTTGACGGCTCGCTCTTCTTCTCGGCGTGCGAGGACGTGGCCGGATGCGAGCTGTACAAGAGCGACGGCACGGACACGGGCACGTCAATCTTTGTCGACATCAACGGCGGCAGCGACGACTCCAAGCCGGCGTCGCTCACCGTCCTCGACGGCACCACGCTGCTCTTTCACGCCTGCGTGTCTGCGAACGACTGCGAGCTGTTCAAGACCGACGGCACGGAGCCGGGCACGGTGGTGCTCGTCAAGAACATCGCCGGCGGTACCTTGTCCTCCGTCCCCGAGCAGTTCGCCGCCGTCGGCGACACGGTGTTCTTCCGCGCGTGCGAGTCGGGGACGACCGGGTGCGAGCTGTACAAGAGCAACGGCACGACCGCGGGCACGGTGCTCGTCAAGGACATCGTCCCTGGGCCCGTCAGCTCCGACCCGCTCGACTTCTTCGCCATCGGCGGCACGGTGTTCTTCAGCGCGTGCGACGCTGCAGACTGCGAGCTGTACAAGAGCGACGGCACGGAAATGGGCACGGTGCTCGTCAAGAACATCAACACCGCCGACAGCTCGAACCCGAGTGATTTCGTCGCGCTCGGCACCACGCTCTTCTTCTCGGCCTGCGAGGGTTTCATTGACTGCGAGTTGTACAAGAGCGACGGCACAGATATCGGCACGGTGCTCGTCCAGGACCTTCCCTCTGGCGGCTTCTCCCCAAAAGAGCTCGTGGTCTTCGACGGCGCGGTGTTCTTCTCGGCGAGCGACGACAGCGACGGGACCGGCCGCGAGCTGTTCAAGAGCGACGGCAACAGCGTGACGCTCGTCGCCGACATCGAACCCGCCGGCGACTCCTTCCCGCGCGAACTCACCGTCGTCGGCAACAAGTTGTACTTCGCGGCGTCCACCACGGCCAACGGCGCCGAGCTTTACGTGAGCGACGGCACGGAAGCAGGCACGCGCCTCATCGACATCGTCGACGGCAGCGACAGCTCGTTCCCGGAGCAGCTCGTTGCGTTCGACGACGCGACGCTCCTCTTTGTGGCCTGCCTCGACGGCCTTGGCTGCGAGCTTTTCAAGAGCGACGGCACGCTAGCGAACACGGTGCTCGTCAGGGACATCAACCCCGGATCGGCCAGCTCTTTCCCGACGCGCTTGACCGTCGTCGACGGCATGCTGTACTTCCAGGCGTGCGTTGCGGGGGCCGGCTGCGAGCTGTACAAGAGCGACGGCACGACCGCGGGCACGTTGCTCGTCAAGGACATCGTCCCTGGGTCCGACAGCTCGTCACCGGACAACTTGGTCGCATTCGGCAATCGGCTGTTCTTTACGGCAGACACACCCGCGGCCGGCCGCGAGCTGTTCAAGAGCAATGGCTCGAGCGCGGGCACGGTGCTCGTCAAGGACATCGATGAAGGCCCGGCGGGCTCCTCACCGGGCTCGCTCACGCCGGTGGGCGACCTGCTCTTCTTCGCGGCCGGCAACGGGTTCTTTGGACGGGAGCTGTTCGTCGTGGACAGCAGCGTGTGCGGCCCTGCGCTCGCCACTGCCTGCCCGCCTGGCTCGTACGGCATCAGCACGACCACGCACGGCAACTTCTGCTTC
>JADMJS010000020.1 GCA_018780435.1 Myxococcales bacterium
CCCATGCGGTGCATCTTGAAAATGGGGCTGACGCCGTCCCTCGCGGCGCTCGTGCTGTCCGCATGTGGGACGAGCCAGACCGTGCGCCTGGCGGCTCAGCTCGACGACGTGCAGCGTGAGCTCATCGAGGTCAAGAAGCAGCTGGCGACTCAGACGGTCATGAATCAGAACCTCGAGACCGACCTGTTTACCTTCAAGGATCGGCTCGAGACCCTCGAACGGAACCGCAACCGTCGCGCCAAGACCGAAGACGAGCTCAGCACTGTCCGCATTCGGCCGGAGTCCGGCCCCGAAGCGCGCTTCGACGCTCGCGCCGACGCGCCCACCCCCGTAGCGCGCCGCGACGATCCCGGTCGCGAGCCCGACTGCGCCCTGGGTGATGTCCTCACCGACGACGGCCAGCGCCTCCCCGGTTGCGGCAAGGCCGACGGACGCACCGCCCGCGACCTGCGGGAGACCCCGGGCGGCTCGCGTGTCGAGCCCGAACCGCAGCCTGCCGAACGCCCGGTGCGCGCCACTCCGAAACGCGCCGATGTCGAAGCCAAGACCGCGTACGAGGCGGCGATGGCCGACTACCGCGCAGGGCGCTTCAATCAGGCTACCGAGGCCTTCCTCGACTTCGTGGAGCGCTTTCCGCGCCACGAGTACGCCGACAACGCGCTCTACTGGGCCGGCGAGTGCTACTACACGCGCGCCCTCTGGAACAAAGCGCTCGATCTCTTCGCCCGCGTCGTCGAGTCGTACCCCATGGAGAACAAGACTGCCGACGCCATGGTCAAGATCGGCCTCTGCCAGATGAACCTCGGCAACACCCAGGCCGCCCGCGACGCGTTCGAATCCGTCATCGGCATGTACCCGGACAGCCCGGTCGCGAACCTCGCCAAGCAGAAGCTCGAAGGACTCTGAGCGATGATCACCACCTGTTTGTTCGTGCTCACCACGGCTGCCACCACGCAGGCCGATCGCTACGAGCCGTCGATCGTGACCGACACGTCGAGCACGTACCGGCCAGCCGGTACCTACGTCGTGCAGGAGAACGACACGCTCTGGACGCTCTCCGAGATCCACTTCGGCAATCCGTTCTATTGGCCGGTGCTCTGGAGCTACAACCCGCAGGTCACGAACCCGCATTGGATCTACCCCGGCGACCTCCTCTATCTCCAGCCGCGCATGAAGGAGAAGACCGAGGTCATCACCTTCGCGAAGAGCCGTTATAGCGACGCGCCTCGCCTCGAAGAGGTCCTCGCGCGCTTCAAGGGCTTCATCTCGGTCCGCGACTACAAGGAGTCGGGACGCCTCGCGTCGTCACGTGAGGAGAAGGAGATGCTCGGCGAGTACGACGAGGCCTACCTCGAGTTCTCGATCCCGAAGAAGATCCTCCCGGGTGAGGAGTACACCATCTACCGGGTGGATCGACCGGTGACGGATCCGGACACCGGCGAGACCCTCGGCTACATGATCCGGCACCTCGGGATCTCGCGCGTTCTGAACGTGGACAAGACCAAACCCTACGTGAAGGGCCTCATCCTCAAGAGCTGGCAGGAGATGCAGCGCGGGGACCTGCTCACCAAGCGCCTCTGGACCAGCGAGACCGTGCAGCCGGTCCAGAACCAGATCGGGACCTGGGCTCGCATCTTGGACACCTTCCAAGACTCGAACAACATGGGTGAACACGACTACATCATCATCGACAAGGGCTTCAAACAGAAGGTTCGGCGCGGTAACCGCCTCGTCATCCGCCAGCGCGGCGACACGCTGCGTCCGTCGTCGAGCGACGACCTCAAGAAGTACCCCTGGGAGACCATCGGTGAAGTGATGGTGCTCGAGCCCTTCGAGAACACGTCGATGTGTATCGTCCTCCGCTCCACCAAGGAGCTGCAGAAGGGCGAAGACCTTCAGATGATTCAGGGTTACTAAGTCCGGGGCTGCGCACGTCGACTTCGATACCCGTTGTCGACGGAGCACATTGTCTTCGGCGCGCGTGACCTGTAGTAGTCCGGGGCCGATGGCTACCCGACCTCCCATGCCGCTCCTCACCCGTCTAAAACTCGCGCCGTGGCGCCTCGCGCTCTCGGTCCTCGTCTCCGTCGTCGCTTGCCGGCAGAGCGTAGGGACCGCGTCATCGGAAGCGCCAACGCCGAGCCCGAGCTCGGAGGGGCGGCCGGCCGCGCCGCCTCCCGCAGTAAGCCCGGTGCCGGCACCGCCTCCCGCCGGCGCGGCGCCCGTGGCGACCCGAGTGCAGGCGACGCACCAGTTCTACGGCGTCTATGTCACCGGCCAGAAGGCCGGCTACGCCGAGGAGTGGGTGCGGCCCCTCCCGGACGGCGCCGTCGAGCACGAGACGCAGGTGGTGCTCACGATGCAGCGCCTCGGCCAGACGCTCACGCTGCGTCTGTCCGACGAAGCCATCTATGGGCACGACGGGACCATGACTCGCTTCGAGACGGTCGAGGACCTCGGGCCGAACGCGCGAACGGTGCGGAGTGGCCGCGCTGTTGGGAGCGAGCTCGTCGTCACGGTCACAGCAGGCGGTAAGTCGACCGAACAGCGGCGGGCGCTCCCCAAAGAGCGGGCAGAGGACACCCTCCCGGAGCTCATGGTGCCTCGTTTACGAGCGGCCGGGGCAGAGGGGATCACCTTCTGGCAGTTCGACCGGTCGACCCTCGACGACATCGAGGTCAAGAGCC
>JADMJS010000508.1 GCA_018780435.1 Myxococcales bacterium
CGCATGACCGAGACCATCTCGGCGGTCCCGGACGACATCACGCCCGAGATGATCTCGCCCATGGTCCTCTTCCTCGCGTCGGACCTGAGCCGCGAGGTCAACGGCCGCGTGTTCGGCTGCCACGGCAAGCACCTCTTCGAGTACCACGTCGAGATGAGCAAGGGCGTCGAGCTCGACCGGCCGTGGACCGCGGCCGACATCGCGGCGCGACTGCCCGAGATCTCACGCCTCAGCGCGGCGCCGGCTCCGGCCGCGCCGGCTCCGGCGGCGACCGGCGGCAACCCCGCCGTCGACGCCGTGTTCGTGGCCATGCCGAGCCTCTTCCTGCCCGAGAAGGCGGGGAGCTGGGCCTCGGTCGTCCACTTCGAGATCAAGGGCGCTGGGAGCTGGGGCCTCGTGATCGACAGCGGTAAGTGCACGAGCAGCAAGGGGAAACCCGAGGGCGCCAAGTGCAACATCGTCTACGAGTCGGCCGACCTCTTCCTCGGCGTGCTCTCGGGCGCCGTCAAGGCGGATCAGGCCTTCATGGGCGGCAAGATCAAGACCGACAACATGGGCGACCTCATGCGCTTCGCGCAGTGCTTCGACATGAAGAAGGGCGCGTCCATGATGAAGACGTCTTCGGCGCCTGCCGCGCCCGCAAAGCCCGAGGGCCTCAATCGAGCCGCCCTCGGGCGCCGCTATCGCTCGGGCGCGGAGTTCGTCATGCCGGACGCCGCAGCGGCCTACGCGGCGGCCACGAACGACGGCAACGCCGGATACCCGCAGATCGCGCCACCGCTCCTGCCCGTCCGCCTCGTGTGGAATGTGGTCAAGCAGGTCGTCGCCGACCCCGACGTGAACGTCGACCTCATGCGCCTCGTCCACGGCGAGCAGGACATGGTCTTCCACGACGTCCTGCGCCCCTGGGACCTGGTCGCGGCGCGCGCCAAGATCGACGCGATGGAGGACAAAGCCTCGGGTGAGGTCATGACGGTCTCGCAGCGCCTCATGCGCGACGGCGACGCCGTGGTCGACATCTTGAGCAAGTACTTCATCCGCAAGGCGCAGAAAGGCGAGAAGCCGGCTGGCGGCGAGAAGAAGGCCGAAGTCCCCGTCGAGCGCGCGCTGCTCTTCACGGCCGTGCAGACCGTCGACGCCGACCAGTCCTACCGCTATGCGGCTGCCAGCCTCGACGACAACCCCATCCATGTCGACGACACCACCGCGCGGGCGGCCGGCTTTCCGTCGGTCATCCTGCACGGCCTCTGCACCATGGCCTTCGCCGGCTGTGCCGTCATCGCGCACGCCGCGGACGGCGACGTCGCCCGACTCGGCCGCCTCGCCGTGCGCTTCGCCCGGCCCGTATTCCCGAACGATACCCTCACGACCACCGCCTGGGAGACTTCGGAAGTCGAAGGCAAGCGCACGCTCGGCTTCGAGATGCGAAACCAGCGTGGCGAGCTCGTCTTGACCAATGGGATCGCCGAGATACGCACGTGCTGAACGGCGCGCTGCTCGAGGGGCGGCTCACCGTGACGCCGCATCCGCTCCTGTCGCTCGCTGTCTTCGAGGCGAGCTTCGCGTCGCCGCTCGGTGAGCTCCCGCTGGACGTGGAGGTCCTTCGGCTGCTCGACACTCCGGCCCGAGAGGGGCCCGGTGGCGCGCCCTTCGTGATCGACGACGTCGTTCGCGGCGCGATCCGCGACGTACTGCGGGCGGGCGGCTTCAAGCCGACCGGGCGCAACAAACCGTCCTCGGAGTATCTCGGCGGCGCGGTCGAGCGCGGGCCGATGCCCCGGATCAACCTGCCTGTGGACGCGGCTAACGCCGTGTCTCGGCACGGTGGCCTCCCGATCAGCGTGGTGGACGCCGATCGCCTCGACGGCGCAGCCGTGATTCGAAACGGCGACGTCGGCGAGTCCTACGTCTTCAACGCCTCGGGGCAAGTCATCGACGTCGAGGGGCTCGTCGGCCTCGCAGACGCTCAGGGCGCCTGCGCCAACGCGGTCAAGGACGCGCAGCGCACCAAGACGCACGCCGGTACACGCCGGGTCTGGGTTCTGGTCTGGGGGAGCCGCGTGCTCACCTCGCCGGGACAGCCCACGTCGGTCGCCCTGGCGACGTGGATGGCCTCCCTCATTGCGGCAGCCGGCGGCGCGGTCGGCACGGTCGAATCGTGGCCGCGCACCTAATCACGCGAACCGGACTTCTGGCGGTCGCCGTCGGCTGTGCGGGCGATGTCGCGACGACCACGCACCTCGTGACGGCGGATGTCGTCACGCTGCGCGACTCCGAAGACGCGGTCGACGCCGACGCGTCGCCAGAGCCCGACGGGCAGGGCGACGACGTCCCGACGGAGCCGGATGTGGATCCGTCGATGGACGCCCCCGACGCGGACGCCCCCGACGCCGATTCGTCCGACCTCCCGCACACGGATCTGCCGGATTCGCCCGACGTCGAGCCCGATCCGGTCGACGTCTCGGACACGCCGGAGGCCGTCGATACGGACGAGCTCCCCGACGTCGAGGACAGCGACATCGGCGACGTCGAGGACAGCGACATTGAGGACGGCGACATCGAGGACGGCGACATCGAGGACAGTGAGGAGCCCGACGTCCCGCCCGATCCGGGCGACACCGACGTCCCCGACGTCGTCGTTCCCCCCACGCCCCTCGTCCTTGGGACACTCGCCGGGGCCGCCTTCACGCCGCTCCCAGACGGAGTCGACTTCGAGATCACGCAGGGCCCGCAAGGCGGCATCCACCTTGAAGTCGGCATCGACGTCACGTGGGACAGCGAAGAGGCCAAACTTTCGGGCGTTCTAAGCTGCCGTACGCGTCTCGCCGACAAAGACGTCGGCTTCAACGAGACTCCGAACTTCATCTTGTACCGCGCACCCGAAGGCACCTACCGCTCTATCGTCATCCCGGTCTACTTCCAGGACTTCGACGCCGCCGTCTACGTGAATCAGAATGTTGCAGTTAGCTGTATGTTCACCATAGGCGAGGTCGCGCTTCAAGACGGCGCCGTCGTTCATCTCGTCGACCTGTTCTGACCACGTACTCCTGGGGCGCAGTACCCCGACCGGCGACTTGGCACCATCGTTGCTTAGCGACCACCCGGACGTCCCAGAGCGCACGAGTCGCGGGCTCTCGCGGACGCCTCGGAGGTCGCGATGAAGTGGGTCGCTCGTCTATGTTCACTCTCCCAGCTCGGGCTGGTCGTCATTCTCAGCGCGGCCTGCGCCGACTTGGGCTCCAACGACCCATCGCAAGTGCCCACGGACATCGGCTCGGAGCCTGACGCCGAGGCGCCGCCGCCCGACTCGTCAGTGACCGATATCCTCGTGATCACTGACCCCGGCAAAGACGCCTACGACCGGCTCTGCAGCGGCTGTCACGGCGCTGGCGACGACGCTGGGCTCGGGACGACGCTCGCCCCACCCATCCGCTTTCCAAGCCGCGGCTACGCGGGCCATGTCGTCCGCGCCGGCAGAGACGAGATGGCCACCTTCGCCATCGCCATGCCGGCCTTCGACGCGACGGCGCTCCCGGACGACACGCTCGTCGCCCTCTTCGACTACCTCGACGACTTCGAGAAGCCCACTGATGGCGGAGAGTTGTTTGTGCTCTTTTGCGCCAATTGCCACGGCGCCGACGCGAAGGGGGGCCGCGTCAGCAAGGGCATCCGGTCCAATGGATCCGGCGACTACGCCGAGAAGGTTCGCCGGGGGGAAGGTGGCACGGCCTACGGGAGCCGTACGAACTACATGCCGAGCTGGGGTTCGGACGTGCTCTCCAAGAATGACATCAACGCCATCGTGGCCTACGTGAAGTCACTCTGAGAGCCGGACCGCGAAGGGCGCCACGGCGCGCAGCGCTCAGGGCGCCAGGATGCGCCCCGGTGCCCCGCTCACTCCGGACACCGTGTGGCAGGCGTTGCAGTCGCCGTTCGACTGAGGCGTCAGCATCTTCGACTCGACGCCGTCGCGGATGACCTTGGCGGTGTAGGGCATAGTCAGGCTCTCGTGCGAGTAGAAGCTCCCCGAGTCGACGAGGCCGAGCTTCACGACCTTCCCCTTGGCGTCGGTGATCTCGACCGTCGCGCCTACCGAACCGTAGCAGTCATCGGCCTGCCGGCTCTCGTCGTAGACGGTCCCCGCGAGCGTGAACGACGGCCCCTCCCCGCGCGAGTGGCACGCGATACACGCCTCCCCCGGGTTCATGTTGGCGGACTCTTCGTCCCCGCCGACCCATCGGGTCCCGGAGGCGCACACCGTGGTGTCCACGGACTCGGTCGTCGGATCTTGACAAGCGATGATGAAGAAAGAGGCGACTGCTGAAAATCTACGCATGTGTTCCCCGGCGCGAGTGGGTTTGATCGGATCACCCGACGCCGGTCGGGCTCACTGCAAGAGGGACGCCGCCCCGCGGCATCGTCGTCGCCCCGGTCAGCACGTCCATCGCCTTCTTGGCCCGCGCCCACATCGACTCCTGGATGTAGGGCACGCCGTGGCGGGCGCAGAGCGCGGCGAGGCGGGGCTGCACGAGGCGGTACTGGCGCATCGTCAGGTCGGGCCAGACGTGGTGCTCGATCTGATAGCCGAGCCAGCCGTGGAAGACGTCGATCTGGTCGGTGCCGCAGGTGTAGTTGGTCGACCCGACGATCTGGCGGTAGAGGCGCTCGGCTCGGGTGGTGGCGGGCGTGTCGAAGCGGAGGAGGTCGTCGCCGGCGTGGTTCGGGACAATGACCCAGAAGGCGTGGGCGTTCGTCAGGAGCTCGGCGAGGAGGAGGTTCAGGAGCGCGACGCCCCACGCGGTCGTCGAGATCGCGAGGAAGGGCAGGGGCAGGAGCCCAAAGCGCCAGAGCGGGTAGGGCAGCCAGCAGCGCAGGATGACGGCCTTCAGGCGCGCGCGGCCGCTCTTGGCGGTGAACATCTCCGTGAGCGAGAGGGGCGCTCCCGAGTGGCGCTCTTTGTGATTCCACAGCGAGTTCATGGTGTTAGGTGCGTAATAGGCGGGCTTCCAGACGAGTGAGAGCGCGATGACAGCAATGCGGCGCGCCCACATCGGGAGCGACGAGCGCCGCAGCCATTCGAGGTTCTCCTCCGGCTGGTCGGGGTCGGCCAGCTCGCCCAGCCGATAGTGGTGAGCGACGTTGTGTTCGTGCTTCCAGGCGTCGGGCGCCATCCAGTCGAGCCAGTCGACGACACGGCGCCGCCCGCGCGCAAACACCTTGCTGCGAAAGCGCTCCGGAACCCCCGGGACGGTGTCGTAGCCCCCGTGGATCGTGTGGTGGCCGATCATCGCCCACCGCATGAAGGTCCCGAGCGAGAGCGCGAAGATCGTGAGTGGATTCACCCAGACCGAGCACGTCGCGAGCCCGAGCAGGGTCGCGAGCCAGCCAACGGCCTCCATGCGACGGAGGTGGCTGAGGTCGGCAGGGCCGAGGTCGCGGTCGACGTCAGCACGGAGGGCGTCGAGGTCGCGTTCGAGGGCGGGGAGGTCAACCAAGCGTCACTCCGAGTGGCTGCAACGCGACCCATGGGGCGCGGCCGGCGCCCTTCTAGCACCGGCGCGGACCGGCTCCTAGCCTGCTCTGCTCCGCAACAGGCCACGCACCATCGATGAACGCGTGCTTCATCTCCACGTAGACCGATCGACGCCAGAGCCCGCCTCCCCGCACCCCTTCAGTGACGTCGTCCGCCTCCGTCTTGGAACGGGCCGAGTGATGACGGCGCGCTTCGGCGAGTGGGGTCGGCTGGCCCTCGAACAGCACGAGCCGGGTCGGCGTCAGTCTCCGAGTACGCGCAGCGCGATCTCGCCATCGCCCTGATTGCCAGTCGCCCACACGATCGCGTAACGGCCGCCCGGTAGCCCGGTGAGGTCCGGTGCGCCGTTGCCCGTGAGCGCGAGTGCCGTTCGGCCCTGGTTCGTGAGCGCCGCGCCCGTCGACGAGAGTCTCTGCGTGAAAGTTCCCGGGTTTGCACTGGTGCCGGTCCACCCAACCAGCAGATCGCCCGCCGGCAGCAGCGCCATTGCCGGGTACTGCTGCACACCGGCTGCCACGGTGGCCGCAGCGCCCGCCGCGCTGAAGCGGAGCTCTCCGGTCTCTGGGGTTCCGTCCGCCGCGTAGAGTCGGCCCATCACGTTGCCGCCTGCGTTGCCGGGTCGGTCGCTCCACGCAATGACGAATCGACCGTCTGGCCGGACGACGACCGCCGGGTCGAGCTGGTTTCCGGTCGTCACCGTGTTCACGGCGAAGTCCGCCCCCTGCGGCGTCCCGTCGGCCGCGAGGCGGCGGGCGCGGATCCCCCACGTCGTGCCGTCTTCGTTCTCGTGTTCCCACGCCACGACGATCTCGCCGTTCGTCTCTCCGATGCCGATTGCCGGCGCGACCTGGTAGCCGGTCGTCGTCGAGTTCACGAGCACATCGGCCGTGGTCGGCGCGCCCGCAGCGTTGAAACATCGCGCGATGATGTCCATCGAACTTCCACTGGGCGGGGCGAAGCTCTGCCACGTGACCACGAAGGGACCGGACGGCCGCCGGGCGATCGCCGGGTCGTATTGCTCGTCGGCCGTGCGTTGGTTGAGCACCACCTCGCCTCCGACCGGAGCTCCGTCCGGTCCGTACGCCCGCCCCATGATGCCTTCGAACTCCCCATCGCCCCCGAAGGAGTCGTAGACGACCATCACGTTTCCGCCCGCGTCCGTCGCCACATCGGGGTGACGCTGGTCGTTCACCGTCGCCTCGTTGATCGCGAGCTCGCCCGTGAGCGGTGCGAGCGAAGGCTCGAAGAAGCGCCCTCGCACGCCGAGGCCCGAGCCGTCGCTGGTCTCCCAGACCACCATGAGGCGCCCGGTGCCGTCCGAGGTGACGGCCGGCGAGGTCTGGTCACCGGTCGTGACCTGGTTCGCAACGGTCTCGGGTGGCGCCTCGACCGGCGTCCCGTCCGTGAGGAAACGCCGCGCGCGGACCTCCGTCGCGGCGTGGATCCACGTGACCACGGCGCCATCGGACACCGCGGCGATGTTCGGCGCGTACTGGTCGCCTGCCGTCGTCACGTTGACGCGAGCGGCCACCGTCACGGGCGCGCCCGTCTGCGAGAACGTCTGCCAGTAGATGTCGCGCACGGGCGTCGTGACGCCCTTGATCTGCTTTCGCTCCCAGACGAGGTGGAACTGATCGCCTGGCAACACCAGCGCGCGCGGACGGCGGTCCTGAACCTCCCCGAAGACCAACGTCGTGAGCGCCACGGCCGGTCCGAGGAGCTCGCCCGTGTCCTTGAAGAGCTGTCCGAAGAGGCCCGTGCGTCCCACCCAGACTGCCATGAAGCGGCCATTCGAGAATGGGATCGCCTCGATGTCGAGCTCAAAGTCTCCCGAGACGTCCACGAACGCGAACTCGACCGTGCCATTGGTCGTGTCGACCGACCCATCCGGTTTGTACATCGTCACGTAGCCGAATCGATCGGTCGCCGTGAGCATGGCAGAGCGCCCGTTCGGGAGCGCTGCGACCGCAACGCCTCGAGTGTTGCCGGTTGTGCTGACCGTCACGAGCTGGGTCTCGAGCGTCCCGTCAGCCTTGATCACACCGCGCTGCGGATTGTTGAACAGCTTCGTCGCAACGACCACGCGGCCATCCGGGAAGATCGACGCGTCGAGATCGTACTGGTCGCTGCAACACCCGTTCGCCGAGAACTTCAGCGTGGCCGTACACGCCGTCGTCACGGCACCTTGGTCGTCGAGCCGGCAGTAGTAGACGTCACCGATGACCTTGCTGCCGTTGAGGCCGTCGCCGAGCAGATAGACGTAAGCGAACCCGCCGTCGGGATGCGGAAGCATCTTGTGGAAGTGGACCTTCGGCGCGATGGACTCCTCGATGTCCTCGGGCACCCAGCTCTTTCGGAAGATCCGGTTCACGGAAGCCAGCGTGTAGTTCACGTAATAGGCATCGAATCGGCCGCCCGACATCGCGGCAGCCTCCGGAGCGACGTCCCTAGGGTAGCCGCCCACCACGTAGTCACCACAAATCGACGTCGCGCTCGCCACACACGCGCCAGAGCTGCAAGTGTCGCCGATGGTGCATGGATCGCCATCCTCACACCCGGAGCCGTCCGGGCTTGCGGTGGCCGTGCATGAGTCGCTGGTCTCGTCGCAAGCTCCAGCCATACACGCGCTATTGCTCGCGCAGATCCGCGGCGTGCCGGCAGCACAGTTGCCAGCGCCGTCGCACCGGTCGTTGACCGAACAGTAAGCGCCGTCGTCGCACGCCGTGCTGGGCGGCGCCGGCGCGGTAACGCAGGTCGCGCTCTCGACGCCGGTACTCTGACAAACTTGTTGCGTGCAGGCATTGCCGGTCGATGGGCACGAATGTGGGAGTCCGGGCCGACACTCGCCGCCGAGGCACAGATCGCCGACCGTGCAGCCGCTCCCGTCCGCGTCGCACGCCATCCCTTCGGCGTTGGCCCCGTCATGGACGCAAACTCCGTTCGCGCCGCACGAGTCCGCTGTGCACGGGTTCGCGTCGTCGCAGTCGCTAGCGGTGGTGCAGCATCCCGCAGGCACGGAGGTGCCCTTGCACTCGCCGGCGATGCAGGTGTCACCGCTGGTGCAGGCCTGACCGTCATTGCACGAGCCGCTACGGGGCGTGTACTCGCAGCCGCCCGCTCCGCACGCGTCGTCCGTGCAGGGGTTGTTGTCATTGCAGTTCACACTCGAGCCCTTGCACGCCCCGGCCGAGCAGGTGTCACCGATGGTGCAAGGGGCACCGTCGTTACACGGCAGCGCGTTCGGCTGATAGCGGCAGCCGAGTCCAGGGTCACAGGAGTCGCTCGTGCAGAGGTTTCCGTCGTTACAGGTCACGACGATGGTGCCGAGGCAGCCCGTCCCACCACACGCATCGCCGGTCGTGCAGGCGTTGCCGTCGTTGCAGGGACCGGACGTCGACGTGAACACGCATCCGCTCGCCGGATTGCAAGAATCCGCGGTGCAGATATCGCCATCGTTGCACACGCGGATGCCATTCGCCCCGCAGAGCCCGCCCTGGCAGTGGTCGCCCGTGGTGCATGGGTTCCCGTCGCTGCAGATCGTCGTGTTGTATACGCTCGTGCAGCCCGTGATCGGATCGCAGGCCTCATCGGTGCACGCGTTATTGTCGTCCATGCAGGCGACCGGGACCCCGACACACGCCGTGCCGAGGCACGCGTCGTCCTGAGTGCACGTGTCGCCGTCGACGCACGGCTGTCCGGCGTTCTTCGCGGTCACCACGCAGGCGCCAGAGGCAGGGGCGCACGCGACGGCCGCGCACGAGGCCGAGGCGCCGTTCGGCAGCGAGCAGTTCACGACGGTCGAGGTATCGAGCACACACTTCGGAGACCCGAGGCTGGTGTCGCAACGCAACGTGCCGTTGCATCGATCGCCGTCCTCGAATTTGCCGCAGTCGGCGTCCACCGTGCACTCGCATGAGGGGTTTGCCGTACCATGGCACTCGCCCGCGGAGCAGAGGTCCCCCGTCGTACACGCGTTGCCGTCCGAGCAGGGCCCAGCCGTTGGGGTGTGCACACAGCCGACGGCAGGGTCGCAAGCGTCGAGGGTGCACGGGTTTCCGTCGCCGCACTGCGCGAGCGTCCCTTCGCACACGCCGAGCGCGCACCGATCGCCAGTCGTACACGGGTTTCCATCCGCGCACGTGCCCTCGAGCAGGACAAGGGTGCACGCGCCGGTGGCGGGATTGCAGGCGCCGGTCGAACACGGTCCATCCGTGCAGGCCTGCTCATCGATCTGGAGGTCGCAGTCGTCGTCCTGGCCGTTGCACACCTCGGGGTGGCTCGGCCCCACCCCCTTCACGAGCGGTGCACAGTCCTTCGTGTCCGGGTCCCCGTCGTCATCGTCATCCGGGTCGCAGGCGTTGCCGAGCCCATCCCCGTCCGAGTCGAGCTGCGTCGGATTCGGTATAGACGGGCAGTTGTCGTCGCCGGGGGGCTTTCCGTCCCCGTCGGAGTCCCCGTCGCAAGCATCGCCGATCCCGTCGTTGTCGGCGTCCGCCTGGTTCGGGTTCGGCGCGAGCGCGCAGTTGTCGCCCGGCTCGGGTTTGCCGTCGCCGTCATCGTCCGCGTCGCAGGCGTCCCCCAGTCCGTCGAGGTCGGTGTCCGCCTGATCCGGGTTGTTCACCAGGGGACAGTTGTCCTGACCCGGTCCCTTGCCGTCTCCATCATCGTCATCGTCGCACGCGTCGCCAACGCCGTCGCCGTCGGTGTCCTCCTGCCCCGGGTTCGCCACGAGCGGGCAGTTGTCGTCGTCGTCGTTCTGCCCGTCGTCGTCGTCGTTCGCGTCGCACGCGTCGCCGACGCCGTCGCCATCAGCGTCGAGCTGGTCCGCGTTGGGTACCAGCGGGCAGTTGTCCGAACCCGGAAGCGTGCCGTCGCCGTCATCGTCGTCGTCGCAAGCATCACCGATCCCATCCAGATCCGTGTCGGTCTGGCTCGGGTTGGCGACCCCCGGGCAGTTGTCGTCTGGCGGGAGCTTGCCGTCCCCATCGCCGTCACCGTCGCACGGGTCACCGATCCCGTCGCCGTCGGTGTCGACCTGCACGCCGTTCGGCGAGGTCGGGCAGTTGTCGGTCGGGTCTGGGTTTCCATCGTTGTCGTCGTCGTTGTCGCACGCGTCACCGAGCCCGTCGGCGTCGGCGTCGGCCTGACCCGGGTTGTAGACCAGCGGGCAGTTGTCGATGCCCTTCGGGGCGTCATCCCCGTCGGCGTCGTCGTCGCACGGATCGCCGATCCCGTCGTTGTCGGTGTCGGTCTGGGGCAGATTCGCCAAACCGGGGCAGTTGTCGCCGCCGTCCGGGTGGCTATCGCCGTCGTCGTCGCCGTCGCAGACGTCACCCTTGCCGTCACCGTCCGTGTCCAGCTGGTCCGGGTTCGGAATCAGCGGACAGTTGTCCGAGCCGGGAGGCTCTCCATCCTGATCGGCGTCGGTGTCGCATGGATCGCCAATACCGTCGTCATCGGTATCGAGCTGCTGCGGGTTGAAAGCGGTCGCGCAGTTGTCATCGAGGTCGGTCACACCGTCGTCGTCGTCGTCGTCGTCCACACAGTCAGCCACGAGGTCTTCGTCGTGATTCGGAAACCCCTCATCCGTCGCACCGTCGCAGTCGTCATCGTCACCGTCGCACGACTCGGGCGCCGCCAGAGGTCCGACGCACACGACCGCAGTCCCGTCACAGACGGTCTTTCCCGCGCATGTCCCAAAGTCGTTCGTGACCGCGCACGGCGCCGCCGCGAGGTCATCGGTGGCGCCGTCGCAGTCGTCGTCGGTGCCATTGCAGACCTCGAGCACCGCAAGCGCCGCAGAGCACTCCGAGAGCGTGCCACCCGAGCACGACCGGGTCCCGCTACACGTGCCGGCCTCGGTGCTCTTTTCGCAGGGCGTCTGCATGCCCAGAAAGGCGCCGGTCTCCGAACATGCGCATGTGAGCCCGGCGGCGCGTCGGCACTGGCGGACGAGAGTCGCGTCGGGCGAGATGGCCTCGACGCAGTCGTAGCCGGTCGGACACGTGCCAGCGGCGGTGCAGTCGAAGCCGCAGAACCGACCTTCGGGCCCGTAGTCGAGACAGAGGTTCACGCGCGGGTCACCGGCCGAGCTGCAGTCTGTGTGCGCCGCGCACGGCTGACAGAGAATCGATAGCGGCGGGAGGCAGCTCCCGGCCGGGTCGACGTCGTCTCCGGCGAAGCACTCCCAACCGAGTGGGCACTCGACGGCCGAGGGGCCCGGTTCGATCGAGCACGGCCCGGTGCAGAACCCGCCCTCGCCGCGCCGCACGCACGGACCGCTCACGCAGTCGGCGTTCGACGTGCACGGCCAACCGATCTCACCGTCATCGGGGACGTACGCGTCCTCGCCTGCGATGGGTTCATCGGCGTCGGAGGCCGTCGTGTCGCCGATGGGCGATACGGCCACATCATCGTCGCCGCTCGGCGTGTCGGACGACGGCCCGGGTGTCCCAGTGTCGAGACTCGGCGCGTCGACATTGACCACGATCTCGACGCTGTGGGCGACATCCCCCGAAGCGACCGACACGTCACTGTCACCACCGCAGGCCACGGACGAGACGGCCAGGGCGACCGCGACGACTTGAGACAGCCTGAGGCGGCGCGCCGCGGCGACACTCTGTACTTTATTCATGTGGGCTCCAAGACGTCCGCCGGACGCATTACCAAGAAGACCCGCATGGCGCAATGTCGAGGCGTGCCTTCCCACGCGCGATCGATGAGCGTGCGCTTCAAGCCCCCGCGCGTTCCCCATCGAGTTTGCGGCGCGGATTCGCTCCGGCTGGCAGGCCGACACGAGGGGTCCGGGTGGCCGCGCGCGAACACCGAAGGCCGCTAGCTAGGCAGTTCCGAGCCGCGAGGCCGAGACCTCGCTGGGATCAGCTCCGCGCCGCCAAGACGGCCCGCGCCCGCGCCGCTGCGTCGTCGAGGATACGTTGATGACCCGCGGGGTCCTTCCACATCTCGCGGCCCGAGGGTGGGAGGAGGTCGATCGGGTCGGCGTAGAAGTAGAGCTTGGTTGGGTCGACGTTCGGGCTGCGGTAGACCGACACGCCGGTCTCCGGGTCGTAATACTCGAAGGAGTGGACGTCGCGTTTGCCCCCGCCACCCGGCGCGTCGACGACGAAGGTCGGTGAGTTGAAGCCGGCCGTCGCGCCGCGGATGCCCTTCTCGAGTTCGATCGCCGTCGCGACGGTGGTGCGCAGGTCTTCGACGCCGCGGACGAGGTCGTGGACGTAGACGTAGTAGGGCTGGACGTGGATTTGGCCGAGGCGGCGCACGAAGAGGCGCCACGTCTCGAGGTCGTCGTTCACACCGCGCTGGAGCACGGCTTGGTTTCGGACCACGACGCCGCGGTGGAAGAGGATGTCGATAGCCTCGCGCGTGATGTCCGTGATCTCGTTCGGGTGGTTGAAGTGCGTGTGTACGACCACTTCGGTGCTCTGCTTGCGCCCCTTCTCGACGACGCGGCAGAGGGCGTCCGACCACTCGGTGTCGGTGATGAGCTTCATCGGCATGACGGCCGGACCCTTGGTCGCGAAGCGGATGCGGCGGATGTGCGGGATGGCCAGGAGCGACTCGCCGATGTCCGTGATCTGCGACGCCTTGAGCTGATAAGAGTCGCCGCCGCTGACGACGATGTCCTCGAGGTACGGCGTGCGGGCGATGTACTCGAAGGCCTTGGCCCAGCGCTCGCGGTCGACCTTGAGACTGACCTTCTCGACCTCTTCGGTGTCGGTCCCAACCGCGTAACTGCGCGTGCAGAAACGGCAATAGACGGGGCAGGTGTCCAGGGCGAGGAAGAGCGCTTTGTCCGGGTAGCGGTGTGTGAGGCCCGGGACCGGCGCGTCGCGCTGCTCGCCGAGCGAGTCGAGGGTCAAGAGGGGGTGATCCGGCAGGAGCCGCGAGCCGAGCGGGATGAACTGCGTGCGGATCGGGTCCCGGTAGGGATTGGTCCAATCGATCAGCGACAACATGTAGGGCGAGACGCGTACGGCCATCGGTGAGTGCTGAAAGCCGGCCTCGACGTCGGCGATGAACTCGGGTGAGACAAGGTCCTGCACCGCGGCCATCAGGTCTTTCGGCTTGGTGACGGTCTGGCGTGCTTGCCAACGATGGTCGAGGAAGGTCGCGCGATCGACGTCCGCGTACGCCGGGATAGCGCGCCAGAACTCGTCTTTGCGCAGGTGACGGTGTTCGAGGCTGACGTGGCCGTGGCGGTGTTCGGAAGGGGTCGTGGCCGGGACGGACATCGGGGACTCCGCGCCCCGCGGTGCGGGGACGAGCAAAACAGCTATGAGTGTGCGCTCTTGGCGCGTTGGGATGCGAGCGGACCGCGGGCGAGGCAGAGGCCTACCGCAGCAGGTAACGCTCAGCGCGGGTCAGGTTGGTGGAGTACGGTCGCGCGGAACCACATGGCTCAGGGTTCCAGGACGCGCATGGCGACGACGGTGACGTTGTCTTTCCCGCCGTGGGCGTTCGCCCGGGCGATGAGCGCCGTCGCCATGGCGTCGAGGTCGTCCAAGTGCTGCATCGAGAGCTCGAGGATCTCGTCGTCAGGCACTTCGCCGTTCAGGCCATCCGAGCACAGAATGAACACGTCGCCGACCTGAAGGGTGTCCGTGCCGATGTCGACGAGCACAGTCTCCTTCATGCCGAGCGCCCGCACGATGATGTTCTTGTGCGGGAAGTTGCGCT
>JADMJS010000686.1 GCA_018780435.1 Myxococcales bacterium
CGGTCATGTAGCGCTCCGTCGGGCCCGTCGCCGCCAGCTTCATGTTGATGTCGACCACCGGCGACGTGAAGAGCGCGTACACGGCGTTGGCGATGCCGTTGAAGATGAACTCGAGCCCCTCGGCGCTCACCAGGTGCGGGTCGCCGCCCGCGCTCGTCGCCTGGAGAAACACGGCCGACGAGCCGACAAGCGAGCTGCTCGCTGCTGCGCGCTTGCGCCCCGCACAGCCGCCGTCGTCACTCACGCAAAAGGTCGAGCAGTCAGCCGACTCGATCTCGTTGGGCCCCCCGCTGCAGCTGATGCGCACGGGGAAACTGCTGAGGTCGCACAAGTACGACAACGGCCGCTTGCTCAACGAGCCGTCGCTCGACGTCACCGTCAGCTTGCGAATCGCGCCCAACGGCCGCGTCGTCGCATCGTTGGCCTTCCAGCCGTTGACGCAGACCGTGATCGGCACCACGTTGCTCGCCGTGTGCACCACGAGCTTGAGCGAGTTGCTCGACGTCGGGCACGCAAAGCTGCTCAGCGCCGACGCCGACTGGCAGCATAGCGAGTCGTCGCACGTGCTGCTGGCGGTCGCCACGAAGAACGCGTCCTCTGCGCACTCGGTGACGGCGGGACTGCTGGACGCGCACGCCGACGCCTGGCAGCACTGGCCCTCGGTGGTGACGTCGTCGTCGTCGGTGTTGACCACGCTCATCGACGGCACCGAGAAATCGTGGTACTGGTTGTCGGTGTCCGTCGGCGTCTTGACCAAGATCCCGATCAGCGCCGTCTGCGACCCGTCGTCGGCAGAGTCGTCGACGCCCGTGACCGTGACCGTGCGTTGCGTGTTCCAGTCCGCCGGCGTGAACGAGAGCGTGAGCGGCGACACGCGCACCTCGCTGCTGTCGTTGCTGCTGATCGTCACGAGCACGTCAACAGTCGGCTGGCTGGTGAGCACGATCGTGAACGTGTCGCTGCCGCCCGCCTCGGTGGTCGTCAGGCCGTCGCCGACGTCGACCGTGACGCCAGCAACGTCGTTGTCCGCGTTGGTCGCCGACACCGTCGAAGCGGCGGTCGCGTCGTACTGCGTGTCGCCCGTCGCCGTCAACGTGATCGTCAGCGACGCGTCGCCGTCGTCAACGTCGTCGTTGACGCCCGTCACCGTCGCCGTTTGCGGCGCGTTCCAGTTCGACGTGGTGAACGTCAGCGTCGACGTCACCGTGGCCTCGTTCACGTTGGACGACGTCAGCGACACCGTGATCGTCGCCGTCGGCTCCGAGTTCAGCACGACCGTGAACGTGTCGGTGCCGCCCGCCTCGGTGGTCGTCACGCCGCCATCAGTGTCGATGGTCAAGCCAGCCACATCGTCGTCGATGACGCTGAGCGAAAGCGGTGCGACAGTAAAGCCGCCGTAGCGCTGGTCGTTCGACGTCAAGGTGATCGTGATTTCGACACTGGTGGCGTCACGGTCAACGCTGTCGCCGATTGACGGCGTCAAGTCGAGGCTCTGCAGCGTGTTAAAGTTGCTCGGTGTGAACGTCAGCGTCGCCGTCACGCCGAGCACCGACAGGTTCGACGACAGAAACGCCAGCGTGACGTCGCTGGTCGGCTGTGTTGCCAGAGAAAACGCGATGGTCTGCGACGAGCCACCTTCGACGATCGGCGCCGAGAGAGGCTCCACGTTGACGCCGATGGCGGTCACTGACACCGCCAACTCTGGCTCGCTGCCGTCCAGCGAGACGTCGATGCTGGCCGCGCGGCGGCGCTTCATCGTCGTCGTGATCTCGATCACGCGGCCAGTAGTGCAGTTGGAGAACTCGCAGGCGCGAAAATTGGCCGACGCGCCCGACAGCGACAGAAACGGCACGCCGCCGCCCGACGCCGCCTCGAGGAACGGCAGCGGCAGAGCATCAGTCGCGTTGACAAACGCCTCGTCGACGCGCAGCACGTCGACCAGGTCCACGTTGCCGGCGTTGACCACGCCCGCCACGGTCAACTCCACAGTTCCGGACATCAACGCGATCGAGAAGCGGAACGAGCTCACCACGTCATCGTCAAACTTGGTCGCCGGCACCGTCTCGCTCTTGCCCTGAAAGCGCGTGTCGCTCGACGAGACCGAGAACGTCACGTCGGCCGCGACGTCACCGTCAATGTCCGCGTTGTCGACCGTCGACAGGACGACGGTCTGCGGCGTGTTCCACGTGACGGGCGTAAACGTCAGCGAGCTGAACGAGAGCGACGCCGCCAAGACGGCCACGGCCGGGCTCTGGACCGCAATGAGGACGGCGCTCGTCGGCTGCACCGAGAGCGCCACGTTGATCGACGCCGTCTCGCCCTCGATCAGCGCGATCAGCGACGGCGCCGTGAGCGTAAGCACCGAGCAGCCGGGCAAAGGGCAAGGAAGCGTGACGACAATCGCCGGCACGTCGTCCTCACCGATCGCACCACTGGCACCAGTGGCACCAGTAGCGCCAGTGGCGCCCGTGGCACCGGTTGCGCCAGTGGCACCGGTCGCGCCGGTCGCGCCGGTCGCGCCAACTGCACCAGTGGCACCAGTTGCGCCCGTGGCACCGGTTGCGCCGGTCCCGTTGACTGCGCCAGTAGCACCGGTCGCGCCCGTGGCACCGGTCGCGCCGGTCGCGCCGGTCCCGTTGACTGCGCCAGTGGCACCGGTCGCGCCCGTGGCAC
>JADMJS010000019.1 GCA_018780435.1 Myxococcales bacterium
CCCTGATCCCATCGGCGCGCTGGATGATGAAGCGGGTCTCGAGCTTCAGGAGCGAACCGTCCGGCCGGGGGTAGACGAAGGTCTTGATGACCTTGCCGCCTTCCGGGATGGTCCATTCATCCGTAGACGGTAGCAGCGCCGTCGCGGGCGGCAGCGCGATATGACGAACCGTGTCGGCGCCGTCGTGCCAGAGCGGCGCGTTGAGCGCGTAGGGGAAGAGCCCCTCCGCGGGCGTCAGCGTCTCGAGGTTGGTGTAGCACCCGGTCTCTGAGAGCTTCCGCGGGAAGGTCGGGCCAGCGGGAGCCGCGTCCACGGCGGGGACGAGGCGAAAGATCTCGCCGAGTTGGGGGTCGAAGACCGAGGCGTGGATTACGAAGAGCTCGCCGTCGGCGCGCTGACCGAAGCTCGTGATCTTCTTGCCGGTATCGCCGATCTGAGTCCACGCCGGCGTCCCGTCGGCGCCGAAACGCGCCGCGAAGAGGAGCCCCGACACGTAGTCCGCATAGATGTAGGCGCCCACGAGGCTCGGGATCGCGGTGCCGCGGTAGACGAAGCCGCCGGTGATCGACTGTCCGAGACTGTGCGAGTACTCGACGACAGGCAGCTCGAGCCCGGTGAAGTCGCAGCCTTCGACCGGCTTGTAGCAGTGGCCGCCTTCGATGATGTTCCAGCCGTAGTTCTTGCCCTTCTCGATGAGGTGGACCTCTTCCCAGAGCTTCTGCCCGACGTCCGCCGCCCAGAGGTTCCCCGTCAGCGGGTCGAAGGAGAAGCGCCATGGGTTGCGGAGCCCGAGCGCCCAGATCTCGTCGCGAGCGCCATCGCCTGACCCCACGAAGGGGTTGTCCACGGGGATCGCGTACTTCAGACCCGGCGCGGCCGGCGCGTCGACGTCGATTCGGAGCATCTTCCCGAGGAGCTCGGCGGGGTTCTGAGCGTAGCCCTTCGGATCGCCCGCGCTGCCGCCGTCCCCCATGCCGATGTAGAGCATCCCATCCGGGCCGAAAGCGACCTGGCCGCCATTATGATTCGAGAAGGGCTGCGGGATGGTGAGCAGCCGCTCCTCCGACTCCGCTTTGCCCATGCCGTCGTCACCGGCCTCGAAGCGCGCGATGACGCTGTGGAGCTTGCTGTCGATGGTCGCCGTGTAGTTCACGAAGAACTGCTTGTTTTGCGGGAAGTTCGGGTGAAGCGCGACCGAGAGGAGCCCCGCCTCGGGCGACGTCGAGTTCACGCGGCCCTGAATGTCGAGGAAGAGCGCGAGGTCCGCACCCTCGGCCGTCTCGTCGTCAGGCATCACTTTGATGACGCCGCGCTTCTCCACGATGAGGAGGCGCCCGTCGGGCAAAGGCGTGAGATGGACTGGGTAGTCAAACACGATCTTGCCGAAGGCCGGCGCCAGCGCGACTTGTGCGGGCGCGGACACGTCGCCCTCGAGCTTACACGCGGTCCCGTAGGCTTTCGGCAGGTCTCCGCACGCGGGGCACGCGCCGCCGCAGCCGTCCGGGCCGCAGGCGCCGTCCTCGCAGGTCGGCAGGCATGGGGCGACGTCGAGGCCCGGCTCCACGTCCGCGTCCGGACCTGGTGAGCCGTCGTCCGTGGGCTGTTGGCCGTCCGGAAGCGTAAGGCCGTCCCCGACCGCCGTGTCGGAGGTCGCCGCGACCGGTGAATCCTCGTCGGCGCAGGCAGCGGCGAGCATCATCGCGCCGACAAGAATCCACGCTGACTGTGTCCGCGTCGGCCGCTCACCCCTGTCCCCGATTCGGACCCACCCCATCGTCATCCCGCACCTCGTCGTCGGTACCTGTCCACGGACGCGCACCCGCGAAGGCCGAACGCGCTGGGACGGCATCCTACCGAAAGGAGGTCACTCCCAGGTCAGGTAAACGACAGCCGGTGTCATCTTCGCCTGGGCCCCCTGGGGCTTGGCGGACGGGCAGGGCAGGAGGGTGACGCGATAGATGCCCTTGAAGGCACGGACCCCTGGCGGCCTCGGCGGGCACTGGTCGAGCCCCGCGCCGTAGAAGTCCCAAGGCGGGAGCGCCCACCGCGTGCGGGCGGGCAGCGTCACGCATGCCGGTGAGGGGCTCTCGCGAGCGTCGCCCGGCGGACAGGCGGTCGCCACGCGCATCGTGAACACGGGCGTCCACGTGCCGTCACCTTCGGAGCGGTCGAGCTTCAGCGTGCCTTGAACCGAGATGGGCTCTTCGGAACGATTGTCGACGCTGAGGAGGAGGTGCTCCTTCCCGCGAAAACCGTCTTTCGCAGGGACGAGGACCACGGGTCTGTCCGGGTCGTTCTGGCGCGGGACTAGGGGCGGGGACGCGGCGGACGCGGCCGACAGGACGAGCAGGAGCGCTCCGGCGAGTCGGTGCCGCGTGATCACGCCGAGATCACTTGGCTTTCGCGGCTTCGTCGATCGCCTGCTCGAGCTCCTCGAAGTCGACGAGCCGGCCGTTCACGAAGAAGCTGGGGGTGCCTTCGATGCCGGCGGCGTCGCCTTCACGTCGGTCGATCTCCACGATGGCCTGCGCGGCGGCCTTGCCGGCGTCGAGCTTGGCGGCGTCGAGGCCAGCGTCCTTGGCGAGCTTCTCGACGAGCGCGTCGTCGAGCTTGTCTTGATTGTCGAAGAAGAGGTCGTGGATAGCTTGCCACTTACCTTGGCCCGACGCGGCGACGGCGACGATCGCCGCCGACTTCGCGGCCGGGTGGAACTCAAGCGGGTACTGCTTGTAGACGATTCGGACGTCGCCCCGCTTCTTCACGATACTTGGGACCTTGCTCGCCACCGTCTTGCAGTGCGGGCACTGGAAGTCGAAGAACTCGACGACCGTCACCTTGGCCGTAGCCGGGCCGACCGACGGGCGCCCCGTCACCGTGAACTCATGCTTCACCGTGAGGCGCTTCTGCTCCTTCAGGAGCTCTTTGACGACCTGCCGCTTCGATTGTCCCCGTTGGATCTGGCCGACGGCGAAATTGGCGAGCCGCGGAGCGATCGGGCAGTTCGCGCTGTCTTTGACTGCCTCCATCAAGCTGCGTGGCTTGCCGCAGGGGTCGAACTGCGCTTCGAGCACGTCCACGAGGATCGTGATCTCCGCGTCGTCGAGGTCCTTCACATCGACGCCGGGCAGCTCAGGCGCTGCGGCATGCGACAGCACCGGTTGACAGAGGAGGGTGAGGCCGATAACCAGCGAATCGAAGCGGGGCAGGCGCATGAAGCGGCTCGTTTTCATGCGCGCGGTCTAACAGACGGGCTGGCACTTTTCAACGTCCGGATTCTCATGCCTTCTCCTGTTTACATCGCCTTGGGGTCGAACCTGGGTGACCGTGGCGCCACGATCCAGTCGGCCGTCGCAGCGCTCCGGGCCGGGCCGGTGCTCGATGACGTCGTGGTTTCGCGCGTTTGGGAGACCGCCCCGGTGGGACCCGTCGCCCAGCCGAACTTTCTGAACGCCGTCGTCGCGGCGTCCTCGGATCGAACCCCCGCCGAGATCCTCGCATTCCTGTTCGGAATCGAAGCCAGCCACGGACGCCAGCGGCGCACGGAGCGTCGCTTCGGCCCTCGCACCCTCGATCTCGACCTGCTCATCGTCGGCGACGTCATCGTGGACACCGACTTCCTCGTGCTCCCGCACCCTCGCCTCCACGAACGCGCTTTCGTGCTCGACCCGCTCTGCGACCTCGCGCCGACGTTGCGCCATCCGGCGCTCGGGCTCACCATGGCGGAGCTGCGAGCCCAGCTCCCGTCCCACACGTCCTCTCAGCCGGTCCCGGTGTCCACTTGATCTCGTTCCGATCGCCCCGTCCCCGCCGGCTCATCGTCGCGTTGACCAGCGCCGCCGCCCTGCTGACGTCGGCTTGCAACCAGCCAGAGCGGTCCTCCGCCGCGCCACCGATCGACCCCCGACGCCCGCAGCTCGGAGCCCGCTTCGAACCTATCTCCCTCGATCCGATCGTTCTCGACACCCACGCCGACTACGATCGCTGGGAGCGCGCCACCGCGAGCCGCGGGGGTGAACAGCTCGTCTACACCCTCTACGAACAAACGCTCACCCACCGGCGGGGCACACCTCGCACCTTCGTCCGCTGGGTACTATTGGCCTATCGTGAGCCCTTCCCGGACGAGCTGAGGCAGCCCCTCGAACAGTTCATCGACGCGCTGGCGAGCCGCGATGACGCCGGACGGGATCCAGACATCCTCTATCTTCTCGGCTACTTGGGTTGGCTGCGTGTCGTCGGTGGCGCAGGAAGCCCCGCCTCGCCTCAGTCGCGGGTGCTGCCCGCGGGCGGCGTTCGAGACGGGGTTCCGTCACCGGTCGCGGAGGTGGTCGTCAAGAACTGGGGCGCCCTCGTGCAAAAGGCCCCGGACTGGGTCGGTCCTTATGGCGTGACGGCGCGCGACCTCGAGACGCACCTCGCCACCCTTCGTGGGCACTTCGTCCCCGTCGACGCAGCCGAACCGACGTCCCCACTCGCTCCCGACGACCTCGCGGGCTTTCACGCGGAGTTCGCGCTCTCGGGACCGAAGAAGGCCTGCGAACGCCTCGATCTCACGCTCGGAAAGCTCGGTGGGGCCGATCCCACGACGCTACTTCAGCTCGGCGACGCCTATGCGATGTGCGCCCTCGAACGCGGAAACGCTGCCGCGGCGGTGACTCAGCTCGTCCGGCTCCTCGAAAAGCGGGTCGACGCGGGTTATGCGACGCTGATTAGGCGCATCGCGACGACGAGTCCGGCCGTGGGCCTCACGGTTTGGAAGAAGGCCGAGGCCGATGTGCTCGCCGCCGATCCCGTGTTCGCCGCACGGAACCGGCTCCCGGTGGCCCTATGACCGCCGGTCACGTCACGCAGGCGACCCCGCGTTGAGCAGCTCGCGCGTCCTCCTCGGCCTCCTCTTCGGGGCCGTCGTCCTCGTCGCGCTCGGCCTGTGGGCCGACGGGCGCGCGCTCATGGACAGCTTCCGCGCCTTCGATCTGCGCTACGTGGCGCCCGTGCTGGGGCTGACGCTACTCAACTACCTGATTCGATTTGGGAAGTGGCACTACTACCTCGGCAGGCTCGGACACCATCCCCGCCCCACGGACAGCGCCCTGGTCTTCCTGTCGGGCCTGTCGATGGCCGCTACGCCCGGCAAGCTCGGCGAGCTGGTGAAAGCACGGCTGCTCGCGGCCCGAAGCGGCGTCCCGGCGGCCGACACCGCGTCCGTCGTCATCGCCGAGCGGCTCACCGACGTCCTCGCCCTCGTCCTCATCTCCGCCGGTGGCGTGGTGGCCTCCGGACGCGGCGTCTTCGTCCTGGTGAGCGCCCTCGTCCTCATCGGCGGGGTGGTCGCAGTCACGGCGTCGGACTTTCTCGCCGGCCGCATCTTCGGGTTGCTGAGGCGCATGCCAAAGCTCGCGGGCCTCGTACCGAAGCTTGAGTCGTTCCGAAGCGCCTCCTTGCAGCTCGTGCGACCGGGGCCCCTCCTCGTCGCGACCGTCCTCAGCGTTCTCGCGTGGGGCTGTGAGTGCGTCGGCTATCACCTCGTCTTGGTCGCGCTCCCCGACACGTCGCCGTCGCTTCCGACTGCCGCGTTCATCTACGCGTTTGCGACGGTCTTTGGCGCCGTGACCTTCCTCCCCGGCGGCCTCCTCGCGACGGAAGGGAGCCTGATCGGGCTCTCCGGCGCCGTCTTCGGGCTCGCCGCGACCCGAGAAGCCGCCACGGCGGGCGCGCTCCTCATCCGCTTCGCGACACTCTGGTTTGGCGTCCTCGTTGGCTTCTGCGCCTGGGGCGTCTTCGCTCGCACGACGACGACGGCGTCGCCGGTGGGGGACGCGTCCCACACCCCCGAGTCGGCGACGCCCATCCCGGCCGGGACGTCGCGCCGAGAGTAGGAAGTTCATCGACTCCCATCTATGATGCTGCTGGGACGTCACACGCCGCCACATCCCTCGGCAGCGGCGCCGTGAGCCCTCGGAGACCCCATGACCTTGAAGTTCATCCGCGTCGCTCAGTTGCGCCACCGCTCTGCGGGATTGGCCCTTTGGAGAAAGGTGTTCGCGCCGTTCGCGACGCTCCTACTCTCGCTCGGTTGCAGCGACCCGGACGGCCTCTTCACCATCACGGAGAACCCGCCGATTCCGGCGACGGCGGCCGCCGCCGTACCGTACGCCAAGCCGGTCGCCCCAACCGACCTCTGCGCCGACATCGCGTGCTGCCGCGAGCGCCTCGGCGTCGCCGTCGATGGGCCTTGTGCGTCGGCGTCCTTCATCCAGGGCCACTGCGCCCTGGTCGCCGCGGCCAACGGGACCGACTGCGGGAACGAGGATCCCTGTGCCTCGACCGTCGGGTCATGTCAGGCCGGGCAGTGCCAGACCGCGCCGGGGTTGCCGGTCGATTGTTCCGGCCTCGACGGGCCCTGCGCCGTCGGGGTGTGCGATTCCGACGCTGGCGGCTGCGTCGCGACGCCTCGCACCGGCGAGGCGTGTGACGATGGTGACGCGTGTACGACGGACGACGTGTGCGTCGATGGCAGCAGCTGCGTCGGGAGCGCCCTCACGTGTGACGACGACGATCCTTGCACGGACGACGCGTGCGGCGAGGGCGGCGCTTGCACCCACGAGGACAATGGGAGCTGCGCGGATTGCAAGACGGTCTCCGACTGCCCCACGCTCGACAAGTGCGACGGCGTCCAGACCTGCGCCGAAGGGAAGTGCCAGCTTTTGCCCGACTCGGCGCCATGCGCCCTCCTAGTCGCCGAGCCCTGCAAGGCCCTCGAGTGCGTTCCTGAGACCGGCGATTGCGTACAAGTGCCCACGACAGGCGCCTGCGACGACGGGGATGCGTGCACGACGGACGACACCTGTGACGCGACCGGTGCGTGCGAAGGGACCGCGCTCGTGTGCGACGACCAGAACCCCTGCACCAGTGACAGTTGCGCGCCCGACTCGGGCTGCACTTACGCGAAGACCACCGGTGAGAGCTGTGACGACGGTGACGTGTGTACGACCGCGGATGCCTGCGTCGACGGGACCTGCGCCAGCGTCCCGGTCGTCTGCGACGACGGGTTGCCCTGCACGGACGACGCCTGCGAGGCGGGCAATGGCTGCGTGACGACCCCAGGGAGCGGTGCCACGTGCGACGACAGCGATCCCTGTACGGCGGATGACACGTGCGTCACCGGCGCCTGCGTCGGCACGGCGGCGGAGTGCAGCTGCACCGTCGACAGCGACTGCAAGAACTTCGACGACGGCAACGTCTGCAACGGTTCCGAGACCTGTGAGGCCGGGACCTGCGTGCTCTCCACGCCGCCGCTCACCTGTGACCCGGATGACGATCTCGCCGACTGTCTCGCGCCCGCCTGCAGTCCCTCGCTCGGCGCGTGTGCTCCGGCGCCCGTCGCCGATGGCGGTTCCTGTACCGACGACGATCCGTGTACGTCTCTCGACGCCTGCGACAGTGGCGAGTGCAAGGGCAACACGATCCTATGTGACGACGGCGACCAGTGCACGACCGATAGCTGCAACCCCGCGCTCGGCTGCGTGACTACGCCGAGCAATGCCGCCTGTAACGACGACGACGCGTGTACGGTCGGCGAGAAGTGCGCTGGCGGCCAGTGCTTGGGCGGCGCCGCGGTGGACTGCGATGACGGTCAGCTCTGCACGGCGGATAGCTGCTCGAAGAAGTCCGGGTGCAAATACAGCCCCGTTTCGGGCGCCTGCGACGACGGGAGCGCCTGCACGGCGAACGACGCCTGCCTCGCCGGCAAGTGCACCGGCTCCGCGAAGCCGTGCCCGACGGGGGATCTCTGTGCCCCGTCGACCTGTGACCCGACGAGCGGGCAATGCAAGTCCAGCCCCAAGGACTGCGATGACGGGAGCGCGTGTACGACCGACGCGTGCGATTCGAACGGGGAATGCACCCACGTCCCGGTGACGTGCACGGCGCCCGATGCGTGCCAGATCGCGAGCTGCGACCCGGCATCGGGGTGCAAGACGTCGCCGAAGCCGTGCCCGGAGGGCGGCGACGCGTGCGAGGTGGCGACGTGCACGGCGGGCGTCTGCGGCACGGCTGCCAAGGTTTGTAACGACGGCGACGGCTGCACGACCGATTCCTGCGATCCGACCACCGGCTGCCAGAGCGTCGCTCTCTCGTGTACGGATGGGGATGCCTGCACGACGGACTCGTGCGTCCAAGGGCAGTGCAAGTTCACCGCGATCGTCTGTAACGACGGTAGTGCGTGTACAACCGACGTGTGTTCGGGAGGTCAGTGTACGACCACGCCGGTCGTCTGCAATGACGGCAACGCATGCACCACCGACTCCTGCGATTCCGCCCAGGGCTGCAAGACCGCCGCGATCGTGTGTACCGACGGAGTCGCCTGTACGACCGACACGTGCGTCGGGGGCACGTGTGTGGCCACGCCGAACGCGGCCGCATGTGACGACCAGGACCCGTGCACGACCGACAGTTGTGGCAACGGCGGGTGCACGTACACGCTGTCGACCGCGCCTTGTGACGACGGCGATGCGTGTACGACGGGCGACACCTGCGCCGACGGCGAGTGTAAGCCGGCGACCTATACCTGCGGGGCGTGCGTCGGCAAAGCGGAGGGCGAAGGGTGTGACGACGCTGACGCGGCGACCGTGGGCGACTTCTGCTGGAAGGGTTGGTGCCGCGGCTTTGAGAAGACGCTCGTCCCGCACGCGTCCGGTGGGACGCTGGAGTTGAACGAAGTCACGCTGTCTGGCGGCGAGTTCCTGGCGATCAGCACCGGAGTGACGTCCGGCAACGGCACCGCGACGACCAGCACCCTCGGCCTCATCAGCCTCGATGGCGATCTCGATCTCCTCCCGGCGACGGCGAGCACGACGACGGCGTGGGCCGCGATCGGCGAAGGGGTCGCGGTCGGCGACGACCTTTCGGTCGCGCTCGAGATTGGCGGCAATTGGAGCAAGGGTGGATGGCTGTCGACGGCTCTCGGCTCACTGGGCGTGGCGGAGATCAGCGCGGGTGACGCCGCGGCGGTGTGGCGCGACGAGGACGACGGGCTCGTCTGGGTCGCCGGCCGTGGGCTCAACATCGACGCGAAGCTGCGCGCCTGGATCGCCCGGTGCGACGAAGGCACGTCCACGTGTACCGTGGACTCGACGCAGTACACCGACTTCTCCAAGGTCGAGGTGCCGAGGTCCATGACGGGCATCCCGGGGTCGCAAGTCCTCATGATCTCGGACTATCCCCTCTCCGCGGGGTCGACCAAGTTCTACAGCGACGCGTTCGCTCGGAAGTCGTTCTCGCCGGAGGTGAAGTGGCTGCTCGATTACTTCGACCAGGAGTCGTCGTCGAGCCGGTCGGCCGACGTCGCGCTCACCGAGAGCTCGGCCTTCTGGGTCGGCACGGGCGGGCTCCTGAGGGTCCGTGCGAAGAACGCCGCCAACGCGACGTTCTGGACCAAACTCACGGGCCTTTGGGTGAACCAGGACAAGGCGGCCTTCAGTGGCGTCTGGATGGACGACTCCATCACATTCATCGCGTCCACCGTGGCTGTCCTTGGGAACACGGTCGAGCTCCAGCTCGTCACACACCCGACCGCGTCGACCGCGTCGACCGCGGCCAACTGGCGCCGCATCTCCCTCGGGACCGTACTGCCCACCGAGACCTGCCTCGGCGACCTGTGCGCGCCGCTCGGCGACGTCGCGGCGAACCTCCAGGACGTCTACAGCGACGGCGACAACCTCGTCATCGTCGGTTGGCAGGTGCCCTCGAAGGGCAAGCGGAACGCGGCGATTTGGGTGCGGAGATTGCTGTAGCTATCTGGGTTAGGAGAGCAGACCAACGCGATGCGCATAACGCAGGATGTCGCCCACCGACTGCGCCTGTAGCTTCTCTTTGATGCGGGCGACGTGGTTCGAGACGGTGCTGGCGTTGAGGTCGAGCTCGGCGGCGATGTCCGAGACAGTTCGGCCGACGATGAGGCGTTGGAAGACCTGGCTCTCGCGGGGCGTCAGCGACTCGTGCGGGAGGACCGTTTCGACGGAGCCAACCTCGTGTTCGAGGGCGCGGAGCGTGTCCGTGAGGTACTGGCCGCCGCCAGCGACCTCTCGGATCGCGACCAGCAGCTCGGAGGGCGAGCGGTCTTTGCTCAGGTAACCCGACGCGCCTTCGCGGAGGAGGTGCAGGGCGAGCTGGTCTTCGGGATACATCGACAGGACGATGACGCGGACCGGGACGCCGCGGCTCTTGATGCGGCGGAGGCACTCGACGCCGCTGACGCGCGGGAGAGACAGGTCGAGGAGGAGCACGTCGCTCGGGTTCTTCTCAAGGAATTCGACGACGTTGTAGCCGTCCGATAGCTCGCCGACGACCTCGAGATCGGGCTGGGTCTCGATGAGCTTCTTGACGCCGTGACGCACGATGGCGTGGTCGTCGGCGAGTACGACTCGAATGCGCCTCATTCTGCAGGTCCTCCAGCGGCGTGGCGGCGCCGCTCACGCGAGCACCGGTTCGGGCAATTCGTGGGCAGCCTACTCCGGTTCGAACTTGGATTCGACCGCGACGACGGGGTAGGGCGCCGTGACGCGCAGGAGAGTGCCGCCTGTCACCACCGTGCTCCAGGACGCGTCGCCACCGACGGTGTCCACGCGCTCCCGTATCCCGACCATGCCGAAGCCCGCGGAGCGTTGCGCGAGGTCGCTGATGCCGACGCCGTCGTCCTGGACCTCGAGGACGAGGCGGCTACCGGCGAGGTGGATGAGGACCTCGGCGCGAGACGCGTTCGCGTGGCGGACGACGTTGGTGAGCGCCTCCTGAACGATGCGGAAGACGGTCGTGGCGGCGTCGCCTCCGAGCGAGAGAGCCGGTGGGTCGACGTCGAGGGTGATGGTGAGGCCGGTGCGGCGGCTCACGTCTTGCACTGGCTCTTCGAGTGTAGAGAAAGTCTACACTGTGGGGGGATTCTCACCACATGCCTCAAGGGAGCCGAGGTTCCTGTCGCGATTCAAGGCTGGCATCGAACTTGCCTGCTCCCGTGGGATGACGCCGGCCCCACCTCATTTCAAGTTCGGTTCCAAGCACCGCAAATGGTGTGCCGCTGGCGAGACTCAGCGGCACCAGCAACCCAACCTGGGGCAGCGAGGGGCGAGTTTGAACCGACGAATGGGTTGCGGTCACGTTCGGTTGGTCATGGATCGTTGGCGGGATCGAGCTGACCCAGCGATGGTAGATGATACCGTTCTGGTCAAAACCAGATCACCTACTTTCGCTCTCCTGTCCGTAGCATTCCCACCCCCTTCTCGATTGATGGCGCACTTCCATCGTGACAAGCCCTGGAGCAACTTGAAGACCGTCTCGCTCTTTGAGCCAGACAAAGCGTACTCGAAGCTCGACTGGTCCCCGGAGCTAGGTTTGGAAGAATGCGACTCGGGCGAATCTCTGATCATGACCCACTATCTCGATGAAATGAAGCTCGTTTTTCGGTCCGTGTGCGAATCACTTTCAGTCCGACTGATGATCACGACCTGATGCGTTTCCGGCCAGCTCACAGCAATATGAGCAGTCGAGAGGCGATACTGGCGTAGCGTGGACGATCGGTGCGCCCCAGCGCTATATGACGACGGTATCACGCGGCCTAGCGGCGACGAACCGCCGCTTCGCTTCTCGTGACTTCTGGGGCGCCGCTACCACCAACGGCGTTTTCAACGCCTGGACGTCCGCGGATCAGATTGAGTCGGGAGCAAGCGTTGCGAATGATCCACTGAACTTCGACACCATTGGATTTCTATCTACATTCATCGATCAACCGTGAGGACTACTATGGGCAATAATATACATGTTAAGACTCTCTCGTGCATCGTAGGCGCCGCTCTTCTCCTACACTGGAGCGGCTGTGCTGGTGATGACGGCGGCGGAATAGTGGCGCCGAATTCCTCCGACCCTGGGCCGCCCAGCGCTCCCGACGAAACTGGCAGCCCAGTAAAGGATACTTCTACCGCCCCCGGCAAGGCATTCCCGGGTCAGGGAATTGTGGCTCCCATGCCGAAAGTAGCCGCAGTGTCTAAGCCTCCAATCGCGCAGGATGAGGGTGATTGGCAGCCCGACCCCAATTCGGAAGGCGCCAGGACCTTCGAGGACGAACTCAAGATCGCAGACATCATCGTTAGTGGAACCGTTGGTCAGGTACTATCCGTAACGGAGTACGCGAGTCAACCATTCGATCAGGGAGTGGGGACATGGGAAGTCGTAGCGTTGGTGGAGCAGGCATTCCAGGCTGATGGCGAGGTGCTCTTCACATTCAACGAGTTCGCGACACCTGGTTCCATGTTAGACACCAAGATCGTCGGCCCGCTCACCAACAGCACCGTCGCATTGATCGACCGTGTCGCCTCCGCTTGGGGCCCCACGCAAATTATCGACGGGAACGGCTCTTCCCTACCTGGCTACGACCAAGTCGTCTCAGGCGCAGTCGGAGACGACGTGATGAACACAGGCCTGGCACCCGGTCAGCGCTTTCTCTTCTTGATTCAAGTGACGACCCTTCCTGCATGGTCAGTGGCCGAACCCGCGGTGACAGTCTATCGACGCTTTGGTCAATACAAGTTCGATGGAAAAGAACTAATTGGGCATAACGGAGTTGTGTATGCCTGGGAAGATGTGAAGGGTATGGTCCCTGCGGCCCTGGCCAGTAGGCGTGTATGGTTTGAATCGTTCTTCAATGAGCTCATGACGCCGACCGAGGAAAGCGTCACAACCGGAGTCGACGAGATCGACGGGTCCGCCCAGTAGTTGGAGACTTGCCCGCCAGGTGCCAACCGTCCCCGCTTCCGGCTTCGAACCTCTACGTCAGCAAGCCAACGCGATGCGCATAACGCAGGATGTCGCCCACCGACTGCGCCTGTAGCTTCTCTTTGATGCGGGCGACGTGGTTCGAGACGGTGCTGGCGTTGAGGTCGAGCTCGGCGGCGATGTCCGAGACAGTTCGGCCGACGATGAGGCGTTGGAAGACCTGGCTCTCGCGGGGCGTCAGCGACTCGTGCGGGAGGACCGTTTCGACGGAGCCAACCTCGTGTTCGAGGGCGCGGAGCGTGTCCGTGAGGTACTGGCCGCCGCCAGCGACCTCTCGGATCGCGACCAGCAGCTCGGAGGGCGAGCGGTCTTTGCTCAGGTAACCCGACGCGCCTTCGCGGAGGAGGTGCAGGGCGAGCTGGTCTTCGGGATACATCGACAGGACGATGACGCGGACCGGGACGCCGCGGCTCTTGATGCGGCGGAGGCACTCGACGCCGCTGACGCGCGGGAGAGACAGGTCGAGGAGGAGCACGTCGCTCGGGTTCTTCTCAAGGAATTCGACGACGTTGTAGCCGTCCGATAGCTCGCCGACGACCTCGAGATCGGGCTGGGTCTCGATGAGCTTCTTGACGCCGTGACGCACGATGGCGTGGTCGTCGGCGAGTACGACTCGAATGCGCCTCATTCTGCAGGTCCTCCAGCGGCGTGGCGGCGCCGCTCACGCGAGCACCGGTTCGGGCAATTCGTGGGCAGCCTACTCCGGTTCGAACTTGGATTCGACCGCGACGACGGGGTAGGGCGCCGTGACGCGCAGGAGAGTGCCGCCTGTCACCACCGTGCTCCAGGACGCGTCGCCACCGACGGTGTCCACGCGCTCCCGTATCCCGACCATGCCGAAGCCCGCGGAGCGTTGCGCGAGGTCGCTGATGCCGACGCCGTCGTCCTGGACCTCGAGGACGAGGCGGCTACCGGCGAGGTGGATGAGGACCTCGGCGCGAGACGCGTTCGCGTGGCGGACGACGTTGGTGAGCGCCTCCTGAACGATGCGGAAGACGGTCGTGGCGGCGTCGCCTCCGAGCGAGAGGGCCGGTGGGTCGACGTCGAGGGTGATGGTGAGGCCGGTGCGGCGGCTGACGTCCTGCACAAGCCATTCGAGGCCGGGGACGAGGCCCAATTCGTCCAGGACACGTGGGCGCAACGCGCCGAGGATGCGCCGCATGGTCGCGCGCGTCCGGTCGAGGAGGCTCTCGAGCTCGGTGAACGCGGGCTCCATGGTCTCGCCGCCTTGGTGCCGCGCCACCGCGACGCCGTAACGCAGCGCCGTGAGCTCCTGGCCGAGCTCGTCGTGGATCTCGCGGGCGATCCACTTGCGCTCGTCTTCGCGGGTCGTCTCGAGGTGGCG
>JADMJS010000766.1 GCA_018780435.1 Myxococcales bacterium
GTGCCTAGCGTCAACTACTTTGACCCATTGGCGACAATTACATCGACCCATCGGGTAGAGCCGCTCTGGAGCGCCAACGGCGCCCTCGGATCGGGAGGGGGCGCGGCATGTCCCTCCTGAGTGGATGATCTGGGATGCGGATAGGCGACGGGACGACGGGACACGCGGGGCCCTGTCGGCCCCCTCCCCCCGCGGGGGGAGGGGGCTGAACATCCGTTCCTGTTCGGGGTTCACTGGTTACGCGTTCCTCTCGGACTGTGGCGCGAGCGTCGAGTTCGAGGTGTCGCGCTCGACGGGCGGCGGCGCGATCCCGAGACGTTCCCCCGCCTCATCGTCACGGTAACTGCGGCCGTTCATCTCGAGAATGACGGCGTGGTGGACGATGCGGTCGATCGCCGCCGCGGTCGTCATGGGGTCTTTGAAGATCCGATCCCACTGGGAGAAGACGAGGTTGCTCGAAATCATGACGCTGCGGCGCTCGTAGCGTTCGGCCAGGAAGGTGAAGAGGACCTCCATCTCTTCGCGGTCCTGCTGGATGTAGCCGATGTCGTCGATGGCGACGACGTCGAAGGCGTCGAGCGCGCGCAGCTCGCGTTCGAGGGCGAGCGCACGCTTGGCGACGAGGAGCCGTTGCACGAGACGGTACGCCGGTGTGAACAGGACCTTGTAGCCGCGAAGGAGCAGTTCGTTGGCGATCGCGCACAGGACGTGCGTTTTGCCTCGACCCGGTAGTCCAAAGGCGAGGACGTTCTCGGCGCGTTCGACGAAGCCGCCCTCGCAGAGGGTGGGTAGAAGCCGACGGACCGGGGTGGACAGCCTGTCGAGCTTGAGCGCCGCGAGCGTCTTGTCCTTCGGCACACCTGACAGCTTCACGAGCCGATCGATTCGTCGGCGCTTGCGGTCTTGCGCCTCGTGTGTGGCGAGTTGGTGAAGGTATTCCTCGAAGCGCCATCCCTCGGTCTCGGCTCGCGCGGCGAGCGAGGCCCGTAGCTCGACGAAGATGGGGAGTTTCAGCGCGCGGAGGAGCGTGTCGAGGCCCTCTCGGGCGCGTGGTTCTTGCGCCATCACGCGGCCTCCTGGGCTGCCGCCAGCAGGCGGTCATAGGAGGCGAGATCGGGGACCAGCGGGGCCATGGCGGGGGCCGGTGACGTTTTGGCGCCCAGGAGCGCGTGTACGTCTGCGCACTGCCGGAGCGAACCGGCCTCGAGCAGGAGTTGCAGCGCCACTTCGACTTCGGACTCCATCGTGGACGCGGCGAGGTGGAGCACCCGAAGGTACTCGAGGTCACCCCGGGCCCCCGGCTCGGCCTGCTGAAGGGCGTCGTGCGCACGGCGGAAGGTCAGGGTGGGGAACATCGCCTCGCGATAGCGATAGCGGTCGAAGGCGCCTGGCTTCTTCACGAGCGACCAGATGATGTGCCGGTAGTTGATGGCATGCTGGGACCGGCCGAGAAGTCGATTCACGGTGAGTTCATGGTGCCCGGCGTAGTAGACCTCCAGGCGGTCGTCGTAGACTCGGACTCGGACCGTCTCCTCGATGAGACGTGACGGCACCGAGTAGGCGTTGTGCTTGATGCGGATCGTGCTCCAGGAGCTCACCTGCACGTCCTCGGTCGTGAACTCCGGCAGCCGGTCGCACGAGAGCGCCGCCATGGCGCGCAGGTCCTCCGAGACACGTTCACCCCGAAGCCCGTTGGCCTTCTCGCAGACGCCCTGCACGAACGCCTCGTAGGCGTCCCGGCTCTCGAAGTCACGGTGGCCCCGGAGCAAGAGGTGTTGCGTCAGACGCCGCTTCAGCGCCCCATTGCTGGCCTCGACGTCGCCGTTCTGCTCGCTCGCGCCGACGGCGATCGTGCGCGGCTTCATGCCCAGGTGGGCCATCAGCGCCAAGTACTCGGCGTTGAACCCGCGCTTCCCCGTGGCCAGGTCGTGCGTCGCCGCAGTCGAATTGTCCGTTTGGTGCCATTCCGGGTGGCGACCCAGGCGGAACATGGCCGACTGAACACCGCGCCGAAGCGCCGCCATCGACTCCGACTGACACACCGTTGCCCAGCCCCAGTTCGAGTACGGGAGCACCGCATGGCACAACATATGATTGAACGGCTCGCCGGCGATCGTGACCCCCAGTGAGGTGCCCCACGTGAAGTCCGTCTGCATCGCCTCACCCGGCCGGTGGACCTGCGCGAAGAAGACCTCCTTCGGTGGGCCCGACCGAGCGCGCCACTGCTGAACGTGCCGCTGGAAGGTCCGCAGCTGTCCCGCCGAGTACACGTCGGGCTTCTGCGCTTGCAGGTACTCGAACAGCGTCTTCGCCTCGAACTCCGGTGCATCGCTCAGCACCGCCTCCATCCACGCCCGATCCGCCGCGAACGGATCCTCGCGCGTCCGCCATGTCCGCGGCTCCTTCAGCTCCGACGGCAGCTTCCCCAGGCCTTTGTACTTCGAGGCCGTCTTGCGCCCCATGTCTGCTCTCAACGCAGCCACGCCCAACCGAGCGCCCTTCTGAATCTCTTCCATCAGCTTCTTCACCTTCGCGTCCGTCGTGACCACAAGCCGTCCCTCCCGAGCAGGTCAGGACCGGCATCCGCTCACGACGGGCTCACTTCAAGAAGATGGGCCGATGTAGTTGTCGCCGGGGCGTCGATGTAGTTGTCGCTGGGCA
>JADMJS010000217.1 GCA_018780435.1 Myxococcales bacterium
ACCACCGGCTCGCCAGCTCCTCCACGCGCGCCTCGTCCTCGCCGGCAGCGGTGTCATTCCACTCGACTGTCAGGTGACGTTCGTTCGGACTGGAGTTGCCCGACTCGATGCGAGCGAGCATGCTGTCGAAAAAACGGTGGGCCGTCAGCGGCGCGACACTGCGCGAGGCCTTGAGCGACAAGTGGATGAATCCGTCTGCGTTGAACACATTGACGGCGATGTCGAAGCCCGTCTCCTCCGTCAGGCCCTGGACGAGTACATCTCGCTGAAAATTTTCGTCGATGGGGAAATTTTCCACCGCCAGCAACGACGACAGGAGGTTGCCCCGTTGTCGCGCCGATCGTTGGATGCGCAAGAGCGATGAATGCTCAAAAAGTCGAGAGCGGGCGAGTTGAACTTGAAGCTCGCGGATCGTCGTCGGGCAACGCTCGGTGACGACGACGGCGACGGGAATGGTGTTGACAAACATGCCGATGGCGTCGAACGCACCATCGAGCGTGTCGCGACCAGAAACCGCCAGGCCAAACATGACGCGGCCGACCTGGCACTGGTGCGCCAAAACTTGCGCCCAATGCCAGGCAGCGAAAGCTCCGATCGTTGTGCCGTCAGCCCGAAGACTGTCGGTGCGCATGCTCGAGCGAGCACTAAATTGGCTCGAGCTCGAGGACGGCGTCAACGGCAGCGGCACAGAGGCGAACGACCGCGTCAAAGACGCCCAGTACAAATCGCCGCGCTCCGACTGCTCTCGCGACCGCAGTTCAGGCACAAAGGCAAGGAAACTGCTCGACGATGACGCGCGTGACCGGCAGAGATAAAAGCTTGCGATCTCAGTGACCAGGCGAGACGTTGACCAGCCATCCAACACGCAGTGGTGTGCAGTGAGAATGATTCCATCCTCAACAGCGCCATGGGCAACAGTGACGCGAATCAACGGCGCGCGAGATTCCACGCGAATCAGAGCACGCTCGGCGGTGGCAATCGAGAGAAAGTCGCCGACGCGCTCCGTCACGACGTCGAAGAAGCCGGCGTCGTATTGACACCAGTCACCCGACGGTGCGACGTCAAACATCAACCGCAGCGCGTCGTGGCGCTCGGCGACATTTCGCCAGGCGCGTCGCAGCAGGTCAACATCAACGCGACCGCTCGCCCGAAAAGACCAAATCAGCTGCACGACGTAAACTCCTGCGTCGCGCACGGCCGATTCGAACGCCAAGCCCAACTGCATGCCCGTGAGCGGAAAAGTCGCCGCAGGCTCGTCGCAAAGCAAGGCGCAGACGTCGTCGAGCCTAATGTTTGACAGCAGCTGCTTTGCCAGCGGCAGCATCGCAACGCCCGTGACAATGTGAATCACCAGCTCGCCGTTGAACACCGCAACGTTCAGCGTCACCGTCCGCGCCAGACGTGGCGAATGAAGGTCGACACTCGCGGCGATCAAACTGAGCCAGAAGTCGACCGACATGCCCGAGGCCACGGAGCCAAGAAAATTCAGCGTCACACCGGGCTCGTCACGAGCGCTCAGGGCAGGCGCGCGCCCTAGGTGTCGCAGTGCGCCGTAGGAACGTGCGCAAGAGTTGGCATACTCGAGCGACGTGGCAACAGACGACAGCAGCGACGGCGCCATCGTTACGTCGCCAACGCCAATCGGGAAAAGTGCTGTCAGCCAGCCGACGACGGAGCCGTCCAATGCGCTGCCGTCGCGGCCGTGGCTCTCGACCATCACTCCCGACGAAAGCGAGCCGTTGATGACGGCCGTCGCTCGCAAAACCGCACACAAGACCGCCAGAAGGCGGTGCCGTGAGGCCAGGCGACCGAAATCACGACAAAGGTCGAGCCGCACAGCGTCATGCCCGAGTGTCGACTCACTTGCGTTTGCCCAAGGCACGCCGTAGCCAAGCATGCGAGTCCAAAAGCTCGTGTGCCTGTCAAAGTCGCCGCGATGAACGGCCAAAGTCACATCGTTTGTCCACTGGGAGAAGTTGTCGCAGAGTGACGGCAATCGGCCTCGCCCAGACGACAGCGTCTCGCGGACAAACGGCGTCACAAAGTTCCACGAGACCACGTCGACGGCAAGGTGGTGAGCCACGACGATCACAAACGGCCGCTCAGACATCACCACGACCGCTCCAAGCAAACGGCCATCGGTGGCACTCAGAGTCGAACAAACCCTCCGCATCGCCGCGGCACACATCAAAGGCAGGTCACCAGAGACAGCGACAACCACAACGTCGCCGACAGCGACAACGTCACACACCGTTTGCGTCCAAAGTCCGCCTCGACAAGAAAAAGCGCACCGGAAAACGGGAGCGGCGTCAGCCAACGCCAACAGCGCCCCACGCACGGCGGCGACGTCGAGCGGATAGTCAACGGCAACCATGCCGAACTGGCAAAAGTGGTTGAAATCCGCGCCGAATGCGACGTCGCGCAGAAACCAGCTCTGCATCGGCGACAACGGCAGCGACGACGAGACAGCGGCCGCTGGTCGTGAAACCAGCTCTGTCGACTGACGAAGCGACAAAACCGCACCAAACGTGCGCTGTGCAAAAAGATCAGCGACCGAGACCGCCCACGCGTTAGATCGCAGAGAAGCGACCAAGCGCATCGCCAGCAGCGAGTCGCCGCCCAGCTCGAAGAAGTCGTCGTTGGCGCTC
>JADMJS010000732.1 GCA_018780435.1 Myxococcales bacterium
GGCACGTGGTGACGGAAAGTCTCCACGGCTGCAAACAGTAGGGAACGATCGGCCCGTACAGACGTGCCGACTTCAACTTGATGTGGGAGCGGGCATGCGCAATACGATGAAATGGACCACGGCTTTCGTCGCCTCTTTCGGCTTCGCCGCGGCGGGCTGCGAGAGCGACACACCTGCAGAGACGGGCACCACGGACGCGACGGATTCGACCGACGGGGCCGACGCCACCGACGGGACCGATGGCGCTGACGCCACTGACGGGACCGAAGCGGGCGACGGTTCGGACGGCAGCGACGCGACCGACGGCAGCGATGCCACGGACGCCACGGACGGAAGCACCGACGCGGTCGACGCGACCGACGCTGCAGACGGCACGGACGCGGTCGACGCGACCGATGGCACCGACGGCGTCGACGGGGATCCCCCGGCCTGCCCCATTGGCAGCAAGTGCAACGGCGCTGAGTGCTGCACGTGCTCCGGCTCGGAGTGCGAGCTCGGCATCGACAACTCGCTGTCGGGCATCGCCTCGCTGGCGAACTCGGCTCTCCAGGGCACGATCGACGACGGCGACGTCAACATCGTCGCGGAGTTCGCGGGCGACACGAGCCAGACCTTCACGCTCAACATGTACACGGCGGACCTCGATCCGTCGGACGCCGAGTGCGACGTCTCGGTCGGCCCGTGCAAGTGGCAGCTCGGCCTCGAGGCGTTCAACGCCGACTGTGGCTCGCTGATCTCGTTCAACAACGCGGCCATCGACGCGAACGGCAAGCTCACGGCGGGCGGGCCGGACGGCCTCTTCGTCCTCTCGCTCCCGATCCAGGGCTTCGTCCTCGAGCTCAAGGTCGTCGGCGCGCGCATCGAAGGCGCGGTCACGATGGACGGCGAAAACATCACGGGCGTCTCCGGCATCCTCGCGGGCGCCGTGCCCAAGGCCGCGCTCGCCGAGGCCGTGGACAAGCTCCCGGAAGAGGGCCTGCCGCTCCCGAAGTCGGCCATCAAGAACCTGCTCGACAACGTCATCAAGGCGGACATCGACGCGTTCGACGCGGAAGGCGGCGCGGGCACCGACGGCGTGAAGGAATCGGCCTCGATCTCGATCGTGTTCGAGGGCGTCCCGGGCACCATCGCGAGCATCGAGTCGGCCGAAGGCCAGGACCCGGCTCCGATGTGCGCTGAGGCGCCCGCCATCGAGTCCTTCAGCCAGGTCGCGTTCCGCATGTCGGGCCTCGCGCTCGGCGATTCGGGCAAGGCCGGCCAGGGTCTCGACGTCGACGGGATTTGCGCCGCGCCGCCCGAGGCTGGGATCTGCGAGTAATACCGGCCTCGCCGTCACTTCGGTGACGGCGAGAAGCCGCAGCGAGCCCGACGCTCCGAGCCGTGACGGCCACGGGGCGTCGGCACTCGACTGACTCCCTTCGCCGAACGTGGTCTCCACGTTCGGCGAAGTCGTTTCTGGGGTAGGATGAGAGCTCCTGCGAGCCCCTAAGGTGCACCGAATGCGAACTCTCTCCACCCTGCTCCTCTCAGCCTCGATCCTGAGCGCCTGTGGCTCACCGGCCGACGCGAACTCCGGCGGCGACAACGTGCGCGGCAAGGCGGCCGAGCTGAAGATCGGGGAGACCCACGACGACTTCCTTTCCGCCGATCAGGGCGACCACACGGACTGGAAGAAGTTCGTCCTGGCGGAGCCGGGCGTTTATGCCCTCCACGCGTATTGGGACGAGCCCAGCATCGACGCCACCGTCTCGGTTCGTGACCAGTTCGGCGGCAAGGTCTTCGAACTGAACCACAGCCGCGGTCAGGCCGCGGACCACTGGCCGGGCATGAAGCTCCGCGAAGGCGAGTTCTACCTCGAGCTGGTCTCCAGCCGCGGTTCGAGCGTCTACACGCTGGAGATCACGGCTGAAGGCGGCGGTGATGGCGGCGGCTCGGACGGCAACCTGGCCCCCCCGGAGTGATGATGTTCGCCAACCTCGACGTCCCGAAGTCCACCGAGACCAACTTCCTCCGCTATTGGCAGCAGGTAGCCAAGGTTCTCGGTCACGATGAACACGCCGTCCTCGAGCACCTGATCGACGCGGGCACCACACGCGGATGGTTCCCGAGCTGCGCTCAGCTCGCCGATCGCTTCGAGGAGACCCTCGGCCGAGAGGATGCACAGAAGGCGGTAGAGCGGCTCGTCCACTTTCGCCTCATCGAAGCAGGACCGGACGGACGGATCCTGTCGACCATCTGCGGCATCACCGCCGGCCGCACGCGCTTCGCCGCGAAGGCTGACTCGGGCACCTTCTACCTCCGGGCTGCCATTGACTGCCTGACCATCGCGCCGACCCTGCAGAAGCCCGTGACGATCACCACGACGTGCGGCCACACCGGCGCTCCGATTCAGCTCGCCTTCGCGGCGGACGGGTCGCTGATCGAGTCGACCCCGCGGACCGTCACGGCCTTCCTCCCGGGCTGGGACGGGCGCTCGCCCCTCACGGACGCGATCGCACCCAAGAGCCACTTCTTTGCGGACGGTGACGCCCTCGGCGATTGGCAGCAGCTCGCAGGCGATCCCGATGGGATGCCGCTGACCGAAGACACCTTCCGCTTCATTGGGATCGAGATGGCGA
>JADMJS010000727.1 GCA_018780435.1 Myxococcales bacterium
CGCCGTCGCTCGCGCCCCAGACGTTGTAGCAGTGCCCGCAGGCGTGGTCGCACGCGGCGACGAGCTCGAAGTCGAGGCGCGGCACGCGGCTCTTGGAGCCTGGCTCGAGGATGCCCATGGGTCAGCTCCTCTCCGGCGTGGCACTCCGGGCGGTTCGCCGGGAGCTCATCCGGGTCCGTCCGTGCGTGAACGACCCTTACGCAGCGTCTCGACCAGCTCCGGCGAGAGGACGCCCGCGCGCATCAGCCGCTCGCGCACTTGCTCGCGGGCGCTCAGACGCGCGTCGGGGCTGAGCGCGGCGACTCGCGGCGCCTCAGGAGCGGGCGGCGCGGCACGTGCCTCGGTGACGTCCGGCGGCGGCAGTGACAGGCAAGGTCCGACCTCGGGCTCGTCCTTTACGTCGGGCGCCGGGGGCGAGAGGCACGGGCCGACGTCGGGCTCCTCCACGATGTCCTCGAGCGGCGGGGACAGGCAAGGGCCCACGACCTCGGGCTCCTCCACGATGTCCTCGAGCGGCGGGGACAGGCAAGGGCCCACGACTTCGGGCTCCTCCACGACGTCCTCGGCCGACAGACACGGCCCAACGTCGGGTTCATCGACGTCCATCGGGGGGGCCGTCAGGCAGGGCCCAACGTCAGGTTCATCGATGTCCTCGAGCGGCGCCCCGAGGCAAGGGCCCACGTCGGGTTCCTCGATGTCGAGACGCTGGGAGAGACACGGTCCGACGTCCGGGTCCGGGGCAATCGAGAGGCAGGGACCGACGTTGCCGTCGTCCTGACAGCTTGTGGTCGTCGTCGTGAGCGCAACGAGAAGGCCGACCGAGAGCAGGCTGAGGAGCCCGCCGACGAGGCCGCCGGTCGCCGAGACGGTGCAGGCCGTGACCGACGAGAGCGCCAAGACCGCGAGGCTGATTCGGATCGCGCGGGTCCGCAGGCCGGGGTCGAGCGCGTAGCGGGGTGGGCGGGACATGGGGCCTCCTGGAGGTGCTCGATCTGTAGCCGGCCACCTCGCTCGGTCGCCGTGCAATGTCAGGGCCAGGGTCTAGAGCGCGCCCTAGCGGCGCCGATGCGTCAAAGAGTGACGAGAAACTCTACACTGCGGCGAGCGATTGTGTAATTCCTCCCCATCAAGTGAGGCCCATCAGGGTCGACGTCCACCGCTTCTGGACGACCGACGTCACTCGACCGTGGATCGCCGGGGCGTCGGGCTGGTCGAGGACGGACTGCGGGGACAAGTGGATGGTGGCGGTGGCAGGCCCGCGGGAGGAGAGCCGGGGAGCAAGACACGTTGTGCGCTCGACGCTGAGTCGCTGCGACTCTATCGCGCGAAGCGCGGCCAAAGGTGTTTCGAACGGGGAAGAAGCGGGACATACCGGCGCTACTCGGATAGTCTCCCAGTCACTCGAATAGGAGGCTGTAGCGTGAGTTCGAAGTCAGTATGGGGTTGGGTCATCGTGGGGTCGCTCTGGCTCGTTGCGTGCTCTGGTGGGGACGATGGCGGTGCGGCAGGGGTGGACGACGCGACCTCACAGGGTGACGTCCCGACGACCGGTCCATGTGCCGATGGAGGAGGCTGCGACAAGAACGCGACCTGCACGGCGGACGGCGATAAACCCAAGTGCGTCTGCAACGACGGGTGGAGCGGGACCGGGACTTCCTGCGGCTTCGACGGCGTCATCGTGTCCGACATCGACACCTTCGAGGTCGGGGGCTTCACCACGTCGCTCCCGGGCGATCCGGCTGATTACGCGTCCATCAAGCTCGTCGCCCTGGTCGGGGACACACAGACCCCGTTCACGTCCGACCCGCCCGTCGACGGGCTCTACTACTTCCCGAAGGTTCCGACGGGCACCTACACGCTCGAGATGTGGCGAGCGCCGAACTCATCGCTCGTCGGCGCAGGGAAGACGGTGACCATCATCGAGTCCGATGAGCGGACGCTCAGCATTGGGACCGACTTCGCCTATCGCGCCGGGACAACCCTCCTGACGAAGCCCACGACCATCGCGCTGTCGGGGACCCTGGCGGCGCCTTGGGAGACGACGACGACGTTTGAGGACGGCGGCTCCTCGGACCTCGAAGATGAGCTGCTCATCTACTCACGCGGGGCCTTCCTCTACAGCAATTTGACCACGACCGGGGAAGGGGACGGCGGCGCGGGTGGCCCCCGGCGCGGCGACACCGAGCTCGACGGGTGGCTGATCGACCTCGGGCAGACGAGCCTCCTCGGTGATGCTCGGGCGCTCGACGGTGCCGTTGGCGACGAGCTGGTTGTGGCGCACGTCCGTCACGCTCGTTCTCCGGAAGAGGGCGAGCCGGTGCTCGGGATGGATGAGGTGTGGACGCTGTCCTCCTGGTTCAAAGTGCCGAACGTGACGCTCGAGGATGGGGGCAACCTCCCCGTCACAGGGAACTTCCAGGCGACTGCCTCCACATCGTCGAGCATGGCTTACGACGGCGGCGCGTTCAACGCACTGCTCACGCCGTTCGAAAGTAAGATCACAGGCGGCTTCGTGACTGCGAGCATCATCTCCGAGGGCGCGAAGCCGACGCCCAAAGTCGGGCCCTATCTCACGCTCGCCAATGCCGTCTCGTTTGGAGAGCCCGGGTGGGTGGATCCGGTCTGCAACGGTGAGACCGATCCATGTGATCCAGATGAGTGTCCAAATGGCTGCTCACTGGAATCGAGGTACGTGTTCCCGGTGGAGCGAACAGCGAACTTCAGCTTCGTGAACCCGTTCGATTACGGTCAGTTGCTCGCTGACAACACGCTGACCTTTACCGCTCGAGTCACCTCGTTCCTACCCGTCGACGAGACCTCCGATCGTGTTCGAGGGTCCATCACCGTCTCTGACGCGGTCTCGGTACTCACGGCGGGACCCGTGAAGCCCGTCGTCGGGTTGCCAACAGGCATTCAGATCGGGGGCCAGGATGCGCCTTTGGACGTTGGCATCAATGGTGTCGGCTTCACTCCCGAGATCACGTGGAAAGCGCCGACGTTGGGTGTGCCGACGCGGTACCGAGTGCAGGTGTGGGAGCTTACGGACCTGAAGACGGCCGACGACGTGGTCATCCCGCGCCGAGCGGTGCTCAATGCCTACGTTGAGGACACCTCGCTCGCCGTCCCTCCAGGTATCCTTGCGCCGGGACGTCACTACGCGGTCGACATCGTCGCGGAGACCTACGGCACCGCCGATCCCGCGACACCCTTTGCCTCGGCGGCCGCCATCGCCGCGGGTCGCATGCCATCTGGCGTGTTCGCGCCCTGCTCCTGCCACAAGGACGCCGAGTGTACAGTCAATGACGCCGGCGCCGAATCATGCGCGTGCCCGGAGGGCTGGGAGGGCGACGGCCACTTCTGCGATGTTCTACCCTGTACGTACGACAACGGCGGCTGTGCACCCGATGCGACTTGCACCAACGGCGACACGGCGATCTGTACGTGCCCCGACGGCTTCACGCACCTCGATTGGGGAGAATGCGTCCTGTCCGGCGAGCGCTGCGACGCGCCGCTCCTACTCGAATCCACCGCGACCGGCACCACGGTCGGGTTCACCGATGATTACGCCCTCGACGACGGCAATCCCTGCCTCGGCGTGAGCATGGGCGGCGGCTCACCCGAGGTCGTCTATGGCTTCACCGCGCCCTCGACCGGCGAGTTCACCTTCACACTCGACGCGGCCCACGACGCGGTCATTTCGGTGCGTCCGGAATGCGACGGTGGCTGTCTCGGCGCCGACATGGAGCGAGACGGCTCGGGGAAGTTCACGGTGACGGTCTCCCTCGAAGCCGGCCAGCAAGTCTTCGTTGTCATTGACGGATACGCGAACGAGCTGACGCCCTACACGGGACCCTACACGCTGACGGTCGCCACCGCCACTCCAACGTAATCGATGCGTCCTTCGCTGTTCGCACTCACCGTCGTCGCCGTCGTCCCGCTCATGGCACACGGGCAAGCCCACGACCATGATCGGTGGGGTGTCCCTTCGGGCGCGATCGTTCGAGAGTTCGACGCGTTCGTCTCGGGTTTCGACGACGACGACGACGACGATGGCGACGGCATCGGAGACCGATGGGGCGTACCGGAATGGGTGGCCTACGAGATACAGCGTATCGACGTCGCCTGCATCCCGACTCACGAGAGGCCGGCCTGGACCGGCGACCCGGCGCTACAGGCCCGCGGGCTCATGTCGAGCGACGATACTTACGCCACCAGCGCGGGCTTTCGAAAGCGCCACCCGGCGTGGTTCGCACGCGGTCACCTCGCGCCGAAGGTCCATGCCGAGCGAATTTCGAAGTCAGCGGCCGAGGACACACACACCTTCTGGAACGCCGTCCCGCAGCGGCAGGCGATGAACGCGGGCGTTTGGCTCCATCTCGAAGATCTCACAGGGGCATGGGCGCAGCGTCACAAACGTATCTGGGTCATTTCAGGACCAATATTCGCCGATCGTCTCCCAGTGGCGACGCTCGGCGACCAAGGCGAGCTTGGGATCGCCATCCCGGAGGCGCTCTTCAAGATCGTCATTCGCGAAAGTGCGGACCCGAAGGTTCCAGAAGTATTGGCGTTCGTAGTCCCCCAGGTCGGCGCGGGCGTTGATAAGGGCCCCTTTCGACCCGAGCGCTTCTTGACCTCCGTCGACGAGGTCGAACGGCTGACCGGCCTCGACTTCCTCACCTCGCTCTCCACAGGGTCACAGAAGGCGATCGAAGCGACGGAAGCCGCTGCGCTCTGGCCCACTCGGAGCGAGGACTTCGTGCGCGCCTGTTCCGGCGACGGGGACTAGGGCTCGGTCGAACATAAGTGGGAGGGTTGACCGCGCCGGGCGGGGATGCGGCGCGAGGAAAAGAGAATCACTTATTTGCGACCGAGCCCTCAGCCGAAGACGAGCATGGACTGCCGGCTGAGGGCGGCGGGGACACCGTCGGGGGCGATGAGGGTGACTGACTGACTGGTGTAGCCGTCACGCGCGGCGACGAGTCGCCCATCGACGGCCCAACCGGACATAGGCAGGGAGGCGAAGTCGTGACGCAAGAGCTCGAGCATCCACGTCACGGTGCTGCCCGGGGCCGGAGCGCTGAGATAGCTGAGCGCGATGGGCGGGATGAAGTCGGCGAGCGCGATGAGGTGCGCTTCGGTGAAGGGCCCCTCGTCCCGAACGGTGAGCTCAAGATAGGGATCGGGCGATGGCGTGGCGGTGAACGGCGTGGCGCCCCGTCGCCACGTCCCCGTGTAGTGCTGGGTGAAGTTGGGTGTCACGCCGGGGATGAACGTCAACGTGTGAGGCGGAGTGAGTGGTGCTGGCGATGCGGGTGACTCCAGCGTGACTCCCACCACAGATGGGCGGCTTTGACCGAAGATCCCGATGAAGATGGCGTCGTCTCCGAGGCGCGCTTCCACGTGGGTCACGTTCTTCCCGGCCCGAAGGACCCTCGCCGAGAAGGCGACGATCCCGCCGCCGACCGGGCCCACGAAGGTCGTCTGCAAGCTTCGAAGCGGCAGCTCTGGGACCAATGTCCGCATGGTCTCGACCGCAAGCGCCGCTTGAAGCCCACCAAAGAGCGAACGCCCTTGAAGCCAGTCCTCTGGAACGTCGACCGAGAGGACACCGGACGACCGTGTGGCCGAAGCCAAGAGCGCGGAGAAGGGTGTGAGCACACGGGGCCTCGCTTGATGACATCGTTGGCGGCGTCGGCCCGCCGTATAGGAAAGCCGCGTGGCGATGGTCTCGCGGGTGAAGGGTCTCTCACAAGCACGACGTAGCCGGTGCGTCCGTGGACGTGATGGAGGGCGGGGTGCCAAGCGGCGACGCGACGTAGTCACCGCCCACCCTTTCTCCGTCGGCAGCGGTGCGACCGTGCGTCAACGCCGGCGTAAGTAACCGTGGCGCTTGAGCCAGCGCTTCCAGTAGGCGTGGCGTTCTGCCGGTGGCCACGTGAGCGTCGAGTCGGCGTGATGGCGGGTGATCGAGATCAGGTATCGGACCGCGTTGGTGCTGACGGGCTCCGCCGTCCAGAGCGCCTCCAACAGCAGCGGGACCGCCTTCTTGTCCAGCTTTCGGATGGCGATCCCCGCCGATCGGAAGCCGTCGAGCGCCCACTCGGTCGGCGACCGGCCGCGGTGCTTCTCGAACCAAGCAGACCAAGCCTTCTGAGCGGGTGGCGTCTCGGCGGGCACAGCCACTTCGCCCGGGACCTCTGTTCGGTGATTGGTGAGCACTTCGAGCGTGTGGACCAGCACGCTTCGGATCTCATCGTCGGTCTCGACGAGCGCGTCGACGAGCGCCCGTACGACTTTGCCGTCGGACGAGAAGCGTCGGAGCGCCGTCGCTGCGAGGCGGCGCAGTGAGAGCGGTTCGGCTTGTTCGCCCTCGACGACGAGCGTGCGCCCGCGACGGACCGCGTCGACGAGCGCCTCCCGTCCGACGTTGCCACCGAGCGTGACGAGCGCGTTCACGAGCACGACCGCGACCCGGGGGCTCGTCTCTTTGCCGAGTTGAGCGGCGACCTGAGGGGCCGCCTCGTCGGCATCGAAGGCGGCGACTGTACGGGCGGCCTCGTAGCGGACCTCCGTGTCACCGTCGCTCAGCAGCTGGGCGATGGCAGCGCCGGTCTCGCGCGCGTCGAGGATTCTCAGGAGCTGAACGGCGCTGCGACGTTCGAGTGGCGCATCGGAGCGAAGCAGCTTCTTGGCCTTGCCGACGTTGGCGAGGCGTCCAACCATCGAGGGCTCGTAGCCCTCAGGCAATTTGAGGGTGTCGACGCACCCTTCGGCGATGTCGGCCCTGGGGCAGACGATGCGAATGTGGATATGATCGTCGTGGGGTGCCGCACCGACGGGCTGACGAACGATCTCCTCGGCCAGCGCGAGGAGATCGGCGGACTCCTTGCGTCGTTGGGCAACCTCCAGCATCATTGCCTTCAACGGCTTTGATACGAAAATATACTGTAGTCGAATCGACTTGTTGCGAAGGAGCGCCCTCACGAAGGACCAGTTCCGGGCGGCGTCGAAGCGTACGGGGTCGCCAGCGATGCTGCCGTAGCCGGAGCGGCCGAGTCGAACGAGGTCCGTCAGGGTGACGACCTCACCCGCCTTGTTCTTCACGAAGAAGCCGATGTCGGCGTCGCGCCCCGAGTTGTGGGAACGAGACCATGGGATGTCGCCACCACCGCCGCGAGCGAGGTTACCGACCTGCAGCACGGTGCCCGGAAACTCCTTGTCGACGACAACGGCGGCGTCCTGAATGGCCTGAACCAGCTCGTCGGCGCCCCAGTTCGTGCCACGCGAGGCCTGCGTCGTGATGACGCGGTGATGTTCGCCCACGAGCGGGAGCTGCACACCGCGCACAAGGTAGCCATCGGAGCTCGTGCCGACCGAGACGGAGCCCTCTTGCAAAAAGGAAAGCTCTGGATGGGACCGCGCGACGGGTTCGAGCGGCATGTCGCCGGGATCATAGGCCATTTCGAGGCGATCGCCGATTCGCCAGCTGTCGTCGAGGGCGCGAGGAGTGAGCGGAGCGGGGGAGTCGTCAACTGGTTCGACGATCAAGGCGGCGGGCCCCGGAGCTGGCGGCGACGGCAGCGACGTCATCGTTTGGCGCGCGGTCGGCTCGACGGCCTCGACCGGGCGCTCGGGCGACGACGTCTCCTGACGCACCGCCGTCTCGGCCGCGCAGGCGGTGAGGAAGACGATGGAGAGGAGGCGCCATGTTCGCATCACGGGGGACCATACTCGCGCGGCCGGCTCCCGAAAAGAGAGACCGACGTTCGCGGGATGCGTCAGGGGGGTGCGATGGCCTCGAGCGACCGCGCGGCGCGCGTATCCCGTTCCGAGAGTACCGCGCCAAATCGATTCGAGCCGGAAGCTGGAGGCCGATCCGATGCGTTGCAGGTCTCGAACGTTGCGTCGTTTCCTAGTGACGCGCCAAGGAGAACATCGCCATGTCCGTGCTCGCCGTCTTCTCTCCTTCTCGAATCTCGTCCTTCGCCATGCTGATCGTCTTGTCCACAGGCGTGCCGACGTCACTCGCGCTCGCTGCAGCGCCCGAGACAGTTCAGTACCCGTTCTCGCTGGAGATCGTGAGTGGCAGCCGAGAAGGCGAGCGGTCTACCGGAACGGTCTCCGTGCCACGGGCCAGTATGCCGAGAGGCGGGTCGGGGACGGTGGAGGCGAGCGCCTTCACGCTGAACTATGCCGGCCGGAAGCTCACCGAAGCGAACCTCGACGGCCCCGCGCAGGTGCGCTTCGACCGAGGCCGGCCCGTGGAGCTCATCGCGGTCGGGGGACCGCAGGAACTTCGCTTCGGCTTCACCGCGGGCTTCTCACGCGAACAGTTCTGTCGGAGTGAAGAAGAGTTCATCCGACGTGGCCAGCCGTACTTCGGCTATCTCGATCCTGAGACCTACGTGGACGGCGCGGGCGTCGTCTCATTCGGTCGGTCTGCCGCCCGGGGTGATATTGCGGGTGGGCGAGAGTAATCGGAACGAGATGGACGAAGGCCCTCATCACGAAAGCCCAAGCTCAAGCTCCGCCCCATCGAGGTGGATCGCGAAGGGCCTGAGCGCGTCGGCCTCGGCGATCCCGGCGACTCGGCGCAGCGCCTTGAAGACGTGGGCCGGGGTCAGGGTGATCCCGCTGTCGTCAAACTGATGCGTCGTTGGGTGTACTTTGCGGGCGTTGAGCACTTTTGCAGGTCATCGCAAACCCACTCGAACCTGTCCCGTTTGAAGCGAAGCACGACAGGCAGTTCCGCGTCCGGTCTCTCGGCTCAGGGTGCCAGGATGGTGATGGGCTTCGGGGAGGAGCGGGTATTGTTCGACTCGTCGTTCTCACCGATGTCGTCAGGGGAGTCTAGGCGGACCACGCAGGTGTAGTCCCCGGGCTCGAGCGTGTCGGGCGCGGTCAGAAACCGGGACTCGGTGGCGGAACCTCCCCCTTCGAGTGCCCCGCCGATGCAGCACGCGGGGTCCGGCGCGACGCCAGCGCACGCGGGATCACTCGGGTCGAGGCACAGGAGGACGGGGTCGCCGGTCGTCGGTACGAGCTCGACGGCGAAGAACCAGCCGGCAGTAATGGCGCCGGCAGCGGGCGCGCCCACGTTCACCTCCACCACCACGGTTCCGCCGGCTTCGACCGCGCTTGGCAGGCACGTCAGCCCGGCCGCGAAGAGGTCGACGCCGTCTGGGATCGCGACCGTCACGGCGACCTCCGCGGTGACGCAGGACACCATGTCGGTCGTGTCCGTGACCCCGAGCGCGAAGGTGTAGGTCCCCGGTAGGTCGGGGAGGAAGGTCTGAGTCGGACTGGGACCGCCGGGCGAGAGCGTCGCCGCCGATCCAGCGGGGCCGTCGACCGCCCACTCCCAGTCGTCGACCACACCGCACGAGGACGTGCTCCCACTGCCGTCGAGGTGAAGGGCCGTGCCGCTCGCGACCAGCAGACCTTCAGCGACGATGATTTTCGCCACCGGACACGCGTGGCAGGAGCCCGACCCCTCGACGCAGGATCCATCTCGCGCCTTGCACTCGCCGAACTCCTTGCATACGTACGAACCGGCGCAGTCGGCATGGCTCGCAACGACGCACTTACCGAACACCACGGAGCACCAACCCCATTTGTCGCAGCCGTCCGAGGCCTCGCAGTCCTCGTCCGTCTTCGCGATGCACTGGCCGTCCTGAAAGGTACAATCGCCCCAGTCGACGCAGTGTTCGGACTCCTTGCAGTGGGCGTCCGTGCTGGCGAAACAGGCCCCGTTGTAATTGTCGCACCACCCGGCGATGCCACAGTACTCCGAGGCGGCACAGTCCGCGTCGGAGCCGGGCTCACAGAAGCCGTAGCCGCTGGCCACACAGTCCCCAAACGTCGCGCAGAAGTCCGAAGCCCGGCAGTCCGCGTCCGACGTCGCGATGCACTCTCCTCCCTCGAGGGTGCAGCGACCGAAATCCCGGCAATCATCCGAGACTCGACAGGGGCTCTCCGTTATCGGGATGAGATCAGGCGGTGCAGACGCGTCAGTACCGGTGTCGACGCTAGGTTCGGTTGGGACGTCGTCCCCGGAGTCAGGTAGTGCGTCAGTCCCAGGCGTTGCGTCTCCGACGCTCGCGTCGGAAGGTGCTGGCGCCGCGGAGGGGTCGCCACAAGCGGCAGCCAAGAACATCGCGCCAACCGGCCATCGTAATCGCATGCCGTGAACAAGACTTGCCATCGTCACACCCCCAATCTTTCGACAACGGTAAGCCCGCCGAGCTGCCACCGTCAACCACCGTCAATCACGGCAATAGCGCGTAGGAGTGCGATGTTCTTCTTCCGGTGCTGCCTCCGCGCCGCCACAACCGCGGTGCGGCCGCGTCTTCTTACGCCGCCCCGAGGTCGAGCTCCGCCCCATCGAGGTGGATTGCGAAGGGCCTGAGCGCGTCGGCCTCGGCGATCCCAGCCACTCGGCGCAGCGCCTTGAAGACGTGGGCCGGGGTCAGGGTGATCCCGCCGTCGTCAAACTGATGCGTCGTTGGGTGTACTTTGCGGGCGTTGAGCACCGTCGACAGGGAGTTCGGGCCTTCGGCGAGGCCCGTGGTGCCGCCGATGACGAGCCCTCTGGGCAGGAGCTCCATCGCGGCAGCGCGGCTGTTCTGGAGCAGCATCATGCTGGCAACTGGCCAATGCCCGCTCCCCGCGGCCTCGCGAACTGGCGTCCGGCCGAAGTCGGAGCTCATGACGACGATGCAGGGCACCTCGTGGGCGTCGGCTTCGTCCGCGACGTGGCGCGCGACCTCCATCACGATGGCGAGCTCGGCGAGGTGGTCGTAGTCCGCGATGCCGTGGGAGTCGAGGTTCGGGCCGCCCGCGCTGACGGTCATGGCCGTCGCGTGGCCGCCCTTGAAGGCCTTCACCCCCATCGACGCGAGCGCCTTGGTGTTCTCGAGCCCGTTCGAGCCGACCTGCGGGATCTCAAGGTCGGCGAGCCCGGGGGCGGCGGTCACCGCCTTCCGCCACGCCTCCAACGCGCGGACTCGCGTCGGCAGCATCGCCGCGTCCTGGTGTCGCTGGAGTCGGGCCGCTCTCGCCGCTCGGATTGAGGCGAGCGCGTCGCCGTGGACCAGGGAGGTCGCCGTGACCGTGGGCGAGTTGTTCAGCCACTGGCCCGCCGACGGCTTGTTCGTGTCTTTGAGGGCCGAGATCCGCGGTACGCCGACGTAGTCGAGCCGAACCGGCGCCACGAGCCCGCCCGCTTCGTCGTAGCCGGAGACGTCGACGAGCGGCATCACCTGCCCCTGGCCGAGCACCCCCGCGACCTGCGCCGCGAAGATCGGGAAGCCCTCGAGCAGGCTCCCGCTCATGCAGTAACGCGTGCCCACGTCGTGGTTGTTGGTGGTGGTGTCGAGGCCGTTCAGCACGAGGAGGCGCGCGCCGAACTCCTCGAAGAACGTCGCGACCGGGCGCACGTCCGGAGCGGCGGGCGAGTAGGCGTCGACGTACGGGATCCCGGCGACCTGCGCGAGCTGGTCGAGGCTGTGGAACGCCCCGTTTTGGTCCTGTCGTGGCCCGAACTTGGGATCGCAGAAGAGCATCTGATCCCAGCCACCGTTCGCGTGGACCTGCACCCAGAAGACACCCGGGCTCGTGCCGGTCTGCGCTTCGAGACGGCCGCCCCGCATCGCGCCGAACAGCGTCGCGCTGAGCGTGGCGCCGGCGGTACCCCAGAGGAACTGTCGTCGATTCATGGGCTTACAGCTCCAGCACGAAGTGGTCGTCCATGAGCAAGTACGAAAGGAGCCCTTGCCAAGCCCGGATCACATAGGTCGGATCGGTCGTCATACCCGCCGAGACCACGCCCGTCGCGACGTCGATGTCGGTCGAACACGGTCGTTCGAGATCCTCGCTCTCCTGGCCGGCCGCGATCCGCGCCGCGCCCTGCTGCTGAAGCTCGGTCAGGAGCGCATAGCTCGCCAGGAGCTCCGGTGCGTCCGCCTCGAGGTGTTCGCCGAGCAGGCGTCGATGGAGCCGCTGCAAGGTCTTCACAATCGGCGCCTGATCGGCCGCCGACGGATCGCCCGAGGGGAGCAGCGACAGCGAGACGTCCGGGAAGAGCAGCCGTTCGGCCGGCGCTTTGTCGAAGTCCCGGGCCGTGGCGAGGCACGACACCTCGAGCGCCATGTGCTCGACGATCGCCGCCGTCAACGTGCTCGGCTCGGTCTGACGGGTCTTCACGCCCTGGAAGGAGCCGTCCATGCCGCCGTAGAGCGTCTTTAGTTGTTCCCGCAGGAGCAAGTAGGCGTCGTTCGTGCGGTCGTGCCGCCCGACCCGCTGATAGCCCGTGTTCAATGCCGCCGTCGCGCCGTGGACCTGCCAGATGACGCCGGTCGTGGCCGTGATCTTGCGGTTCAGGTTCTCGGGCGTCGTCAGCACGCCGCCACCGAGCCCGACGAGCTCCACGCGGCCGGGCTTGTCCGCGGCCGCCGCCCGGAAGGTCGGCGACATCACGATGGCGACGATCAGCGGCCCGAGCTGTTGCCCAGACTCCTGGAAGATCGTCGAGAGGCGCGCGAGCTCCGAGGCTTCGTATGTTGCCGCCGCGTCGAGCTCGGCGAAACCCGGCTGTGTCGGGTCGGCGGGGGCTTGGAGAGGCCGGCGGCCGATCAAGGCCGAGTAGACGTGCAGGGTCATCGCGTCGGCGAACGCGGGCTGGCTCACGATGTGGGCTGCCAGCGCTTCGAGGGCGCGGGGGCGGTCCTCGAGCGCCAGCGGTTCGGCGGGAGCGGGCGCCACGCCGGGCGGGAACATCTCGGTCGCCGGCACCCAACCCGCATCGTCGCACGCGTTGTTCTTCGGGCTCCCGGGCGGTTGATAGTAGACCGCGTCGTCGTAGCCGCATTCGTCTTGGTTTTGGAACATACCGGCGACCGGGTCGATCTGACTGTGACACCCCGTACACTGTTCATTTTTCAGTGTCGGCGTGTCGTTCAAGTCGACCGCGCTCGCGTCGATGCGCGGCGCCGACTTCATGATGTCGAAGGCCAGGAAGTACTTGTAGGTGAAGCGCGCACGCTTGCGATTGAAGTTGGTCGGCGAGCTCGGGTAGCGGAGCAGGAACGACGACGTCGTCAGGATCCCGGCATACTCTCCGGAGCCGTCCTTCTCGTTGATGACCGGGACGCTCGAGACCTCGACGTATTCCGTGGGATCGGGGATCTGGTCGAAGGGCGTGCCCGGCGCGAAGCCCTTGTAGGGGACCTTGAAGAACCGCGCAGAGTACGCGTTCAGCAGCCGGTACGGCGCCGTCAGGATGGTCGAGAGCGGTGCCCCCGCGCGGAAGGCGTGCACGACGAACTCGACGGGCTCGCGGGCCAGCGCCTCCACGAGCCGAATTCCCTCGCCGTTCGGCCACGACCGCCACGCCCAGTTCTCGCCGCCCCAGTAGTCGACGGCGCCCGAGGGGTAGTAGTCGTTGACGATGTTGCCCGTGTTGTCGACGGTGTTGTTCGCCCGAAAGCCATCGGTGAGGAGCACGTCCGAGAAGATCTCCCGCAGCCGCTCCTCGAACGCCGGCTCCTTCAGTTGCGCCGCGATGATCGCCGGGAGCGCGTCCACCCCGCCTGCATCTACGGCGGCGATCTCCGCGTCCGTCGGTGGGCGGGAGGCGAGCTGAAGCGACGCCTTGTGGAGGGTCTGAAACGCGTCGAGGAGCGTGACCCCGTCGGTCAAGGTGCTCGGGTCTGGCTCGTCTCCGGGGCACACCACGGGGTCCGCGACCCGCTTCAAGGTCTCGATGAGTACGGCGAGCTCGGCGCTCTCCGGGGCGACGACCTGCTGTCCGCCGTGTGGGACGCTCGCCGTCGGCTTGAGCAGGAGCAGCGGCTGGCCTCCCGCCGAGAGCTCGGCCGCTTTGGCGACGATCGCCTGATTGAGCGCGAGATAACCCGGGACCTCCTTGGGCTTCAGCACATACCGCGAGCTCTCGGCCTGCC
>JADMJS010000133.1 GCA_018780435.1 Myxococcales bacterium
ACGACGGGTCGAGGTTGCCGAGCCAGGTCGGGTGGAGCTCGAAGGACATGCCGAGCCCGGCGCCGTATTCGGCCGAGACCGAGTAGGCGTAGCGCTCGAGGTAGGCCCAGCCCCACGTGAAGCGCAGCCCGACGCGGTGTTCGTCGGGGGAGACGAAGGGGGTGCTCGAGTCGGGCGCGTGGGCCTCCCGATCCGGGCGGTCCGGGGCGAAGGTCATCCAGCCGTTGAGCTCGAAGCCGAGCCAGAAGGGCGCCAGCAGGTCGGGCAAGCTCACGTCGACCGACAGCGCGCCGTAGAGGTTCTCCATGTGGAAGGTCGAGTACTCGTCGGCGACGAAGCGGGCGCCTTCCCCCGGCCACCGCGCGACGTAGGCCGACAGCGCCGGCCTCAGGCCCGAGTAGCGGTAGGACGCCGCCGCCGAGAGCGTCATCTCCGTCGTGTTCCAGTCGAGGGTCGCGGTCCACAGGTGGTCGCCGACCGGGTCGATGCCGGAGAGGACGAGGCCGAGCAGCGTCGCGTACGGGGTGCTGCGCAGGTTCGGGGCCCAGGCTCGCGGCCAGACGGCGCGCCAGGGCTCGTAGGGGCCCACCGTGGCGTCGTCCGGCGACAGTGGCGCGGGGTCGTAGCGTGGCCCTTCGAGGTCGGGCGGCCCGTCCGCGGCGGCGGATGGCGCCGGGATCCAGCCACCGTCGGGCGCCTGACCTGCATAAGGCGGGGCCTCCAGCGGCATGACGTAGAGCTCGTTGCCGCCGCTGTGCCAGCCCTGGTAAGCCACGTGCCGGCCGTCGGGCGAGATCGCCGGGTTGATCGCGCTCCCGATGGCGCGCGTCACCTGCCACCGATCGCCGGTCTCAAGGTCGAGCGCATAGAGGTCGTAAATGCCTTGGGGATCGGAGGCATAGAGCACGGTGCGCCCATCGGGGTGCACGGTCGGCGCGAAGTCGTGAGCTCGGTCTTCGGTGAGGCGGCGGGGCGTGGCACCGGGCGCCGCGTCGCGTATCCAGAGGTCCCGAAAGCCGCCGGGGCGCTGGGCGGAGTAGAGGAGTCGGTCGCCGACCCAGCGGGGCTGCGCGAGCGTGAGCCCCTCCTCGAAGGAAATGATCGCCTCGGGCGCCGACGGTCGCCCGGCCTCGTCGAGGGTGAGCGTCATCAGCGCCGTCTCGCCCCACCGCGCCGCGATGAACGCGATGCGGCGGCCGCTGGCGTCGACGTCCGGCTCCCTGGCCCGGAGCCCGTGCGTGAGGCGCGCGCGCCGGGGCGGCGCCTGGGCCCACCCTTGTCCCTGCGGGCTCAGGAGCCACAGCTCACGCGAGACTCGGTGGGCGTCCGTCTGGTCGTTCGACACTAGCAGGAGCTGGCCAGTGCCGCCGGGCTCGAGCCCGCTCCCGCCCGGGAGGCGCACCGCGTGGCCACAACCGCCGTCGCACTGGAAGAGCCGAGTGGTCTGCCCGGTCGCGAGCTCCCGCCGGACGTAGGCGTCGGCCGACCAGCCGTCCCCCTGCGTGAGGAGCACGGCGCCGTCGCCGTCGAAGATGGGCACGTGGTGCGTGAGCCCGCCGGTCGTCAGCCGTTCGCCGATGCGCAGGCCCTGGCGACGACGCTCGCCCTCGAACGCCCGCGCCCTCGCCACGCGTGCCGCGCGCCAGAGGTCGAAGAGCGCTGGGAGATCCTCACCGCCGAAGTGCCGCTTGGCGACGAGGTTGAGCCCGAGCGGCAGCCGCTGTCCGTAGTCGTCGACAAAGCGGGCCAACGCCTTTCGGCCGTGGCGCTCGGCGATGAAGCGTAGGAAGTCGCCTCCAAACACGTAGGCCCAGGTGCCGCCGGGTGGGGTGTTGGGGTTGCCGGTTAGGCCCCCGATGCTCGTCGGCAGCGTGTCTTCGAGTGCCGCCACGCGGAGATACTGTTCGAAGGGCGTGCTCCCCGCGCGTCCGGCGGCGGTGAAGTCGGTCTCCGTGAAGACCGCCAGCCCTTCGATGAACCACTGCGGCAGGATGTGGTTCGGCTGATAGACCTTGCCGAACGCGCCGTTGACGATGTCCCAGAGCAGGCCGGCTTGGTTCAGATGCAGGACGTGGGTCAGCTCGTGATAGACGAGCAGGCGCAGCCAGTCGTCGTAACGCGCGAGGTCGGTGTCGGCTTCGGGGGCGAACGCGAAGAGGGTGATGCCGTCGTACGGCTGCGTCCGGGCAAGGCCGTTCGCGCCGTCGACGAGGTCGGTGCAGACGATGTGGACGACGTCGTCGCCCCCTTCGGCGTCGAAGTAGGGTGAGAGTCGTCCGAAGGCCTCTTCCGCGATGGCCGCGGTACGCTGGGCGAAGCGGCCGCCGCCTTGGTGGAAATGCACGCGGAAGTGGGCCGTCGTCACGGTGGACCACTCGAGGTCCGGATCCGCCCCCAACGGCCAGCCGGCCAGCGCGAGCGCCGTGGTCAGGGCAAGAACGTGAACACCCCTGGCCCTACCGACAGGGCCTCACCGGTATCGAGGACGACACGATGTTCCTCTCGCGCGCCGATCGTCGCCGACACGACCAGCCGACCGGTCGCGCCCGCGCGGGGGCCCTCGGTGATGGTCATGGTCCGACCCGCGAAGCCGTAGTCCATCGTACAGAACTCGTAAGGAATGTCGCGGGGTTCGTCGAGGAGCTCGAACTCGACGCCGGGGAAGTCCGCTTCGTCGATCGCGAGCGTCACGTCGCCCGGAAACGGCTCCGGTGGGTAGCCGGTGACGATGAGCCGAACGCGATCCTTCATCTTGAAGGTCACGACCACGTCCGTGAGCCCGAGCCGTTCGATGACCGGGAGAGAGACTCGCGGCGCGTGCGCGAGGAGCCACGCGGAGAAGCCGCGCACGAAGCTCTGATCACGCGGACCGTCGCCCGCGGCCTGGTCGACCAGGAGGCTCAGCGGGACGCGGCGCGGCACGACCGGCGTCGCAGGAGGCCGAGCACGGCCCCGGCGGCGAGGAGCATCGCCGCGGCGCCCGAGGCAGCACGCGTCCCGGGGGCGCTGGTGCAGGACATGGCGCCGTCCTCCGAGGCGGTGCCGTCGGCCCCTCCGGCGACGTCGACGGCGTCTTCGCCGTCTGAGTCGTCGACGCTACCGTCGTCCTCGTCGGTCGCGCCGTCGGCCCCGTCCGACGCGTCCGCGCCGTCACTCGCGCCGTCGGTCGCGTCAGCCCCGTCGGTCACGTCAGCCCCGTCGGTCGCGTCAGCCCCGTCGGTCGCGTCAGCCCCGTCAGCGCCGCCCGGGGGCGTCACTCCGGCCGTCGCTGCGGCCTCGGTGATCCAATCGAGGTAAGCCGGGACCGTCGAGTACACCCCGCCGTCGCCGCAGCCGACCTCGCTGTCCTGCCGACCGCGCGACGTCGCGCCGATGAGGTAGGTGGTCCCGTCGACGTCGATGTACACCGGGCCACCGGAGTCGCCCGGGCAGGTATCGGGTTGGCCGACGCCCCCGGCAAAGAACTCGAACTCGGTCTTCTTCCCGAGGGTCACCGTCGCCGTGTACAGCACGCCAGACGCGTCGCCCTGGTCCTCGATGGTCCCGTAACCGGTCACGATGACGTTCGTCCCTTCGGTCATCGCGCTGTCGACCATGGACGGCGGCAGCACCGGCACGGTGGCGAAGTCGATTGGGGACTCGAGGATGTAGATGGCGATGTCGTTGTCTTTGCCGAGGCCGGTCTCGTCGACGGACTGGTCGCCCTGGAGATACTCGGGGTGCGGGATGACCTGGCTGACGTTCACCCGCTGGTCATCGGACGCTTCGGACGTGTCGAGGACGCCGAACACGACCTGCACCGATGACGCGTCGCCGACGGTGCCGTCGTCCTCCACGATGCAGTGCGCGGCCGTGACCACCACCTGCGGCGCCACCAGCGTCCCCGTGCAGCTTTGGGCGCCGGTGCTGGAGTCGACCAGGGCGACGGTCGCCAGGATGTCGGCGTCGGTTCCGAGCTCTCCACCCACGACGGCGCCGGCTCTGGACCCGTACCGAGCGGAGGCCATGGATGGGAGCGCGAACGAGAAGGAGAGGGCGATGAGGGTGAGTCGTCGTTTCATAGTGCGGAGGCTAACCGAGGACGACGGCGCTGTCTTCCGCCCGTGGGCTCGAATTTCCTGTGCCTCGCCCGCGCACCACCGGAAGGACGCGGCTCATTTCGACGGCCGAAGAGCCAAGCCGTGTCGAACCTGTTAGTGTGACGGCTCCACCAACCGGAGAGCGTGCTGCCATGGGTGACAAGTCCCCGAAATCGAAAGACAAGAACAAGAAGCAAGACTCTGCCAACAAGAAGGACGCCAAGGCGGCCCACGACAAGAAGCAGGCGCCGCCCCCGTCGGCTGTTCCTGGGACCAAGAAGAAGTAACACGCCCTTATTTGCAGAGTTCGATGACGGTGTCGCACGTCTGACCCGACGGGCAATCCGCCTTCGACTTACAGGGTGTGACCCCCTCCACGCGTACGAGCGCTTCCCGCGTCGAGGTGACGACGAGCTCTACACAACCGCCGACGGCGTCCGTGTGATCGGCGGTCATGCGCCGCAGTCGGCCATTCGGGAAGCCCGAGATGCCGGCGGCGAGGAGCGCGTCGACGGCGACGGCCGGGATCTCCGCCGACCCGGTGTCGTCCAAGACGCAGGTGAGCGTTGCCGGCGAGCTGCCGTGTTGATCCACCGACATTCGAACCTCGATGACCGCGCCGGGGACGACCGCCTCGGTCGGTGGTGCTTCCCACGTGACCGACAGCGGCTCACCTGCCGCTAGGTTCCACTGAATGGGCGCGATCGGGAGGTCGCGGACGCCGATGGCGTGGAGCTCGAACGCTGCGGCACCACCGGCCGCGCTCATCGTGATGGTGGATCCGGCGGCGAAGACCGGGTGCGGAACGTCCGTGTCGAAGTAGTTATTGCCCGGCTTCTTGGGCGTGAGCGTGACGGTCCCGCCAGCGAGGCCCGTAATCGTCACGGTGCCTACGTCCTGCGAGCTCGGATAGGCGATGCAGGTTTCGTCGAGGCCGCACGTCTCACTCGGTCCGCAGCCCGGGTCGCAATACAGGATGCGCCGCTTCGTGAGCGCGCAGCTCGGGCCGAGGTCGAGGAGGACCGGCTCGGGGATTGAGACCGGGACGACGCCCGCAAGCACCTTCCCATCGACGAGCGAATACTCATCTTGTGCCTCCACCGTGAATCCCCCGATGCGGCGATCGGGCGCGCAGGGACCAGCGAGGTCGGGCGCCGGCGTCGCTGTGTCGTCGGTCGGAGTGATGCCCTCGCCGTCCTCCTCGACGCTCACGTCCGTGGGCGCGTCCGCGTCCTCCGGAGCGATGGGCGGCGCGTCGTCACCGCCCCACGTGTCCTCCGGGACGTCGGCCACTACGGTGTCACTCGACGCCAGGTCATCTGTCGGCGTGACGTCGACCGGGCCGGTCGCGGCGTCGTTGGTCGCGCAGCTCACCGTGAGCAGCAAGATCCAGCAGGGCGCTCCGGTCGAGCTGCGCCGCGTCACGGATCCCCCCACACGTCCGGGAATGCGTCCGGGCTGCCCGGGACGCCGGTGTCGATGACGAAGATGCGCCCCTGATCGCGATCGGCCACGTAGAGCCGGTCCTTCTGCCAGCCGCCAATCCCGGCGCCGAAGTGCATATTCGGGATCCACGACGACGGAAGCACCGTCGCGAGCTTGCCGAGGCCGCCTTCAGGGCCGAAGCGATAGATTCGCCCGACGACGTACTCGGTGACGTAGACGTTGCCGCACGCATCGACGTTGATGCCGTCGAGGCCACCTCCGCCGCCGGGGAGCGGGTCCTGGCACGAGAGCCCGTCGAGCCCCGACTGACACTCTCCGAGCCCGCCCGGCTTCACGCAGGGATCGCCGTAGACCTTGCCTTTGCAGGTCACGACCGCGTCCGAGCCGCCTTGGCAGAAGCGCGGCGGGAGCTCGGCGTTCGGTGGGTCGGGTTCGACGCACTCCCCGGAGTATCCTTGGCCGGCGAACACATACTCGCAGGCCGTGCCGGGCCCGCCCGTGGCACAGGGGAGCGCTGCGACGTCGAGCTTCGACAGGCAGGTTGGCACCTCTTCTTGGGTGACGCACGAGCCCTTGTCGCCGCCGACGAGGACGCAGGCGAACCCATCCGGGAGCCCGCCACACCCCGTCGGCAGCCCGCAAACGAGCCAGCCCTGGGCCCCGGGAAAGCAGACCCCGCCCTCACCTTCGTCATCGACACACGCGAGGCCCGTGACGAGGCCGTCACACGACGTCGGCGGCTTGCAGACCAGCTCCGCGTTCACCAGGGAGCACGTACCCATGTCGCCGCTCGCCAGCATGCAGTTGACGCCAGCCCCGAGGACATCGCACGACGCGAACTGGCAGGTGAGCGCCGGGCCTACCCCGTCTTGGAGCTCGCAGACGCCACTCACGAACGCGCCTGGGATGAAGCACGTCTCTCCGAGGAGCTTGCCGTCGCAGGCGTTCGGCGGTTCGCAGACCACCTTCGTGTCTCCCTGCACACACGTGCCTTTCTGCGACGTGGCGCCGTCGTAACAGACCGCCCCCACGGCGAGCCCCGTACACCCGATCTTCGGCTGGCACGCGAGTCCGAAGCCCTCGGGATCTTTACAGATCCCCGGCACGCCGAGCGGGGTCGTACAGGGTGAGCCCGACGCGGTACCGGCCGCCGTACACGGGTCGAAATACTGACACCAGAGAAAGCCCGGCTCACCCGAGCAGACCCCCGAGGTCCCATCGGGCAGGGGGCAGGGAGCCCCCGCCTGGCTCCCCGCCTTCTGGCAGGGATCGACGAACTGGCACTCGAGGAAACCCTCCCAGCCCATCACGCACGTCCCGGTGCCTTCGCCGAGCGGACAGTCGGAGCCCTCGGGCTTCTGCCAGCACACGATTGGGGCGCACGAGAGGCCGTTCCATCCGGGCGTACAGATCCCCTTTCCGAACGGGGACTCACACGTGCTCCCTTCGGTGAGGCCGGCACACGGTGTGGCGGCCTGGCAGACGAGGCCCCCGAAGCTCTCCGTGCAGATGCCCGGCGCGCCGAACTCGTCGCACGCGTCGCCTTCCTCTTTGCCGTCGCAGGACCCCGCCGGGATACAATCGAGCACGCCGCCGAAGGGGGCGCAGGTGCCGTTCCCACCGAACAATGGATCGCACGAGGCGCCTTCGGTGAGCCCGGCGCACGGCTCGGAGACGGCGCCCGATCCCGGCGGGATCCCCGGCACTCGGCCGAACACGGTCGTCGCGCCCATGTGGTCTTCGTCCGTGAGGTCGATGGCGTAGATGACGCCGGCGCCGAAGCTGCCGACATAGAGAATGGTCTCGTCCGGTGAGAGCGAGGTGCCGTTCGGGTTGCTCATTCCCTGGCCTACGACGATGAACTCGCCGGTCGCCGCGTCGATGCGACGCACGCGGCCGGCGTTCTGCTCGGCGACGTAGATGTAGCCGAGGCTGTCGACCTCGAGACCGTTGGCGTACTGCATGCCCGAGAGGATGACGCTGCTCGACCCGTCGGGAGTCACGCGATCGATGGTGCCGGTCTGGAGGTTCGAGACCGCGAGGTCGCCATTCGGGAGGTAACGCATCCCGGCGGTGTCGCCGAAGCCCGGGACATAGGGCTTCTTCGATGAGTTCACCTTCTGCTTCACGAGCGTGCCGCCATCGTTCGAGACGAGGTTGCCTTCGCCATCGAACGCGAAGTCTTCGCTGGTGGTGAAGCTGTAGAGGATCTCGAAGGGGCGGGGCAGGGTGGGCGCCGGATCGCACACGAGGGGGATGGGCGCCGCCGTGTCCGTGGCGTCCGCGTCGGTGGTGCCGGTGTCCTCGAGCCCCGTGTCCTCGGGCGTCCCGTCGTCCTTCGGAGCGTCGACCGGCTCGGCGTCGCCGAGTTCGGGCACATCGGCGGCGATGTCCGGGAGCGCCTCCGCGTCCGATTCCGTCGATGAATCGGGAGCTTGCGTGTCCTCCGTGGCGGCGACGTCACCCACGGCGGTGTCCCCCAGGGGGCCGACGTCGCTCTCTGCCGCGGCGTCCGTCACCGGTGCGCTCGGGTCGGTCGTACACGCGATCGCGAAGAACGACAGTGCGCTGATGGCTCTGAGGTGCATGGGGCTACTCTCCTTCCGGATCGGTGCCGCGTCCCGGGTGGGGGCGCGCCTGCTTGATCTCGATTCGCGAGCCGCCTTCGGGCGTCGCGACCAGCTTGAACTCCACGTCCATCGCGTAGAAGGCGCCGGGGAGGCGATAGGCTGGGGCGAAGAAGGCGTGTATGGCCGACAGCGCCTTCCCGAGCTGGCCCAGCTCCGTTCGGTCGAGGACCGTCTCGCCCGGCAGTACGAGGCTCGAATGGCCGTAATAGCTGACGGGCTGCCCCGGCTGTTCGTACTGCAGGATGAGCTGATCCGACGTCTCGCCGCTCTCGGGCAGGACCACCGACGCGTCGCCGAGCTGAACGTTGATGTAGAAGCCCGGCTCAATGCCCGTCGTATCGAAGGGGTTCGCCGTCAGGGCAACCCCCGTCGCGAGCTCGTCGATGAAAGTCGGGTGAACCAGCAGCGCCATCGCGACCTTCTCGTGGGCGATGCCGCGATAACGCCGCTCCTCGAAAGCCCGGAAGAACCAGACGCTGGCCCAGACCTCGCGCACGGCGTCGGCGACGGGCCGCGTCGGATCGCCCGGGTCGCCGCTCTTCGAGGTGTAGAGGCCGGCGCCGGTGAAGCCCTCGAGGTCCTCGGCGTTGGTCGACGACCGAAAGCGCATGCGAGTGCCGGGGAAGTCAGTCGTAATCTTGGTGAGGAGCGCCGCTTCGAAGTCGGGTGACAGCGGTGCCGCGACAATGGCGTCGCGCAGCGCCTTCAGCCGGGCGTCCCGTACGGCTGGATCGGCGGCGAAGGCGGGGTCTTCGAGCAGCTCCGTGACCTGGGCGTCGAAGCCGTTCTCGGCCATGAAGTTGACGTAGTGCGAGACCGGCACGGCGAAGCCGTCGCGGACGATGACGTCGTGCTGCTTGGCGAGCTGCACGAGCGCCGCGTAGTGCGCGACTTTGCCGCCGAAGGCGGGGATGTTGGCTCGGATCGCGTCTTTGAGGCCCGCGGTGTCATCTGGGACGACCAGGAGCGAGGCGAGGTCGGGGAAGCCGGTGATGGAGACGTCGAGGTCGGGCACCGACACCGCCGCTGGGCGATGCGACTTCCACCATGCGTCGGCCTCTTCCTTCGTCGCCGCCTCGACCGACCAGGCCTGTGCGCCGACGCGGAAGCGCACCCACTGCCCATCGAGCGCCGTGAGCGTCGGGTGCTCAAGCGCACCGCGCAGCCCCATGTTGGGTGTCCCGCGGTTCTGGGCGAGCACGTTGATGTGGGCGAGCGGGGTCTGGAGCTCGGCCGTGATGGTGCCGACGACGGGCGACAGGTCATTTGGGATGGCGTCGAGGACGAGGATGTCCTGAAAGTCGACGTAGCTGGTCTCGAGTGCGGTGGCGGCGACGAAGCGCAGCTTGCCGTAGGACTCACCGAGGTTCAGCGGCTGATAGTCGATGCCAGCGAAGAGATCGTCCGTCGTGACGATGGGGATGTCGTCCGGGAGCCCTTCGGCGACGGCTTCGACGGCCGACGAGGTGGGATGGAATCCGAGCTGGCCGCCGAACGCCGCCTCCCCCGCGATACGCCGGAAGGCGGACTCGATCTGGTCCTTGGAGGCGGTGTCGTAAGGCGCTATCTCGTAGACCCAGCGACCGGGCCCTTCGTAGTAAGTGACGGCGCCGAGCAGGAATCGGCGGTCCGGGCTGTAGTACTCGGTGAGGTTGAAGCCCGAGAGATCCGGCACGATCGGGTGACCTTTCCCCGACAGGTACTCACGTGCGAACTCCCAGTGGATCTTGAACTTTTGGCTGTTCTGGAAGTAGAGCGCGGGTTCGCCCGCGGGTCCCGAGGGGGCCGAGAGGTCGATGACCGTCTTGGTGGAGCGTGCTCCGGGGATGTTCGCGACCAGAGGCGGCGACGCCAGGGCGCGAAAGTCAGCCTCGCAGGGCAGGGCGGTGAGGTAGTCGGCGGTCTCGCCTACCGCGATGGCGCAGGCGGGCGGGGTGGCCGTGTCGTCCCGCTCGGTGTCGGTCCCAAGGGGCGCGTCGTCGCCTGGGTCCTGGACGTCGGCAGGCGTCTCGGTCGGTTGCGCCGTGCTGCAGGCCATCGCGACGACGGCGGCGACGACGCACCACGAAACGGTGCCGCGTTCACGGCCGCTGGAGTAGATGAGGGACTTCAAGGCGTAGGGCTCCAGCCGGCAGGATCGTCCCTGCACCGTGAGCCGCGATTACGCTATTCCGGCGGCGGGTGTCCAGTCAATGACGACGTGTGAGCGTCACCGGCGCCAGGTCGCCAGGATTCGCTCGAGCTCCGCTTTGGAGTCCTTGGGGATCAGGATCTTGACGGCGTTCGTCCCGAGCGCGACCGCGTACTCGAGCTCGAAAACGGCGGGCGGCTCACGGCTGTAGAGCGACGGCTTACCCAAACGCACTTCGGCGGACCGTACCGCCGACCGGAGAACGACGGACGGTGGGTCGCCCGAGATGACGATTCGGTCCTCGAGGACGTCGAGGTGGCCGGTCGGGTAACGGTTGATTCTCATGGGGACTTCTCTCCAACGCCGCCACCGAACTCCGGGGTCCCGAGCCGTACCAACGTCTCGACGTCTTCGAGTGCGCGGTCCTTGAGCGGGTGCCCGTTCGCCTGATAGCACCGCACTCGCTCCGCGAGGTAGGTGGGGGTGAATGGGACCCAGGGCTCCATCGGCTCAAGGGCTTCGACGCAGTGTTTGGCGAAGTCCAGCGCACTCGCGAGCGTGAAGCGTCGCATCAGGCGCTTGTCGTTCTCGAGGTGGGCCGCGAAGGGCTCCTTCAGGACGTCCCAGAGCGGCGCGGCGCGTGCCGGCGTGGTGGCGAGCTGCGTCGCGAGCAGCAGGGCCCGGTCGACCATCACGGGGACGAGCCAGGGGTCGCTACGAGCCCCCATGAAGCCCTGTGTGAGGAGGGCGACGGCGTCGTCGAGCCGGTTCTCCGTGGCGGCGAGGCGAGCTTCGATGAGCTGGGCCTCGGCGTCACGGCCAGCGGCGCGTAAGTACGTGGTGGCGCGCGTGACCGGCTCGACGTCGCCGGTGAACGCGGCGGACTCACCGAGGACCAAGAAGTCGAGGGGTTGAACGGGGTCGATGTCGCCAGCGCGTCGCCACCCATCGCGGGCGTCGACGAGACGACCATCGAGCCAAGCCGAACGCGCTCGGGCCCGCATGATGATGGGGTTGTCCGAGGGGGCGGGGTCGCCCAGGGTATACGAGGCGACCATTCGTGCCGACCGCGCCTCGAGGAGCTGCGTCCCATCGAGAGAGCCGGGCGGGACCGGGGGCTGCTCGGTGCCGAGGCGCTTGGCTAGACTAACCGCTTCACTCAGCTTGAAGGCGTTGCGTCCGAGGCCTCGCGCGAAGCCGAACTCAAGGCGTGGCATGTCGTCCGTCGAGATCTCCTCGGGTTTGGCCGCCAGGATGGCGCGTGCCATCGGGTCGCCAGCGAGAAAAGCCGAATAGAAGCCTTCGGCCCCCTTCACGCCCCAGACCCGCGCCAGCGCCGACGCGTAGGGTTCTTGTGCCGCGCGAGCCTGCACCCGCGCGACATCGTGGACGATCGGCTTCTTGCTCGCGATGAGCAGCAGATCGTTCGGGCAACCTTGCCACGTCTCGACGTGAGGAAAGACCGACGCCATTGTGGCATAGACCGACTCCACCGTGCTCGGGTCGATCTCATAGGCCTGCAGCCACTGCACGAAGACCCCGTCTTCACTCAGCTTTTCGGCAGCGGCGAAATAGAAGTCCTGGCTGAAGAGGCTCGCGATCCCGGCGCGGTACGGGTTCGACGGTTCGGAGAAGATGACGTCCCACGGCTCGCCATCGTGCGCCATGACGAGCTCGCGTCCGTCGCCGATGTGGAGCTTCACGTTCGGCATGTGGAGGACGTCACGGTTCACGTGGTGACAGTCCTCGGCGACGCGGATGATGGCGGGCTCGAGCTCCGCGACATCCACGCGTGTGATCCCGGCTACCGACGCAAGCCAACCAGCAGTGCTGCCCGTGCCGAGGCCGATAACACAGGCCGTCTTCGGCGCCGGATGCAACATCGGGCCGACGAGGCCGGCCATCACCTGGGTGCAGGCGTCCATTCGGGCGTTGCCGTCCGACTTGCCGTTGACGATGAACGCGTGGGAGGAGTCGCGCCGGTTGGCGACCGCGCTCTCGACGCCATCCATCTCCCACGCGATGGTGCGGCCGACGATATGCCGCTCGGCTACGACGCCGAGGGCCGACGAGGGCAAGGCGAAGCGGCCGGCGCCGATGGGGAGGTGGCGGCTGTACGCCGTCGGGCCGTCGCGCAAGGCCAGGAACACGCCGAAGACCACCAGCGCGAGGGCGGCGCCTTGAGTCAACCGGTCGCGGTCGCGCTTCAGCGCCACGATGAGCAGCACGATGGCCAGGACCGCCAAGGTCCCCGCCGAGAAGCGCCAGAGGCCGAGCGCACCGAGCGCCGGGATGAGGCCAAAGCCGGCGCCGAGCGAGCCGGCGATAGCGCCGACGGTGTTCCAGAGGTAGGTGCGGCCGGTCTCGACCGCGACGCCGCCACGGCCTTTGCCGAGCAGGGCGATGAGGACCGGGAACTGGTAGCCCGACACGATGGAGGCGGGGAGCACGACGACGGTCGCGATGACCGTCCACACGATGATGCTGCCCGTGAACGAGAAGCGGGCGAGCGGCGACAGCGACTGCGCCAAGAGGGCCACGCCATCACCCATCGCGTAGGGGACCAGCATGAAGACCGCTTCGAGTGCGAAGGTCACCGCCAGGAGGCCGGCCGTGGGGCGCAGGGCCACTGCGCCTCGCGAGTAGAGGAGGCTCCCGAGGCCGATTCCGAGCAGAGCGACCGCGAGGATCATGCCGAAGCTATAGGACGACCCGCCGAGGACCGGGCCAAGCATGCGATACCAGACGAGCTCCATGGCGAGGAAAGCGAAGCCGGCGACACCGGCCGCCGCGAGCACCAGGGGCAGCGGGACGGCGCGTGCGCTCTCGGTCGTCGCGGCGCCCGTGGCGGGGCCGTCGTCTGCGTGCGTCACGGGTTCGGGCACCGTGAGTGGGATGCGGCGGGCGATGAGCGCGAGCGTGGCGTTGAGCGCCGCCGCTGTGAAGAGCGCGCCACGAAGCCCGAGCACTTCGATGATGATGAGGTTGCCGAGCAACGCGCCCGCGACCGCGCCCAGCGTGTTGGCGCCATAGACGAGCCCGAGCGAGCGCCTTCCCGCGTCTTCCGACGCCGAGATGGCGCGCGCGACGGCCGGCAGCGTGCCGCCCATCAGGAAGGTCGGGACGCCCAGCACGAGGAGCGCGAGCGCCAGTCGGACCGCGATGGACAGGCCACTCCCGAGCCCGGCCGAGCCGCCGGTCGCGTAGTAGACGGTGCGCGCGAGGTCCAAGAGGAACGGCGAGGCGCAGGCGGAGAGTGTGATGCCGAGCTCGAGGTTGCCATAGAGCGTCAGCGGCGTCGCTGACCGTTCGGCACGCCGAGAGAGGAGCAGTCCGCCGAAGCCGAGGCCGGCCATGAAGATAGCGAGGACTGCCGCCGACGCTGCCGTACTCGCCCCGAAGAGCAGCCGGAACATCTTGAGCCACACCGTCTGATAGACGAGGGCGCAGAGGCCCGAGCCGAAGACCAGGGCGGCGATGATGGCGGGACGGGGGCCGCCAGACGACGTGGAGGAGGCGGTGGCGTCCACTCAGATCCCAAACGCGCGAACGAAGGGGTTGTGTCGCTTCTCGGCGCCGATCGTCGTGTTCGGGCCGTGGCCGCAGACGACGACGGCGTCATCGGG
>JADMJS010000203.1 GCA_018780435.1 Myxococcales bacterium
GAGCCCGAGTTGCCGCCGATGATGTCGTTGGTCGTGACGAGGTTGTAGGGCACCGTCAGGTCGAGCGCCGCCTTGTTCTTGAGCCACGAGTCCGGCAGGCGGAAGGGATCGGCGCCCGTGTGGCGGTCGAAGGCACCGCCGATCGTCGTGTAGGGCGCGACGGGCTGGCCGTTCTCCACGTAGCCCTTCACGGCCCCGTACGAGAGGCGCAGTGTGAAGGTCGCGTCGGGGTAGATCGAGTGACCGAAGGTCTGAAAACGCGCTTTGGCGATGGCCGCGTGGCTCTTCACGAGGACGGCTTCGACTTCGTCTTCGTAGCGCTTTCGCAGCACCCGAGCTTCGGGATCGATGAGCCGCGCCAGCACGATGAGGGGATCCTGGCTCGCGGCGACCGCGGCGGCGCCGCCTTCGAAGAGCTTCCGACGCAGCGCGAGGTCGTGAAGCTTCGTGCCGGTGATGACGCGCGTGGCGAGCTGCTCGGGCGACTCCTTGCCGAGCACCGTCTTCACAAAGGCGTCGTCCGGGCCGAGGACCTCGCGCAGCTTGTCGAGCGACCACGCGAGGCGGAAGATCTCGAATTCTTTATAGATCGGGGCCTCGCTGAAGAGCTCCTGCTTCACGCCCGGCAGCTCGGACTCGGTGTACTCGCGGAGCCGCTCCGTATTGGGCTTCTCCAGCTCGGCGGTCCCGCGCACTAGAACGCGGGCCATGCTCAGGAGGTCCGAGCTGAAGCCGCGGCCCGACTCGATGAGGCGGTGGCGGTAGATGAGGGTCTTCCAGATCTCCTGCGCGGCCGCGATGGCGTCCCAGGCGCCGGCCACGTCGGTCCCGGCGGCCTTGGCGCGGAGCGACGCTTCGTTGTCTCGAAGCTGCTTCATCAGCCCCGGCTCCCGGAGCGCTTCGAACTCGCCCTTGAAAGCCTTGAGGCCGTTCTCGACGCCGAAGAGCATGCCCATCGAGTGCCGCGCTTGCTCCTTACCGCGGTGAGCGTAGCCGCGGAGGGCGCCGCGTATCTCCGACAGGAAGGCGATGCGCTGGACGAGGCCGTAGTCGCGCCACGTCTCGATCTCCGCGAGCGTTTGGAGGCGGCTGGTCGAGCCCGGGTGCCCGCTGACGAAAGTCAGATCCCCCTCTTTCGTGCCCGACTCCGACCATGAGAAGTGGTGCGGCGTCGCGAGCGGCGCGCCGTCCTGGTAGACGCGGAAGAAGGTCGCGTCGAGGCAGTACCGCGGGAACTCGAAGTTGTCGGGATCGCCGCCGAAGAACGCCGCGCGGAACTCCGGCGCGAAGACGAGGCGCACGTCTTCGTAGCGCTGATAGGTGTAGAGGTCGTACTTGCCGCCGTCGTAGAGCTCGACGACCTCGCAGCGCGTCGTCGAGCTCTTCGGGCAGCTCGCTTCGATGGTGGCCATCTCCGCCTTCATCGCGTCGTGGGCGGCTTGATCGGCTTTGCCGTCGCCCGCGCCCTGCACCCGCGCCGTCACGTCTTCGATAGCCACGAGCTGCGCCACCGCCATGTTCGGGCAGCGGCGCTCCATGGCCGGGTGTTCGGCGTGGTAGCCGTTGGTCCGGTAGTCGCTCTTGGGCGAGCTCAGCTCGTCGATGCAGCTCTCGGCGCAGTGATGGTTCGTCATCACGAGGCCGTTCTTCGACACGAAGCTGCCCGAACAGCCGCCTTCGAGCCGCACCGACGCGAGGCGCACCGCGTCGAGCCACGCGGCGTCGGGTTTCCAGCCGTAGGCCGCCTGGACTTTGTCCGCCGGGAACTGATTGAAGAGCCACATGCCTTCGTCGGCCGAGGCCACGAGAGGGCCGGCCGCGACGGCCAGGGCCACGAGCGATTTAGAGAGATTGGGTCGGGTCACGGGGGCTCCTTCGAGTGCACCCGCGGAATCCTCGACTCGGGGGCCGGCGTCAAGCTCCGATTGGTGTCACCTCGTGGCGCTTGCCTTGTCGCGGCCGATGGGGAAGATCGGCGGCGTGTCAGAGCCTGCCATCATCCCCCCGCCTCAGCCCGGTCCCCCGGACGCCCGCCCCGCCGAGCGCCGCTGCGACTGCGGCTTCACACGCGACCACCCCAAGGTCGAAGCGTCCCCCAAGTACAAGTGGCACGGATGGGTGCTCCTAATGATGGGCTCCACCCCGACCCCCGAACGCGTGCTCTTCCGCTGCACCGTCTGCAGGCGGTCGCTCGGCGCCTCGACCGACCCCGCCGTGCTCCGCCGGCACATGTGACCGGCGGCCCCGCCAGCCCCGACGCGCCGGCCGGTCGGCGCCGTGTGCTCTGGGCGCTGCTGCCCGCCGTCGTGTTCGCGGCCCTTGCGACCGCCTTCTTGTCCTCGCCGTGGGCGATCACCTGGAACGACGACTGGACGCAGATCTTCGCGTTCGGCGCCTTCCTCCGGGACAGCCTGCTCGGCGGCGAGCTGCCCGTACGCAGCCCTTGGCTCGGCGGCGGCTTCCCCATCCTCGGTCACCCCGAGTACCCCGTCCTCTCGCCATTCACGCCGCTGGTGCTGCTGGCCGGCCCCATCTTGGGCACGAAGCTCGTCGTGCTCGTCGTGCTCGCCGCGGGCGCCGTCGGGACCTTCCTCTACTGTCACCGTACGCTCAGGACCGCGCCCGAGAGCGCCGCGATGGCGTCGTCGCTCCTCATCGCGTCCGGCTGGACGACCGCGATCCTCGAGTCCGGTAACTACCCGCAGATCCACTACTTCTGGCTCCCGCTGCTCGCATGGCTCTTGGCCCGTCCGGGCGGCTGGCGTGTCGACGGGGCGCTCGCGGCCGCGTGTGCGATCGGCGCGACGGCGCTCACGGACGGCCACCTCAACACCGTCGTCCTCTTCGGCCTCGTGGCGGTGCTGGTCCTCGCCCAGAGCCCCCGCTACGCCCCCCGACTCCTGCTCTTCCTCGGGCTCACCGCGGCGCTGGCCGCGTTCAAGCTCCTGCCCACCTTCGCGTTGCTGCGCCTCGAAGACCGCGCCATCGAGGACTACGCCGGCGGCCTCCAAGTCGGCGCCTTCGCCACCGGCGACTTCGTGGGGCTCGCCTGTCGCCCCGACGGCTTCGCGCTCGGGCCGCTCCCGTGGCTGGTCGCGGCCGTGGCGCTCGTGAACTGGCGACGTGCCGTGCCGCTCCTCGCGATGGGCGCCATTGCGTCCTGGCTCGCGCTGGGCCCGAAGGCACCCCTCGACCTCTTCTGGCTCGTCACGCGCCTGCCGGTGCTCGGGAGCATCGACGCGCCCACGAAGTACTTCGTCTTCGGCCTCGGCTTCGCGGTCATCGCGCTCGCGGCGCTGGGGATCGACCGTGCGCAGGGGCGACTGCGACCGGCGCTGGCCCTCGTGGCGACCCTCGGCGCCGTCGTCCCCTTACTGGCGACCGCGTGGCCGACGCTCACGACGCTCTTCACGGAGCCGGATCTGCCCCGCGTGCGCCGGTCCTACGAGCCGCTCCTCACCGATGCCTTCGACACCGGCGCGTGGGCGGGACCACGCGACCGCCGCCCCGATCTCTACGCGTATTACCAAAAGGGGATCCCGCTCGTGCGGTGGGAGGACAACTTCCGGCTCAGCACCGGACAGCGCCCCGCGTGGGCCCTCTCGCTCACGGGCGAGCTGACGCCCGTGCCGGACTTCCCCGGCGCCGCCTGGACAGCGGAGGGGCGGCTCGACGTACCTGAATGGTCGGCGAACACGGTCACCGTCGCGCTCCCCGCGGCCGCGGCGGGTCGCCTCGCCCCGACGGTCACCATCAACCAGAACGCGAGCCCTAACTGGTCGTGCAGCGTCGACGGGCCCGGAGAAGCCGCCGTTCAAGCCGCCGAGGGGGCGGACGCCTTGCTCACCGTCACCGTCCCAGCGGGCTCGACCCGGCTCCGTTGCGAATATCGCTCGCCGGACTTCCGCCTCGGCGCCTGGATCTCCGCCCTGACGGCGCTCGGCCTCATCGCGGCCGTTGTGTTCTCCGCGAGGCGGCGCAATGCTGCGCCGTCACCCGCTCCGTGACACGCGTTTGGCGCCTTGGCTCTCAAGCCAAGCGGCCGTCCGCTGCACCTGATCGCCCTGAAGGACGATGACGTCGTCCTCAAGCGTCGCGCCGCACCCGAGGAACTTCTTGAGCGTCCCGGCGGTGCCGTCCGCGAGGGGCCCGAGCCCCGAGACCAGGGTCACGGTCTTGCCGCCGCGCCCCTTCTTCTCCCGCGCCACGACCAGCTTGCCGACCTTGGCGAGCGGGAGTCCGGGCGCGCTCGGCGCGGCGACCACGGGCGCGGGCGCCGGGCCAGCCGGCAGGTGCCCGAGGTCACCGAGCTTCGCTTTGAGCAGGTCGCCGAGCGACGTCGACGCGCCCCCCGGTGAGCCGAACTGCGCCTCACGCGGCGCATCTTTCGAGTTCTTGGCCATGAGAGATCCTTCGACGCGCTCGCTCAGTCGTCCTTGCAGAAGCACAGCGAATGGCTCGCGCCGCGCCCGGGCGCCATGGTAGCTTCCCTCGATGCCGAAGTCGCTCCAGAACGCGTGCTCCCGAGTCCTCGTCTCCCTGGCCGTCGTGGTCGTCACCGGTTGCTTCCCCGCCGCGGGCGGCATCCCCGAGCCGGTCAGCCCATCGGACCTCGTCCGAGCCCAGGCGGACTACCCGACGGTGACGGACGTGGAGCTCGCCCAAGGGCGCCAGCTCTTCATCGACCGCTGCGGGAGCTGTCACAACCACCCCGAGCTCCAGGCCTACACCAAAGCGGAGTGGGCCCCGATCATGGACCGCATGGGCCGAAAAGCCGACCTCAGCCGCGCGGAGACCACGCTGGCGCTGCAGTTCATCGTGAGTCGGCTTCAGCCCCGGCCGTGAACACCGGGATACTCGAGCGGGCTCGCCGCCAGCCTTGCGCATCGCACCTGCCGCCCCCATAGTACTGCGTATGACGCCACTCACCGCCCGCGTTAAAGACGGCCATTTGGTTCTCGACGTGCCGTTCGACCTTCCCGACGGAACGGAGCTCGAGCTGGTGGTCGATGATGGCGGCGACACACTCTCCTCGAGCGAGCGCGAGAAGCTCCACGCCGCGCTCGAGGCGGGGTGGAAAGACATCGAGGCGGGCAGAACAATCCCGCTCGACCGCTTCCTGGCGTCGTTCCCCACCGGCGAGTGAAAGTTCGACTCGAACTCAGTGCCCGCGCACAACTGGACGCGGGACGCATTGATTCATGGTGGCGGGAGAACCGACGGGGCTCGCCGGGGCTGTTCGCCAGGGAGCTTCGGCGGACGCTCGCGCTCCTCGTACGTGTGCCGGGCATGGGCGCGCACTACGAGGCATCCATACCGAGGCTGCGGCGCTACTTTCTACGGAAGACGGGGCACCACATCTACTATGTGGTCGACGAACTCCGGAACGCAGTGTTAGTCGTCACCATCTGGAATTCCGCAGGCGAATCAGGCCCCGTGCTCTGACCGTGGGCTAAGTCGTCGCGCCAAAATTACCTGTGCAAGTAGACGGCCGCCGCATCCACGCCAGCTTCGTTGCGCTCCCTGCGGCGTACTATGAGTACGCCTCAGTCGCGCGCCTAGCTGGCGCGGCGCAGCGACCGTCTCCTTGTGACAGGTAATTCTCGCGCGACTCCGAAGGCGGCATGCAAGTGCTCGATTCGCTTCCATGAACCGACTGCGATGAGTTCGAGTACGTCCCACGAACGGTTCCACTGGAACGCACTGTGAGTTGAATCTGTACGTGGGTTCTATGTCTCGTCACCCCGCGTCTTCGACGCCTCGCTCCGCCGCCGCCGCACCGTACGCAGAATCAGTAGACAAAGCGCCAGCGTAATCGCGTTAGCGACGATGACCGGCCCGCTCCACACGAGCACGCCGTAGACGAGCCACAGCGCGACGCCGGCCGAGAAGAGCGTGTACATCGTTACCGAGACGCCCGAGACGTCCTTGCTGCGCAGCACCGTGAGGGCCTGCGGGACGAAGCTCAGGGTCGTCAGAGTGGCGGCGATGAAGCCGAGGATGGTCGTCAGGCCCACGTGGCGCTCCTGCGGCGCCTCCATGCGGCGCGGCCCGCCGACGCTACTGGCAGGTGCCCGGCATGTCGAATTGCTCGCCGCAGAACGCGCAGCCGCAGAGCTGGGCGCCCACGCACGGCCCGCCGTTGCAGTCGAAGTCGGTCCAACAGGTGCCGTCGTTCAGGATGGGCTTACAGACGCCTTCGTCCTTCGGCTTCAACGGGTCGCCGCCCGCGCAGTGGTAGCCGTCTGGGCAGTCGGTCTCCTCGGAGCAGCAGAAGCCGTCGGCGACGTTGCAGTAGCCGGGGTAGTAGGTCGGCGAGCCAAAGTCCGTAACGGCGAGCATACCGCAAGGGAGCCCGCCGAAGCCGTTGCAGACCTGGTCGGGCCCGCAGTGTTCGTTTCGGAAGCAGCTCCCGATGTCCTTCGGTGGCGACACACACTGGCCGAGCGTCGCGCCGTCCGGTGCCCACTCCTTCTGGAGCGGGACCGCCGTGCACCACGCTCCTGGCTCGCAGTCCGAGTCCGACGTGCAGCACACGCCGTCGGGGTCGGCGCACTGTCCCACCGTGCTCTCGGCGGTGCAGGGCCCACACTGGCCGCACACCACGGCGCCGGCGCAATATTCATCCTCCTCGCAGTCGCCCGCGCCCCAGCACTGACCGGGTTCCGGCGCCGGCTTACAGATCGAGCCGCTGATCGGGTAAGTCAGGGTGCACGCGTAGCCGTCCGAACACTGCGAGTCGGTCCCGCAACAGAGGCCGTCCTTAGACGTACATTCGCCAGGGTAGGGCGGTCCGACGTCGATTGGGTTGCCGCACGCGAAGCCCGGCCAGTAGTTGCACTGCTCGCCCTCGCCGCAATGGACGTCGCCGTAACACTTCCCGGGCCCCGGCGGCGGCACACACACGCCCACTTCGGCGCCGAGGTCCGCGCCACCCGGCTCGGAGGCGAGCTTGGCGGTGCACACGGTCCCCTCCACGCAATCGTCCGTCGTCACGCAGCAGCCTTCGAGCATCGGGAGGCAGGCTCCGGTCTTGGGCGCACATTCATAGGACTCGCAGTCGCACGGCTGTGCGCCACTGCAGTACTCGCCCGGGCCGCAGTCGCTGGCCGTCCAGCAGGAGGAGGGTTCGGGGATGGGATGGCAGCGCGGCGTCCCGAACCCAGCCACGACGCAGACCTGATCCCCGTCGCAGGGCGCCTCCTCCGGATCGCAGCACACCGGCGGCGGCACACACGCGCCGTGGTACACGGACGACTCCTGGCCCGGGCAGTCGCCGCCGGGGCACGGTATCGGCTTCACGGGCTCATCAGCGGAATCGAAGGGCAACCAGGTGAAATCGCAGTACTTACTGCCGCAGGTGCAGGTCGATGCCTCCGCACAAATCTCGCCGTCGGCGCAGTCCTCGTCTTTGAAGCACTGTCCCGGGCCGGGCGAAGGGGCGCAGTGCCCGAGGTGGCACACGAGGCCAGCCGTGCAATCCGTATCCTCCTTGCAGCAGATGGGCGGGCTACACGCCTGCTCGCATTCGTTCTCCGATCCGAAGACCATGTCGCAGTAATCACCGCACTCACAGCCCTTCACCTCGGTGCAGGCGTTGCCGATCCACATCCAACCAACCACGTCGTCGCACTCCCCGAGCAGCCCCGGTGTGAAGGCCGTACACATTCCACCCGGCCCGCTGGGCTTACAGACCCCAACCGTCGGTGGGAGCGCGCCGTCGGTGCACTGCCCCGGGCTCGCTACCGCGCCGTCGCAGATCCACCCGAGATTGTCGCAGTCCTGATCCGAGAAGCAGTGTTTGCCCCAAACGAAGTTCTCGAGACAAAATCCAAACCAACACGCGCCATCAGCGCACCCGCCAAAGCTCCCGTCGCAACAGCCCTCGGGCTGGGGGATACACGTGCCCAGCGTCGGCGGTCCCTGGTCGCAGCCCGAGAGGTTGGCGGCGATGCAGACCTCGAAGAAGGGGCAGTCGCCGTCGGTCCAACACGAGCCGTCCGGGACGTCGTTCGAGATGCACTGCCCGGTCGCGACCGTAAACGGCTTCATCGTCGGCGCGCAAAAGGCGCCTTCAACACAGTCGCCTTCCTGCTTGCAGCAGTCGCCAATGGGGATGCCCCAGCCGTTCGAGTCTGAGCCGTCGGACGCATCGCCGCCGTCCACATCGGTCCACACGTCGTCCCCTGTATCGCCGATGTCGGTGTGCTCGCCGACGTCCTCCCGAGCCGTGTCGGCGCTGTCGGCCACGTCGCCCGCCACGTCGAGCGGGCCGGCGGTGTCGAGTGCCGCGTCCGAACTCGAGGCATCGGGGGTGTCGATATCGGCCGCGTCCGACGCGCCGTCGGCGCCGTCCATCTCGGGCGCCACAACGTCGGACTCACATCCGACGGAGCACAGTAGCGAGAGCGTGGTGAACGCCACCGCCAGAAAAGAGGACCGCCATGAGACGGGCGACACGAGACGACGATGGGAACGCAAGGGCCAATCCTGAGCCGACGACGCCGGAGCCAACGGGCCGTCGAACACCACGAGAGTGGATCTGCCACAACCCGAGGCCCAAATGAAAGCCCGTTCGCACCGGGATCGCCTTGACGGCCCCCGTTTGGACGGGCATGTCGGCGCTGCGGGGGCCGTTCCCTCGTCGGCGCCGATGCGGCTCCGCGCCCGAGGAGTCCGAATGACCGAGCTCGATGTACTTCGTCCTGGGCCACTTCACGTAGCGAATCGCGCGGCCCTGACGATGCTCGCTGTCGCCCTCGTCCCGCTCGCCGCGTTCGCGTCCCCCACGTGCGTCGCCCCCGAACGGCTCGCCGCCGCCACCCCCGAGCTGCGTCAGTCGCTCGAAGCCATAGACGAGCGCTGCCGCGAAGGGCTCGAGCTGCTCGCCGCTGGCCGTCCCGCTGAAGCGCTGCCCTATCTCCGTGGCGCCTTCGTACAGTCGCGGCTCATGGCGCGGCGCCTTGAGCCCGCCTACGCCGAAGCCATGTACGGCAGTGGCGCGCCGGTCGAAGCGACTCTCGTCGCCTACGAAGCCGCCGCGGCCGTGGCGCCCGGACCGGTCGCAGACGCCCGCCTGAGCGAGCTCGTCCTCCGGCTCGACGAAGGGCGCGCCGCGGCGCTCCTCGCGGCCGTCCCGGGCCGCCCCGCGTGGACTTTCCTCGATTCGCGCGCGAAACGTGATGCGGCGCTCGACGCGCAAGCGCCCGTCGCCACAGCGGTCTCGAGTCGCCGCATCGGCCTTTTGCTCCCGCTCGGGGGCAAGCTTGGGCCCTTTGGGAGGCGCATCGTTGACGCCCTCACGGCCGAGCTGGGTCCGGACGTCACGCTCGTCGTGCGGGACTCGACGGCGCAAGCGGTGCAGACGGCCGTCGCTGAGCTCGAACGGGAACGTGTGCTCGCCATCGTCGGGCCGCTCGACCACGCCGACGCACCCCTGGCCGCGCAAGCCGCCGACGCGCGCCGGGTCCCGCTCCTGAGGCTCGAGGTCCGCGACGACGCGCCCGTAGCGCCGGGGCCGTGGACCGTGCGGCTCGGCCCCTCACGCGCCTCAGAGCTCCGCGCCCTGATCGCCGAAGGGCGGCGTCAGGGCTTCACCCGGATGCTAGTGATCGGGTCCGATGCGCCCTTCGCGCAGTCGGTCGCGGCGGCCTTCTCTGCGGAGGTGCGCACGGCCGGGCTCGCCGACCTCGGCCGGGCCCTGTACCCCGCGGGCACGAGCGATCTCACGGCGGTGAGCAAACAGGTCGCCCAGAAGCGCCCCGACCTCCTGCTCCTCGCCGACACCGCGAGCAAGGCCGGCCCGCTCGCGCGTTATCTCGCTGCCGCCGGGATCGTGACGCGCGCCACGGGGCGGGTCGGTCAAGTCGGGGAGCTGAGGCAGGTCCAGTTCGCCGCGCCCTCCGAGTGGCTCGATACCCCGATCGCCGCCGAAGACGGTCGTTACCTTCAAAGCGTCTGGGTCGCGACCGAACGCGCCGAGGTCGCCTCCCCGAAGGCGCAAGCCCTCGCACGAACGCTCGGCCGTGGACTCACGCCGCTCGAAGGCGCCGCCGTCGACGCGGTGGAGCTGGTCCTGAACGCCGGCGTCACCACGCGGGAGGCGCTGATTCCCCAATTGCGACAAGGGGTTGCTCGCTACGGGGTCCTCCAGCCCGTCGCCTTCGACGCACGGGGAGGGCCGGTCCGCGCCGCGCGCCTCCTAAGGCTCGCCGGGACCACCTTCGCACCTGTACGCTGAACCTCCCTCTCGCCTGACGCTTCGAGGTGTCCGTGACCAAGCCCCACTCGTCCGCGCCCGCCGCCGCTCCCGTGAAGCTCGCCCCCGGCGCGACCGGCGATCTCGAGGCCATACGGCGCGGCGCGGTTCGCGTCGCCCGCCGACTCCGGGAGCACGGCTACGAGGCGTGGTTCGTAGGCGGCTGCGTCCGTGACCGCCTCCTCGGTCGCCCCATCGGTGAATACGACATCGCGACCGACGCGCGGCCCGAGCAGGTCACCAAGGTCTTCCGCCACACTATCGCGGTCGGCGCGCAGTTCGGCGTCATCGTCGTGATCGAGCCTGACGCGCAGTACGAGGTCGCGACCTTCCGCGCCGAAGCCGAGTACACCGACGGCCGGCGCCCGAGCTCGGTGCGCTTCGTCAACGCCAAGGAGGACGTGCTCCGGCGCGACTTCACCATCAACGGGCTCCTCGAAGACCCCGAGAACGGCGAGATCGCAGACTTCGTCGGCGGGCGCGACGACCTCGCCGCTCGCGTCCTTCGGGCCATCGGCGATCCCCACGAACGCTTCGCGGAAGACCACCTCCGGATGCTGCGCGCCGTCCGCTTCACGGCTACGCTCGGCTTCGCTCTCGACGACGCGACCTGGCGGGCCATCATCGCCCACGCGGCCTCGGTCACCTCGGTGGCTATGGAGCGCGTGCAGGTGGAGCTTCGCCGCGCCTTCGCCGAGGGAGATCCCGAGGTCGCGCTCCGGCTCTTGGACGAATCGGGCCTCCTCACGGTCCTCTTCCATGAGGTCACCCCGCACGCCATCGCTGAGACCCGGCGCGTCATCGGTCGCCTCGGCCGGGCTCCCTTGCCGTGGGTGCTGGCGCTCCTCCTGAGGGACGCGCCTCCCGGTATCGAAGCGGCCTTCTCCGAGCGCCTCAAGCTCTCCAAGGGCGATCGCGACCTCTTGGCCTACCTCCGCCAAGGCCAGTCACGCCTCGCCGCCGCGGGCGGCCTCGGCCTCGCGGGTCGGCTGCGCCTCGTGCGGGAAGCCCACTACGACGCCCTCAGCCACCTCGAGCGGGTCGTCGCTGACGGCACCAACGCGCCGCTCGTCGCGCTCGTGGACACGCTGTCGGCGCTAAAGGCCGCGACCCCACCGGAGCGCCTCCACCCGCCCCGCCTGATCGACGGGAATACGCTCCGCAAGGCGGGCTACCGCCCCGGCCCCGCCTTCAAGACCGTGCTCGACGCGGTCGAGGATGAACAGCTCGAGGGGCGGCTCCGTGACGAGGGTGCGGCGCTCGAGTTCGCGACCAAGAGCCTCGCGGCGATGGGGCAGAGCCGGGCTGACTAGGCGATCTAAAACGCCAGGAAGTCGCGACCCGACCTCACTCCGGCCGCGGGTTCGCCTCGATCCACTCAGCCGCGTCCCGGAGGCGGGCGCGCGTGACGGCGCCTCCGAGTGCTTCGAGGAGCTCGAAGAGGGGCGGGGTCGCGGGGCGAGCGCTGACGGCGGCGCGGACGGGCGAGAGGACCCGGCCCTTCTTCCAGCCCGTCTGCTCGCAGAGCGCCGTGACGGCGGCTTCGATGGTGGCTGCCGTCCAGGGACGCACCGTGTCGAGCGTCTCGGCCGTGCGGCGCAGGAGCTCGGTCGCTTCGTCGCCCGGGAGCCACTCGAAGGCGCCCTTGCGGCCCGTGAGCTTCAGGAGCAGCTCGTGGGTGTACTCAAGCTTGCCGCCGAGCAGATAGGCGAGTAGCGGCACGAACTGGTCGAGCCGGTCCACGCGCTCGAGCGCGAGCGGCGCGATGGCGGCGAGGCGTTCCGGCGTCAGGAAGGTCGCGGCGACGCGTTCGGCGAGCACCGCGGGCCCCATCTTGCGGATGTATTGCCCGTTCAGCCAGTCCAGCTTGGCTCGGTCGAAGACCGGCCCGCCGAGGTTCAACCGGCCGAAGTCGAAGCCTTGGAGCATCTCGTCGAGGTCGAAGATCTCCTGGTCGTTCGGCATCGAATAGCCGAGCAGTCCCAGGAAGTTACGCATCGCTTCGGGCAAGATGCCGATGCGCTCGTAGTAGTCGAGGCTGACCGGGTTCTTGCGCTTGCTGATCTTCGAGCGGTCCGCGTTTCGGAGCAGCGGCAAGTGGAAGAACTTGGGCGCCGTCCAGCCGAAGGCCTCGTAGAGCCGGACGTGTTTCGGCGTCGACGAGATCCACTCCTCGGCGCGGATGACGTCCGTGATCCCCATGAGGTGGTCGTCGACGACGTTGGCGAGGTGGTAGGTCGGGTAGCCGTCGGACTTCAGGAGCACCTGATCGTCTATCTGCTCGTTCTGGAACTCGATCCCGCCCCGGAGCTGGTCGGGCACGATCGTGATCCCGGTCTCCGGGAAGGCCATGCGGACGACGTAGGTCTCACCCGCCGCGACTCGGCTCTGGACCTCGGCCGCCGAGAGTCGGCGGCAGTGGCCGTCGTACTTCATGTGCGTCTTGGCGGCGAGCTGCGCCGCACGGACACCTTCGAGGCGCTCGGCGGTGCAGAAGCAGCGATAGGCGCCGCCGGTCTCGAGGAGCTGCGCGACGTGGCGCTGGTAGATCTCGGTGCGCTCGCTCTGGCGGTAGGGTCCGACCGGGCCGCCGATGTCGGGGCCTTCATCCCACGGCAGGCCGATCCAACGTAGCGACCGCATGATCGCCGCTTCGGACTCCGACGTGGAGCGGACCTGATCCGTGTCCTCGATGCGCAGGAGGAACTGTCCGCCGTGCTTCTTGGCCCACATCCAGTTGAAGAGCGCGACGTAGGCGGTGCCGACGTGCGGGTCGCCCGTCGGGCTCGGGGCGATGCGGGTACGGACCGTCGGTGCAGCGGCGCTCATGCGGCCCTCAGCGTGGCGCCGTCCTTCTGGAGCGAGCTGCCCTCGGCGATGAGGCGCTCCACGTCGAGGAGCGTCGGCGCCGGGCGTGATCGCGGCTGCCCGAGCGCGATCGCTTCGAGGTCCGCGTACGCTTTGTCGAGCTCGTCGTTCAAGATGAGGTGGTGGTAGAGGCCGTAGTTCTCGAGCTCACGCGTCGAGTTGCCGAGCCGGGTTCGGAAGGCGTCCTCGGACTCGGTCTTTCGAGCACGGAGCCGGCGCGCGAGCTCCGCCATCGAGGGCGGCAGGATGAAGACGGAGATGGCCTTCTCGTACGCGTTCAGGATGCTGCGCGTGCCCTGGTAGTCCACGTCGAAGAGCGGATTCTTGTCCATGGCGAAGATGCGCGTGACTTCGTTCTTGCTCGTGCCGTAGCGGTGCTGGTGCACCGGAGCCCACTCGAGGAAGACGTGGGTGTCGATCATCGAGTCGAAGACCGCGTCGCTCACGAAGTGGTACTCGCGACCGTCCTCTTCACCCGGGCGAGGCGGGCGGGTCGTGTGCGAGACCGAGAGCTGAAACTCCGGACGGCGCGCCACGAGGCGGCGGCAGAGCGTGGTCTTACCGGCCCCGGACGGGGAGGAGACGATGAGCAGGGAGTGGCGCTTGCGGAGGTTCATTGCAGATTTGCTACCTGTTCTCTGATGCGTTCGAGTTCGCACTTCGCGTCGACCACCAGCTGGGTCATCTCCGCGTCCGAGGACTTCGAACCGACGGTGTTGAACTCGCGGAGGAGCTCCTGGACCAAGAACTCCAGCTTCTTGCCGGAGCCCGT
>JADMJS010000496.1:0-10772 GCA_018780435.1 Myxococcales bacterium
GGTCCTGGCAACCATCGCCGTTCATGTCGCCCGTGACCAGATCGCTGTAGAAGCCAGGAAGGTCGGGCAGCCGCTCCGGCATGTTCTGAAAGGTACCGCCGGGTTGCGCGGCCGCGAAGGTCGGTTGTGCTTCGATGATCGCGGTGCCTGCCCGGACGCCGTACACCCGAATCAGGACGTCAGCTGGTCCGTACTCGGCGTGGACCTCGCGGAAGAGTGCCGCGCCGTGGGTGTACGTGGGGAGGGACTCACGAAGTTGCCAGGTGGTGTCTACGTAGGGTTCGTCTGGAGTTGGCAAGGTCATCTCGTTCATCGCCCCGGGTAGGTCCAAGCGACCGTGGACCGAGGTTCGGCCGACATGTGAGACGGCGGCCTCGATGCTCACGGTCGTCGCCGTGCTTCGAAGACGTTCTCGAACGGCCTCCGGGGTACCGTAGTAGGTCTCGGGCCATCGCGAGAGCAACATCGCGGCCGCACCGGCTACTTGTGGGGCCGAGTAGGAGGTGCCGTTGGTGGCATCTAGACCCATTTGGTACTGGTCTGGCCCGCCGGATGGCGCGGACATGGAGGTTCCAGGCGCCGAGAAGTCGACGAAGGAGGCGCCGAAGTTGGAGCCGTTTTCCCCAGTCAGGCAAAGCCAATCGAAGGCTGGGTCGGCACAGATGGCGGCGCTTCGGCCCGGCCACCAATCTGCGTAGAAGTCCCGGAAGTCGCTAGCACCTACGACCAATCCGGGTCGCGGGAGTAGAGTGGTCGGCAGCCGCCAGGGTGTAGTTCCCGGGACGTCAGCGAGCGGGTTCGGGACGAGGTCGAGGTTCTGGACCCGGTTGCCAGCCGAGAACACGTAGGTCGCGTTCGGGTCAAAGGCGCGGAAGAACGACAACGTCTCGGTAAGCGCGCCCTCGATCGTGGACACACTCGCCCCGGCGGAGATATTCACCACTTCTGATCCGTGACGAGAGGCCAAGTCCAGGGCGTGAGCGAAGGAGCTACGCGAGAACGATAGTGCTAAGTGCCGCGCATTTGGGGCGACGCCGGTCATGGAGGCGGGGGCGACGTTGTCGACCTCCGCTCCCAGTGTGCTGGCGACCGCCATTCCGTGAGCAGTCTCGCGGGCGACGAAGCGGTCATGCGTGGTGGCCCAGATGGGGCCCCAGCCGGAGTATGGCTTCCGCAGAAGATGGAACTCTGTCGGTAGGTCACGCTTCCATGGCAATAGATACGAACTATGAAGCTCGATGTCCGACCCGTGAATGTCATCCAGAACACCATCTTCGTCATCGTCGAACGCCACCATCGCGGCTTCGCCCGGGTCGTCGATGCACGTCCAATCTGGCTCCAGTCCCGGAGCGCCCGGAACCGGAGCATCTCCGGTGGGATTGAAGATGGACTGACAACTGAAGTCATCGTCGATGCGGTTGGTCAGAAGCGTCTGCGTGAGGGCGATCACGTCGGGATCATCGTGGTCCGTGTAGCCATCTCCGTCGTCATCGACACCCATGGCGCCAGGAAAACCAGCCGTGCAGGTGCCGATGGGGCCCATCGGCGCGCAGACCGATTCCGAGAGTCCGCAGTCCAAGTCGACGCTACACTCCTGATTCTTCTTCGGCCCAGTGGCGCAGATACACCCGCTTGCCGATCCGACATGGCAGACACAGATGTTCCGGTCGACACCGCAGTCGACGACTTCCTCGTCCTGACATTGCGTCTCGGTCATTCCGGCTGCGCAGCAGAGCGCGCCCACTGGGGGGACGCAGTGGGAGTCCTGCGAGCAGGTGAGCCCGATGAGTCCACGGATACACAGCCCCTGGTTGCAGACTCCGCCCGTTATGACACAGCGCCCATGCGCGGGGATGTAGATCGGCAGTGCCGGGAGGGGCGTTTCGCAGTGGCAGCCCGATGCGGGGCTGCAATTGGGCGGCAGAGGAAAGTCCAGGCGTGACTCGCCGGCCACGCAATCGGGTAGGAGGTCCTCGTCGAGATCCGGGCACGACGCGTCATCGCCACAACACTCGATGGCATTGGTCCATACCCGGCGCCTGAGATCCGGGTACTTCCAGTCCATGACGCCGTTCGCCTCGATGACAGCGGTCACGACGTCCCGATTCTCGGATTGAACAGCACAAATTTCCTCCTTGACATCAAGCCACCCGATGTCGGCTCCCGGGGAAGCGCACTTCACGCAATTACCAACCTGGGAGGGCACTGGACAACATGCTCCCGAGACCGGATCGCAGATCTCTGTAATACCCGGTGTCACGCAGAGATAGTCAGTTGGGCAGTCCGCGTCCTGGGCGCATTCACACGTGCCAATACTCTGGTTGCAGGAACCTCCGAAGGGGCAGCCGGCCCAATTACAGCCGGGGGACAACATGGAGTGCTTGGCGAAGAAGCCGCCCGATCCACTCAGATTCGCAAGATTCCACTGGTATGTGCCGCCGACGAATGAGCTCGGATTGCTCCAGTGAAACCATGGGTCCCTGGGATACTGCGCAAGTTCGCCGGGAGTACACTGGTCCGCGACGGGCGGCTCGTCTGAGGCCACGCCGTGGACGCCCGCTTCCGTTCGAAGGTCTGCCATGAAGTCGTCGAGTGGCGCCGTCCTCGGGGCCACGACGAACACACCCCGCTGCGGGTCGCTGCTTAATAGATCACCGTCGGCCGCATCGACCGCCGCCTCGGCGACCTCGAGCGGAACTCCCGGGCTCATGAGCATGATCGCGCGCTCGGGTGGCGTCGACGGCTGAGGAACTTCGACGATCACTTCGGCGAAGCTCGTCTGTTCCCAAGCGTCCAGGACGTAGGCGCTGAGGTGAGTTCGAACGTTGCCTCCCTGGCCGGCGGTCGAGATCGGCACTTCGATCTCGAAGTCACCCAGCGACAAGTCTGCGAACGGGATGCCGTTGACCCACAAGACCGCGTCCTCGATGGAGTCACCTTCGACGCTTCCCGTAACGGTGACCGTGCCGGACGCTGGGAGGGGCAGTAGCACGTGGACGGGCGTCTCGCCTTGGGTCAGCCCCGGCGACGTGATGCGCACGAGCGGTGGCGGCCCAGGCCGTGGCATGACTGCAAGCCCATAGTGGGTGTCGGTGCCGAGAGGGGACCCCGTCAGATGCACCTCGACCAAGAATGTGGTGGGAGCGCCAGGGGCTGCATTCAGGTCGAGGACCTCCACAGTCCGGTCGACGGAGTAGGTGGATGCCACGATGTTACCCGCGGTGTCGCGAGCGACCAGGTCGAGGTTGCCAGCTGGGCTGGATTCGGGCGGGTTCCAGCCCACGGGGATGCCGTTGAAGGCGAGGACCACCCGGGTGGAGGTCCCTCCAGCGACCGAGATCCGCCATTGGACCGGGCTACCGTTTCGGTGAAAGCGGCCGTCCGGGAAGTCAGTTGCGAAGACCATCGTGCCGTCGTCATAAGTGGAGTCCAGGGTGTAGCTTCCCGGCGCGCCATCCGACGATACCGACGCTGCCAGTCGGATCGCACGCAGCGCCGACACGATACCAGCGCCATCTCGGCCGCAGCCGGATTCGTCGTCAGCGCACCCATAGGTGGGATCAGAGTCCAAATCATGAATGGCTGTTGCGATGAGGGCGGCACGCAAGAGCTCCGGTGGATCGTCGGAGCCGGGGAGGGTCGCCCTCAACAAGGCGGCGACGCCAGCTACCGCCGCCGCAGCATAGCTCGTCCCCGTGTCTGTCGGAGCGCCGCCAGACGTGATGTCGACCGCAGGCGCAACGAGGTGAGGGAGCTCCTCGTCGCTGCCGACCGGGTCACGAAATGACGAGCACTCGTACATCGTGTCATCGCCCACGTTTCCGGTCCCACGTTCGTCCGAGCCGCCCACGACCAAGCCATTACGTAGGTGGTTCTGGACAAAGCCACCCGTCGGGTCGCATGGCTCGCCGCCAGGCCCGTTGGAGTTTCCGGCGGCAGCGATGATCAGTGGGTAGGGAGGCTCGAGGGCCAGCGCGTCGAGGTACATGTCGTTGGGTGTGACCTGACCGGCGGCGGCCAGGGTGGAAGCGACGGGCGCGTGCGCGAACGCAATGATGTCAGCCCCATTCGACAGCGCCCAGCACACCCCGTCGCACCCGGAGACTACTTCGAGGTCGCTCACGAGCAGTTGAGCGTCCGGGGCTGTGCCCTCGCCCGCGTCGAAGCCGCAGCGATACGACGGCGCCGCTGACAGCAGCGTCGCCGCCGTCGTGGCACCGTCGGAGCTGGCCGTCGCTTGGCCGCGAATCGACCCGCCGCTCACACACGCCCCATCCGATGGTCGCTCCGGAAGCACGATGGCCAGCGTCTCGCCGTCGCCGCGGATCCCAATCGAGTGAACCCGATCGGTTTGGATTGACCTAGTGAGCGTTGCGGATTGGGGCAGGAACTCCTGAGCGAAAGGGCTTACTCCCGCGACCCCCGGGAGCTGGCGAACGTCGTCCACGTCTTCAATCCGCAGATCGACCAGAACCGCTGGAAGCGGGCCGGCCGATTCGGCGTCCGGAATCAGAGCGAGAAGCTCCTCCTGTGCCGCCCGGATGTCCTCTGCCCGGCGAAGGTTCAGCTGTTCATGAAGGGCCGGATCCGAACGTCGAAGCTCGCGCCTCACCAGTACGATAGGGCGTGATGAGAAGACCAAGTAGCGTCCATGGTGTTGCCGCACCTGCCGCAATGGGTCAGGGGGCCGAGCGTCGCTTGCTAGAGCGACTGATGCGACGAGCAACGACGTCGCAAGGCTCCAGAACGTCTCCTTGAGAGAAGAGCCGCGGAAAGGGCGGGGGGGGGGGGGGGGGGCGCCACGCTGGACCTCATCACGCTATTTCTTCCAGGCTACGCTTTCCGATCTACGGCCGTCAAGTGCCATTCGGATCGGTAGGTTCTTGTGGTCAACTTGGTAGCTCGAGAGAGTCGACGAGGTACTGATGGTCATTTGAGAGATATTGTGGAACCAAGTTTCGTTCGTCTGTTGGCCCAGGACACCTGTCGATGCGCTGCGGCTGCTCGCACTACTGCGTCACAATAGAAGCCAGTGGACCCACTCGCGGAGTCGCGTCGGTCATCTCTGTCGCGGTGGGCTGGTTTGGTGCAGGGGCGTCTCGGCGCCCTCTGCTAAGCTGCGCCGGCATGCCGGACAACGTTTGAGGCGATGGATGAGCGCGTCGGTCAACTCGGAGCGTGCGGTGGCGACGGAGGTCGGCTGGTGGCGCTCAGTTCGGATCGGGAGCGCCGCGGGGTCGGTAATCTTCGGGACTGGTAAGCGACGGCAGTCGCGATGCTGCGCGAGCGTCTGGGGGGAAGCCGAGCAGGCTCGGCCTTCAGGAACGCGTATGCGGCGATACAAAGGGGGCATGATGGTGGAAGCCTCGCCAGCCTCGACCTTCGTAGTAGTCGAGGCCGATCTCGTCCTTCAGCTCCTGATAGTTACGCTCTATCCGCCAGCGGAGCTTGGCCAGCAGAACGAGGCTGACCAGCAGCGTGGGCTCCGGCAGAGTCGACAGCCAGTACTTGATTGGCTAGGTCTCGTCGTACGGCCATTCGACCACCAGCCACTCCGCCGGTCGCGGGGTGCTACGGTTGACGTCGCGGTGCGCTGGACGGACTCGTAAGGCGGCGAATCGAGAAGTCATCTCGCCGCCTGCGCCTTGTCGCCAAGCAACGCGTTGCCAAGCATCGGCAGACAGAGATCGCCCCAATTCAAGGGCAGTGACCGGATAATGGACTTCGGTGGGGCGTAGACGCGTGAGCGGCCCTCCCGCCCTGTATGCACTTCAGCACGCGCCGAGACTCCATCGGTCTCGGACGACTCTCACCCGCTCACCGGGCCGGTCTCCGGACTCTTCGGCGGGAGCGTGGAGGTGTCGTTCAGCGACCGCTACTTGAGCGCCCATCTGCCGGACAACATCACGCTCACGCTCCCCGATGACGTGAAGCTCGGGCAGGCGGCCGTTCACGATGGCGAGCGACTGGACTTGGAACGTTGAGGCCGCCATCTGGGGAGAGACTCCGGGTTTCTCGATCGTCTTCTCACTCTTCATTGGCGCGATCACTGCGGTGCTCGACAACTCACTCTTCGATTCGCCGGTCTCCGAGTTCTTGAGCGATATCGGCTTCGACCTCGGCTTGACCATCAAGCCTCAAGAGTTCGGCGGCGCACCCTTCGATGAGTTCTACGCAGCGGATAGGATCTTCGATTGAATTTGCGAGCCACGGCCAGCGAGACGCGGGGATCAGGCCCACGCTATCGGCCGTCGTATGGACAAAGACGACTCCGCAAAAAGGCTGGGCGGTATGCGGGCTGGTGCGGCGACGACGGGGCCGACGGCACCTTCGCCCACGTTGTCCTGCCGATTGGCCCCGCAGCTCGAACAGCTCGACTCCGTTCCGCGGGTCGTCGTGCCACAGAAGCCGCAGATCCAATCGGCGCCGCTCTCGGCCAGCGCACGCTCGTCGGGCGCCGCGATGGCATCCCGAGCGAAGTCCTCGGCCGACGGCGGTCGCATCGCGTCGAGCTCGTCCTGTTCGCGCGGATCGCCGCACTTCGGGCACCGCTTGTGCTGACCGGAGATGCCCGTGTCGCCGCACCGCGTGCAATCCCACCGTCCCCAGGCCATGCGTTCCGACATGACGCGAGGGTAGATGCTCAGTACCCATCTTCGTCAAGTCGGTGAGGGTCCTCATTGCGCCGTGCGACACGCAGACGCGTCACCGCCCGACGCGACGACGTCGTCACGCGCGCCGTCGAACCGCCCAGCCCAACGCCGCGACGAGGAGCAGCAGGGTAAACCCGACCCCGGTTGACCGCCGTCCTTCTCCGAGCGCGCAGCCCGAACTCGACTCGGCCTCGACGCCGGCCGCGGCGGCGTCATCGACTCCGTCTGACGAGTCGACGGCGTCGGCCGCGCCGACATCGTCCGCCGAATCGGTCCCGTCATCGGCGCCCGTGGCATCGTCCCCAGCGTCCCCGTCCACGGAATCCGCACCGTCGGTCGCATCGGCCCCATCCTCGGCATCGGTCGCGTCCGCGCCGTCCGACGCGTCAGTCGTATCCGTCCCGTCTAGGCCGTCCGTCGCATCCCCGGCATCGGTCGAGTCGGTCGTGTCCGTGCCGTCGACACCGTCGGCAGACCCCTCATCCGTCTCGGAGTCGCAGTCGTCATCGATCCCGTTCTGGAGCTCTTCGGCATCTGGACCCTGGCCGATGCTGGCGTCGTTACAGTCGCCCTCGACCTCGGAATAGCCGTCGCCGTCGTCGTCGTAGACGTCGGTGTTGTCGTCGATGGTCCCATCGCAGTCGTCGTCGATGCCGTTCGCGAGCTCCGCGGCACCGGGGACGATGGCGGCATCGCTGTCATCGCAGTCGCCGTCATTTTCGGACACGCCGTCGTCGTCATCATCGCCCGCAGGCGTGCCTTCATCGACCTCGCCGTCACAGTCGTCGTCGAGTGCGTTCTCCACCTCGATGGCAGCCGGGCTGATGAACTCACTCTCATCATCGCAGTCGACGGTCGCATCGTAACCGTCCTCGTCGGCGTCGACCGCCGCGAGGTCCTCATCGACCTCGCCATCGCAGTCGTTGTCGAGCTCATCCTCGAGCTCGACCGCGCCCTCGAAGACGCTGGTGTTGTCGTCGTCGCAGTCACCGGCCTTCTCGGAGAAGCCGTCACCATCATCGTCGTAGGCCGGAGTCCCGTCGTCGACCACCGTGTCGCAGTCGTCATCGACGCCGTTCTCAAGCTCGGTCTGGCCCGGGAACACGAGCTCGTCGCCGTCATCGCAGTCGTTCTCGACCTCGGAATAGCCGTCACCGTCGTCATCACCGAGCTCGGTCCCGTCGTCGGCGATGCCATCGCAGTCGTCGTCGATGCCGTTCGGCGCCTCGGTCGCGTCGGGATGGATGGTGTCGACGGCGTCATTACAGTCCCCCGCGACGGACGCCAGTCCGGTCCCGGCAGCACACACCTGAACCGGCGAGGACGCGTCACCGTAACCATCACCATCCGCGTCGGTGTACAGCAGCACCGTGACCCCATCGTCGGTGACTTCGTCGCAATCATCGTCACGACCATTGCAGGTCTCCATCGCCTCGGGATGGACGGTATCGCGCTGATCGTCACAGTCGAGGCCCCGAACGACGAAGCCAGCAGGGGCCCGACACGACGTGCTCGTTTGGTCCGAGCGTCCCCACGAGTCGTCGTCGTCGTCCCGATAGTAGACGAGAGTCGGAAGGCCCTGGTCGATTGCGCCGTCACAATCGTCGTCGACCTCGTTGCACGTCTCGGCCGCCGCCGGGTTCACGCCCGTCTCGAGGTCGTCACAATCGCCCGCGCTTGCCGTGAATCCAGGCGGCACGACGCAGGCGACGACGAACGACGCGGCAGCGCCGTAGCCGTCCTGGTCGTCATCGGCGTACCACGTGGGCTTCTCGACGCCGTCGTCGGCGGTCCCATTGCAATCGTCGTCGACGTCATTGCAAGTCTCAGTCGCGGCCGGGTTCACCCCGTTGGCACCATCGTCGCAGTCGCCTGCATCGGCGACGTGGCCGAAGGGCGCGGCGCACGACACGACCGTGACGGCCCCGGTCCCGTATCCGTCGAGGTCGACGTCAGGGTGCCACTCGGACGTGGTCAGCCCGTCGTCCGGGGCGCCGTCGCAGTCCTGATCGACCCCGTCGCAGACTTCGACGGCGGCGCCATGGACGTTCGGATCCTGATCGTCGCAGTCGCCCAAGACGCTGACGTAGCCGTCTGGCACTGCACAGCTCGAGATGGACTGAGCGATGTCCCCTTGCCCATCGGCGTCGGCGTCTCGGAAGAACGGAAACTTGGCTAGCCCCTCGTCCGTGCCGCCATCGCAGTCGTCGTCGGTGGCGTTGCACAGCTCGGCTGCACCCGGCTTAATCGCCGCATCGCCGTCGTCGCAGTCGTTCCCCGAGGAGACAGTGCCCATTGGCGCCGCACAGGCGGTCACGGCGGACGCCGGGTCGCCATAGCCGTCCTGATCGAGGTCGACGTAGAAGACCGGCAACGTCAGATCCTCGTCGGTAATCCCATCACAATCGTCGTCAATATCATTGCAGAGTTCGGGCTCTGTCGGGTTCTTGTCGGCGTCAGCGTCGTCACAATCCCCGGCCCGAGTGACGTAGCCGACCGGCTGTCGGCAATCGGTCAAGGCGATATCGAATCGCCCCCACGTGTCTGCGTCGGCGTCACGGTAGAAGGTCTGGGACACGACGGACTCATCGACCGCGCCGTCGCAGTCGTCGTCCTCTTCGTTACACTGCTCTTGCGCGCCCGGATGGATGGTCGCCCTGGTGTCGTCGCAGTCCCCCGCGACGCTCACGTAGGCGAAAGGCTCTGCGCACGCGACGACGGTGGAATCGGCGTCTCCGTGACCGTCGAGATCGACGTCGGCGAAATAGGTCGACATCGCGAGACCTTCATCTACCTCATCGTCGCAGTCGTCGTCCCGATCATTACATCGTTCGGTGGCGCTCGGGCTCACGAGCGATTCGTCGTCGTCACAGTCGCCCGAAACGGATACATAACCCACGGGCTGCTCGCATGCGACGATCGAGTCGAGGTCGTCACCGACACCATCGCCGTCCCCGTCGCGAAAGTAGGTCGCGGTGGGGAGGCCGTCGTCGACGAGCCCGTCACAATCGTCATCCGCGAGGTTACATATCTCGCTCGCATTCGGGTGGACGCTCCCGGCGGCATCGTCACAGTCGCTCGCGTCCGCGACGAAACCGGGCGGCGCTGTGCAGGCGGTCGTCAGGATCGCGGCGGCGCCATACCCATCGCCATCGTCGTCCTGGTAGAAGGTCGGCTTCACGAGCCCCTCGTCGATCTGCCCGTCACAATCGTCGTCGCCGCCGTTACAGGCTTCCGCGGCACCCGGCTTCACGAGGGGGTTCGTGTCACTGCAATCGCCGCTCTGCACGACATAGCCGGGTGGCGCCTCGCAAGCCGTCTTGCTGTCGGACGATGTACCAACACCGTCCTGGTCCTCATCGCGGTAGAAGGTCGGCCTCACGAGCCCTTCATCGACCACGACGTCGCAGTCGTCGTCGAGCCCGTTGCAGAGCTCCACGGCGCCAGGCTTTATAGCGACATCGGCGTCGTTGCAGTCGAGGTTCGAGCTCACGTAGCCGGGTGGCGCGACGCAGGCGACCACGCTCGAGACGGCCGTCCCAACGCCATCGCCGTCTTGATCGCGGAAGAAGGTCTTCACGAGCCCTTCATCGACTTGTCCGTCGCAGTCATTATCGACGGCGTCACAGACCTCAAGGGCGCCGGGCCGGATGGTGCCGTCGTCATCATTGCAGTCATTGGACGCGCTGACGTAGCCCAGAGGCGCCGTGCAGGCGGAGATCGTGGTCGACGGGATCCCGAAGCCGTCCTGGTCCTGGTCTCGATAGAACGTCGACTGGAGCCCTTCGTCAGTCTGGCTGTCACAATCGTCGTCGACGGTGTTGCACGTCTCGGTGGCGCCCGGCTTCACCGCCGCGCTCGCGTCGTCACAGTCGGTCTTCGACGTGACGTAGCCGCCCGGCGCCGTACACGCCTGCGTGGACACCGCCGCGTCTCCAAAGCCATCCTGGTCCTGATCTCGATAGAAGGTGGGCTTGGTCAGCCCTTCGTCGGTCTGTCCGTCGCAGTCGTCATCGGCGCTGTTGCACGTCTCGGTGGCGCTCGGCTTCACCGCCGCGTTGCCGTCGTTGCAGTCCGTGTTCGAGCTCACGTAGCCGAAGGGTGCCGTGCACGCCTGAA
>JADMJS010000496.1:10872-13873 GCA_018780435.1 Myxococcales bacterium
CCGTGCACGCCTGAACCGTCACCGCCGGATCGCCGAAGCCATCTTGGTCCTGGTCGCGATAGAAGGTCGGCTTGGTAAGCCCTTCGTCGGTCTGCCCGTCGCAGTCGTCGTCGGTGCCGTTACATGCCTCCGTCGCTCCGGGCTTCACCGCGCTGTTCGTGTCGTCACAGTCCGTCCCGCCACAGGTCTTGGCGGTCGCGCCGTCGCCGTCACTGTCGGGGCAGACGCTCGACACGGCGACCACGAGAGACGCCGACGACGCCTGATCCCCAGTGGCCGCCGCGATCCCGTTGACGGCGTTGCCCCACGCGCTCAGCGTGACGCTTGAGCCCGCGGCAGGCGCGGTGAACTTGAATTGGAAGGTCACCTTACCGGCGGACGCCGGCTTCATGTCGCTGTGGGTCAGCTCGCTGCCTTCGGTCCGCACCGACGAGTCGCCCGCGATGACGGACAGAACGCCGGCGCCCGCTTTGACGTTGAAGCCGCCCTTGTTCTGCGTGCCCACGGACGACCAACTGAGGGTGTAGGTCCCAACGGCGCCAGGGGCGAGCTGGGTGGGGCCCGTAAGCGAGACCGTCGGCTTCTGGCCGCCTGAGTGGCAGTCGTTGCAACCGCCGGGGCCGAAGAAGGACGAGCCGATGCCCGACGAGAAGGCGAACGCGGCCGGCGTCGAAGAGACGAGCGCGGCCGCGCTGCAGCAGGCCGCGAGAATGAACCGAGACGAGGTGAGTGTCATGAACAGAGGTTACGGCCCGCACCGTGCCCTCGCAACCTAACGATAGTCATCCGCGATGGGTCGCGGAGAAGTCCCTTGACACTGCCCCTGCAAGGCAATGAAACAGCCGGAGCAAGCATGGGGCCGCGATGCACCCAGCCCACTCAGGTATCAAGGCTCGGGCCTTTCCTTGCGAGGCGCCCTCCCCTGCGGCAACCTCCCGCAGCCGATGAAGAACCCGTCCCCCCGCCCGCTCACGCTCCCCTTCGTGACGACCACCCGGTCCGAACGCGGGACCGCGGGCGTGGCGCGGAGGCTCGCGGCGCAGCTCGCGACCGGCGACGTCATCGGCCTCGTGGGCGAGCTCGGCGCCGGCAAGACCGCCTTCGTGCGAGGCCTCGCGCGGGCGCTCGGGGTGCCGTCGTCGATCAAGATCACGTCACCGACCTTCACCGTCGTGAACACCATCGAAGGTGGCCGGCTGCGGCTCCACCACTTCGACCTCTACCGGCTCGTCGACGTCGATGAGCTCGAGGCCATCGGCTACCGCGACTTCGTCGGGACCGACGGTGTCGCGCTCTTCGAGTGGGCCGACCGCGTCCCGAGCGCCATCCCGGCCAGCGGGATCTGGGTCGTGATCGAAGACTCGGGCCCGGGCAACGAACGCCGCATCTCCATCACAGCCGGGCGTCCCCGGGCGGGAGCATCATGAAGAAGGCCTTCATCACAGGCATCACGGGTCAGGACGGCAGCTACCTCGCCGAGCTCCTGCTCGCCAAGGGCTACGAAGTGCACGGCCTCATCCGGCGTGCCTCGACGTTCAACACGTCACGCATCGATCACCTCTACGCGGACCCGCACACCCATGGCGTGAAGCTCTTCTTACATTACGGCGACTTGACGGATGGAAGCGCCATGGCGCGCCTGCTCGCGCGTATTCAGCCGGACGAGATCTACAACCTCGCCGCGCAGAGCCACGTGCGCGTGTCCTTTGACGTCCCGGAGTACACGGGCGACGTCGTCGGGCTCGGCGTGACGCGCCTCCTTGAGGCCATCCGCGACGTGGGCATTCGGCCCCGATTCTACCAAGCCAGCTCATCCGAGCTCTACGGCCTCGTGCAAGAGGTGCCGCAGCGCGAGACGACGCCCTTCTACCCGCGTTCACCATACGCCGCGGCGAAGCTCTACGCCTACTGGATGACCGTGAACTACCGCGAGGCCTACGCGCTGTTCGCGTGCAACGGCATCCTGTTCAACCACGAGTCGGAGCGACGTGGCGAGACCTTCGTCACCCGCAAGATCTCCCGTGCCGCGGCCGCCATCGCCGCAGGGCAGCAGGAGAAGCTCTTCCTCGGCAACCTCGACGCCAAACGCGACTGGGGCTACGCACCCGATTACGTCCGCGCCATGTGGATGATGCTGCAGGCCGACGTCCCGGAGGACTTCGTGATCGCGACGGGCGAGACGCACACGGTGCGCGAGTTCTGCGAGAAGGCCTTCGCTGAGGTCGGGCTCGACTGGGAGAAATACGTGGAGATCGACCCCCGCTACTTCCGCCCGACGGAAGTCGACCTGCTCATCGGCGACGCGACCAAAGCCCACGAGAAGCTCGGCTGGCGCCCCGAGGTCGGCTTCGACGAGCTGGTCCGGCGTATGGTGCGCCACGATCACGCCGTCGCCACGGGCAGCTCGAACCTCGGAGTACACCGATGAACCTCCAAGGGCAGAAGGTCCTCGTCACTGGCGGCAACGGCTTCCTCGGCCGCTGCGTCGTCGCTCGCCTGCACGCGAAGGGCGCGACCACGGTGACGCCGCGCTCGACCGAAGCCGATCTAAGAGACGCCGAGGCCTGCACGCGCGTCGTGCAGGGTGTCGACGCCATCATCCATCTCGCGGCCAAGGTCGGCGGGATCGGACTCAACCGCGAGAAGCCGGGTGAGCTCTTCTACGACAACATCCTGATGGGCGTGAACCTGCTCGAAGCCGCCCGCGTCGCCGGGGTCCAGAAGGTCGTGACGGCCGGCACCATCTGCGCCTACCCGAAGTTCACGCCGGTCCCCTTCAAGGAGGAGTCCCTCTGGGACGGCTATCCGGAGGAGACGAACGCGCCCTACGGCGTGGCGAAGAAGGCGCTACTCGTCATGAGCGAGGCTTACCGCCAGCAGTACGGGATGAATGCGACCTTCGTCCTCCCCGTGAACCTCTACGGCCCGGGCGACAACTTCGACCCGGCCTCCTCCCACGTCATCCCGGCGCTCGTGAAGAAGATCCACGACGCCAAAGCGC
>JADMJS010000464.1 GCA_018780435.1 Myxococcales bacterium
AGGATCCGTCGCTCGACAAGTACCTCACGTCCGAGGCCGTCAAGGCCAAGTGCGCGGAGTTCCTCCCGCAGTGATGCGTTTGCTGGCGGGGGGCGACCCCCGCAGCCCCGTTGGCGCCAGTTCTGCGCTTGCGGGCGGGGGGCGACCCCCGCAGCCCCCGTTGGCGCCAGTTCTGCGCTTGCGGGCGGGCGGCGACCCCCGCAGCCCCCGTTGGCGCCAGTTCTGCGCTTGCGGGCGGGGGGCGCCCCCCGCAGCCCCGTTGGCGCCAGGTCTGCGCTTGCGGGCGGGGGCCGAACGACTTGGCCGAGGTCTGCCGGGCTCACACCGTGAGCTTCGTGGACGAATGGCCAAGCCGCGGGGGACCGGCTGCCGACGAAAGGGGACCAGTCCGCCGGGGGACGTTCTCGAACACCCCAGCGTGACGGCCACCCCGCATTGGGCTACAACGCGCCCGTGCGAATCCTCATCACTAACGACGACGGCATCCACTCCGAAGGCGTACGCGTCCTTCAGGAAGTGGCCTCCCGCTTCGGCGACTCGGTCGTCGTGGCCCCCGACCGCGACCGCTCCGGTATTGGTCAGGCGATCTCGCTCAGCCGACCGCTGCGACTCCGTGAGGCGCGCGGCTATCCGGGCCGCGCGTTCGCGCTCGAAGGCGGCACGCCCGCCGACTGCGTCTACGTTGGCCTTCACCACGTGCTGAAAGGCCAGACGCCCGATCTCGTCCTCTCGGGCATCAACCCCGGCGCCAACCTCGGGTGGGACGTCCTCTATTCGGGAACGGCGGCGGGCGCACGCGAGTCCGTCCTGCACGGGATCCCGGGAATCGCCTTCTCGCTCCTCGGCTCGTCGTCCCGGCAATTCCCGTTCGAGATGGTGACCGAGTGGATCGCGCAGGTCATCGAAGCGGCTCGGCCTCTACCCGAGCACACCTTTCTGAACGTGAACATCCCGAGCCCACTGGTCGGCCCGATCGCCGGCATCCGCCCGACGCGCCTCGGTCACCGCTATTACTCGAAAGAGGTCGTCCTCCGCACCGACCCGCGCGGCGGCGAATACCTCTGGATCGGCGGCGAGCACGTGACCATGCCGGACATCGTCGGCAGTGACTGCAACGCCGTCCGGGAAGGCTGGGTGTCGGTGACGCCGCTCGGCTGCGACTCGACCGACATCGTGACTCTCGACGCTTTGCGAGCTCGCTTCCAGGGGGCGAGCCCCGACCTCGACAACCCATTGGAGTAACTCGTGACCGACCAACGCGCCGCTCTTATCACCGCCGCCATTCGTGACGTCCCCGACTTCCCGAAGCCAGGCATCCTGTTCAAGGACATCGCGCCTATCCTCGAGCAGCCTCGGGCGTTCCGGGCCGCGATCGAGCTCTTGGCTGAGCGCTACCGCGGCCAGGGCCTTGATCGCATCGCCGGCCTAGAGAGCCGCGGCTTCCCCTTCGGCGCCGCGCTCGCGTACGAGCTCGGAGTCGGCTTCTCGATGATCCGAAAGAAGGGCAAGCTCCCGTTCACCAAGGTCGGCGTCGACTACGCGCTCGAGTACGGGACGGACCGCATCGAGGCGCACGTCGACACCGTAGCGCCGGGCCAGCGTGTGCTCCTCATCGACGACCTGCTCGCGACCGGCGGGACCGCCGCTGCCGCGTTGCACCTGCTGCGCGACCACCTTCATGCCAACGTGATCGAAGCGGCCTTCGTCGTGGAGCTCGCCTTCCTCGGTGGTCGCGCGAAGCTCGACGTGCCGTCACACGCGCTCGTCGTCTACTGAAGTTGGCTGGCGTTACGCCGGGACGCTCGGCGAGGCTGGCGCGGCAGGCGCCGCTGCCGTGAGGCCGCGACGCAGCCGCCCGGCATAGACCCAATGCACCAGCAGGAGGAGGCCGGACAGCCCGAGCAGGGCCGCGGCGAGCCAGAGCGCGCCCACCTCTTCGCGGACGACGACGACCCCGTCGCGGAGAAGTCGCCGCGCGGGCGCCCGGTCCGCCAGGATGAACGCGAAGAAGCTCAGCAGGCTCTCCGTAAAGAAGAGGCTGATGGCCGTCAGCACGTTACGCGCCCCGAGCCACGCCTTGAGATACGCGAAGTTGTAGGTCGCGATCACCAGGAACATGCCGAGGAAGAGCAACGCGTCACGTTCGCCGGCGGCGAAGAGCGCCGTGAGCGCGATGCCGGCGGCGGCGACGAAGGTGGAGAGCTGGGCCCAAATGAGCCTCGAATGAACGCGCTTGAGCGTGTCGGCGACATCGCGCGCGCGATCACTGAGGTCTCGTACCGGGTTGGGCAGACTAGGCTGTTCGACAGGTGGCGACGTCACGGTGGAGGGACAGTAGCAGAGCCCAACGCGGGCGGCGAGTCGCGTTCTGGCGGAAGACTCGGGAATACTCTCGGCAACGGCGCGTTGATAGCGCCGGGTTGATAGCGGCGACGTTGCATGATAACAGGCCGCCCCCGGTCAGAACCAAAGAGACTGCCCCAACGTCCCGTTCTCTCACCGACTATCACCTTCCAACACCGAAAACCGCCAGGACTCAGGACGCCCCATGGATACCGGAATTCGCGCCATCAACGACCA
>JADMJS010000036.1:0-1255 GCA_018780435.1 Myxococcales bacterium
GCGGGCGGCACGGGCCTCAACCTCACCGCCGCCGACTACGTCGTGCACCTCGATCCCTGGTGGAACCCGGCCATCGAGGACCAGGCCACGGGCCGCGCCCACCGCATCGGCCAGACCCGCCCGGTGACCGTCTATCGCCTCATCGCGCGTGGCACCGTCGAAGACGCCATCGCGGCGCTTCACGAGACGAAGCGGGCGCTCCTCGAAGGCCTGCTCGACGGGGCGGACGCGCCAGCGGAACTCACAGCAGCGGACTTAATAGAGTTGCTCTCTCGCTAGCCAGCGCGTGTGACATGGGTCGGATGGCCCCACTTGAGGCGAAGCATTTCGGTTCCGTTCTCTCGTCCAGGGAGCATTGGACCCCACTCGTCGACAGCGCTGGGAACCGCCCGGGTGAGCGCGACAGCGCGGCTGCAGAGGTCAGTCAGCCTGCATTGGTCACGATCGTAGCGTGCCGCGAGTTCAGCACGTCGGGCAATCGAGGGGACTTGGCACACTTCCTGGAATGCGGCCTTCCATGCCCAGCGCACTCCACGAAGCACTCCTCGCCCTCTTTCGAAACCTCCCGAGCCTCGCCCCGGAGCTGATTCGGGATGCGCTCGGCGTTGCACTTCCGAGCTGGTCGGAGATTGAGGTTCGTGAGGCGACCTTCACCGACCTCTCGCCAGCCGAGTACCGAGCAGACCTGGTGCTGCTTCTGAGACGGAAGAAGCCCGTCTTCGCGCTGATCATTGAGGTGCAGCTAGCCGTGGATGGCAGCAAGCGGTACCGCTGGCCGGTCTACGCGACGGCGATTCGAGATCGCCACCACTGCCCGTCTGCGCTCCTCGTGGTAACACCGAGTCGGGACGTCGCGGTGTGGGCGGGTGAAGCGATCGAACTCGGGTCGCCAGGGTCTGTCTTTCGTCCATTGGTGCTGGGGCCCGACCGTGTGCCATGGGTGCATCCTGGTGACGCTGTGGCACCCGAGACGGCCGTACTCTCAGCGATGGCGCACGCGAGCGAGCCTAACGGGCTCGACACCGTGGTGGCCGCACTCGAAGCGACGGTCGGTCTCGACGAGACACGGGCCAAACTCTACTATGACTTCGTCGTCTCTCGTCTGAACAAGGCGATGAGGACGGCCCTGGAGGAGCTGATGCACGCACGAGGCTACGAGTACCAGTCGGACTTCGCTAGGAAGTACTTCTCGGACGGAAAGGTCGAGGGAAAGGCCGAGGGAAAGGCCGAGGGAAAGGCCGAGGGAAAGGCCGAG
>JADMJS010000036.1:1355-13773 GCA_018780435.1 Myxococcales bacterium
CGAGGGAAAGGCCGAGGGAAAGGCCGAGGGAAAGGCCGAGGGAAAGGCCGAGCTGCTTCGTGCCCTCATCCTCGAGCACGCCGTCGAGCGGCAATGGCCCATAAGCGACGATGAACGCGAACGACTGCTGGCGACGACGGACCTCGACACGCTCCAGGGGTGGTTTCGACGGACACGGCGGGCCGCGTCGCTGCGGGACGTCTTTGGCGAGCCCACGCCAGACCCACGATAGGCCGTCGCGATCGGTCTCGGGTCACTTCACCAAGAGTTCGGAGATGACCTTCCAGATAGCCTGGCCCGCGCCCGCGAGGCTTTCACCGGCGATCACACCGGACGCGACGACGATGAGGAAACGTGTGGTCCAGTCTTTGGCGACGTTGCCGAGGACCACGGCGATGACGCCGCCCAGGAAGAAGGAGATGGAGAAGTTGGCCGGGACCAGCGCGGCGAGTCCGATGGCCGACGCGCTCGGGACCCAGGTCCGGGCTTTGGGTGGGGCGTGTTTCTCGGCCAGGGCGAGTGCGATGCCGAGGATGGCGGCGATGAGCATGGCCCAGGTCGCGCCTGGGGGGAGTTGGCTGAGTCCGTGTTTGAAGACCTCGGCGACGCTCTTCCAGGCGGCGACGGCGGGCGCCGCCCACTCGGCGGTCATCAGCATGGACTTGGGGTCCGGGATGATGACGAGGTAGATCGCGCTACCGATAAGGGCGCCCGACGCGACGCCGGCCAGCTGGGACAACATCAAGTGCCGGGGGGACGCGCCCAGCAGCGCGCCGGCTTTCAAGTCATGAATCATCTCGCCCGCTTGCGAGGCCGATCCGCCCGTGACGTTGGCGGCCATCAAGTTCGTCGAGACGTTGCCCGGATCGAGGACGGCGAAGGTGAGCTGCGTCACCTTACCCATGGGGCCGACGGGCGTGATGTTGGTCTCGCCCGAGACGCGAAGCGCCACGATAGCGAGCACGGAGGTGAGCGCGACGGCGACGAGGCCGATCCACGGAGCCATGCCGAAGAGGACGTTGCCAACGATGACCACACCCACCGAGATGGCCGCGACGCCAGCGACGATCCAGCTCTTCGGGACTGCGTGAGGATCGACTGGCTCGGCGGCGTCGACCTCTTTCCGGCGACGAAACGCACGCACGAACTGCGGGACCATCGCGAAGAGGGAGACCAAGGACGACGCGACCAGGAGCGACACACCCGGCCAGATGAGCCACTCGCCGATGCCCTTCACCCATGGCGCGCTCGGATCACCTGCCTTGGCCCAACCCTTCTCGAGCAGCCACGTCCCGATGAAGCCCCACGAGATGATGGCACCCGCGAGCATCGAGATGCCGGAGCGGAGCCCGATGATGGAACCGGCCCCCACCATCAGCAGGCTGGGATCAAAGGCGAAGCCGAGATTGTGCGCCGACACGGACGCCACGCCGCTCTTCTTGAGGGCCCCCGAGTCGGACGCACCGACGGAGAGCCACCCAAGGCCGCTCGGTTTCAATGCGAGCCAGGTCCCTGCGAGCTTCCACGTCGCCGCGCCTATGCCCGCGGCGATGAGCGCCCAGACCCGGACGCTCGCTTCGCGCCCTTGGGAGTACATCTCCGTGAGCGTCCGCGCGGTCGCGACGCCCGAGGCGAAGGGTAGCTTGTCGACGAAGATGAGCTGCCGACTGAAGAGCACGGCCACGAAGACGCCGAGCGATGAACACATGAAGACCCAAATCGCGAGGGCCGGCCACGTGAACTGATAGCCGTCGAGGATGGTCAACGCGGGCACGGCGGAGACGAGGCCCGCCGACGAGATCGACGCGGCCGCAGACGCGCCGACTTGATTGACGTTGTTCTCGAGGAGCGTCCAAGGCTGCGTACCGACGAGCTTCCGCATGAGCCCCCAGAAGCCGAAGGACAGGAGCACGGCCGTGATGGACATGTTGAAGCCCCAGCCGATCTTCAGGCCGGAGTAGACGTTGCAGACCGAGAGGAGGCCGCCGAGGAGGGCTCCCGTTACGACGGCGCGCACGGTGAAAGAGCGGGAGACCGTATCGACAGGCGGGTACGTGTGGGCGTCAGACATCGAGCGTGATGGTAGCTGGAGCGCCAACATTGTGAAGGGCGCACGCAGAGCCGACGCGAGATTATTCGTCGCCTCGAGAGGCCGAGGTCGTCGTGTGATGCCAGGCGGCGATCGCCTCCGCCAAGGTCATGAGCTCGCGGTGACCGACCGTCTGGTTCAGGCCGCCGCCCGCAGTCTGGACGCCTCCCGCGATGAGCTGAATACGACGTTCGCCGATGAGCTCCACCGTGCAGCCCATGAGCCCGCGCTGCCGCAGCCGCACGCCCCCCCTGGAATCAGAGCGCCCCTCTCGCGCGCCCCACCCGATGCCAAGCGCACGATACTCATGGTGATATCGCCCGTCGGAGGAGAGCACGAGGCGCTCGGTCGTCATCGCCTTGAGCGCGGGGAGGACGCCGAGGACCAAGCCCAGCCCAGCCAAAGGGACGCCGATGAAGGTCGCGTAGGCCGCGTTGGACGTGTCCGCGAGCGCGACGGCGCCCGCACCGAGCATTGCCAAGGCGACGAGGCCCAAGGTGCGCGGGAGGTGGCCCTGCGCACCGACGTGGACCAGGAGCGTCTGGTCGGCCACCGCAGGCGCGTCGGCTCCGCTCGAGCTCCGGTCATCCGGGCGCCCCGGGAAGCGCGCCGTCAGCTCCTGAAACAGGGGAGTCAGCTCCTCCTCTTCGCGAGACTCGGCGATGAGAATCGAGACACCGCTCCGGAGCTGGGCTTCGACCCCAAAGGTGACGTAGGGGCTCGCGTCATCGCCTTCCGCGACGCGGCGCACTCGTATTCCCACGATGAGTGAAGACGGCACGACGAAGGCCGACTCGGGCCGGTCACCCCCGAGGGAGAGCGCGGTCTCGGAACCGTGTGGGATGATGGCCACGCCACCGCGACGCGCCGAGAGCAGGAGACCACCGCTGAGGCTCACGATGCCGAGCATGGCCGGGAGAATAGCGGCCGCGAGCCCACCGCTGGCGTCGACCAGGGCCCAGATCGCGAGCCCCAGCCCACTGAGGCCCGCCGCAATACTCAACGGCCCGAACCAGGCCGACTGGCGAGGCATAATGAGCCAATTATCGGTAGTCGTTGATGTCTCAACCGACGCGGGGGTCATCTGGCGCACCTCACCCTCTCGCCATCGCGGCGGCGCTTGCCCGAATCACGAGCCTCGCTTTTGGGTCATCATCTCGGAATGTCAGCTCGGGCGGCTCCGCCAGACGTCCGACATGGGTCGCACGGGCGGGAGCGCTCGCGCCATCGCGAGTCTCCGGCGGCAACGCCACGAGGCCATCGAGCGGACGACTTTGGAACGACAGCGCGACAAGATCACCCGACACCGTGGCCCCAAAGAGCGCACACCATCGCGGTGGTCCCCCGTCGGGATCGGTAAATGCGCGGCTGTCGGCCGGGAAACGAAAGCAGCGCATTCGGCGGCGCAGCTCGCCGCGATAGAAGGCCTCGGAGTCGTCCGGCGTCACGTCGTCCGGGGACACCCAGAGGTCGATGTGCGCCAACTCGGCCTCGTCCGGAAGCGCCCACTCGATGAGGACACCCGCGGTCCCCGCGACGACACGTTCGAAATGGACGTTCTCGGGGTACACGGGCCCGCTCAGGTGTCGGCCGTGATGCGCATCAAGAGGAGCTGATTGCCGTTCCAGAAGAGGTGCACCAGCATAGCGGGGAGGACGCTTCCCGACCGCTCCACGAGGTACGCCAGGACCAGCCCAAGCCCGAAGAGTGGCAGCAGATTCACGGGGTTGGCGTGAATGAATGCGAAGAGGAGCGCCGACACCACGGCGGCCACCATCGGCCCAATGCGCAGCCGCAAGTGTCGGTAGAGGACGTCGCGGAAGACCAGCTCCTCGAAGAAGGGCGCGAGCATGATGACCGAGACGATGAAGAGGGCTTCGGAGACACTGGACCCCGGGTTCAGCAGAGCGTCACGGAGCTCCGCGGCCGTCGGGTCGGCGATCGGGAGGAGTGAGCTCAGGTACCCGAGCCCAAAGACGACCGGAACGGCCACCGCGAAGCCCGATACGGCCCAGGTAACCGGTGGCAACATTCGGCCATCGAAACGGGTGAGCCCCGGGGTGAGCCAATCGAGGCCTCCGGTCGTGCGGGCGATGACACCGAGTGCGACCGCGCCGGCACCGAGCTGAATGAGGACTTGCAGGGCCGAGCGCCAAGCGGCGGCGCCCTCAAACTGGCTTGCAACGAGCGAGAGGCCGAAGCCGAGGACCAGATAGGTCCCAAGCCAACAGACGAGGACCATCCACGGAGCCCACGGCTGGTCGGCACCGGGCAGGCTCGTCTCGGCCGCGAGGCGAGACGGCGTCATCCGGCGTCGCACGAAGGGGTGCACGACGAGCATTCCAAGGCCCGCGAGACCCAGCAGACCCACTATGGAGACGATCGTGAGGAGTCGGCCAGCCCACACGCGTTCGGTGCGCGCGTGCGCTCCCGTCGGGTCGAGCGCCTCTCGCGGTGCGGAGAGGAACGCGTCGATCCGGCTGCGCAACCAGGGCGACAGGTCCACCTGCATCAGCGCGTCGCGATCCTCGGCCTTGATGACACCCGGCGCCGTGCTAGTCCCCAAGCACAACGAGGCCAAGACTCGGCCGAGGGCCGAGCGTGCGTCGGGCGAAGGCAGTTGACGGGAGAGCGCGTCGTGGGCGGATGGCCCGCATAGAGGTGCTGTCGCTTCGTCCGGGCTGCCGGCGCGCCAGAACATGACCCAGAGCGCGAAGGCCTTCTCACGTTGGAGCGGCGGGCGCTGCGCGTCTTCGGCGACGGTCAGGGCATCCAACGCGAGGCTTTGGAGCGACGAGCGGTCGACCTCCTCGCCCCCGGCCGAGACGGCGACCTCGAGGACCCTCGCTTCGTGCGAGAGGCTACTCAACAGCGTGTCCGCGGCGGCGTCCGGGTTCGGCGTCAGGCCGGCCTTTAGGTTCGCCGCGAACTCGAAGGAGAGCGCGACGGCCACAAGGACGACGAGTGGCCACAAGAGAAGCGGTGCTTTGCGCCGCTGCGGTCCGGGATTGTGTACCGAGGGGGGCAGTTGAGCCGACGTTGCCTCGCCCTGGCGCTGGTCCGGTCGCTCTGGCTCGGCGCTCACTGGGAGCCGCCCGTCTTTCCACCTTCTTCGAGGAGACGCAGGGTCTTTCGGCAGGTCTCGTCGTCGACGTGCTCGGACTGCGCTGTGAGCCGTTCGCAGCGCTGGTCGCCGCCTGTTTGGCCGCTGACGTGGTCACACGCGAGCTGAACGAGCCGCTCGCAGAACTCCTCCTTCTTGCAGCCGCCGAAGCAGAGCGGCAGCACCAGCGCCAGGAGCCCAGCCGCTCTCATTTCTCGCCGAGGATCTCTTCTTTGATGAGGTCGACGAGCGCGTCCGCGTTAGTGGGAGGCGACTTCAGGCGACGTCCGTTGAGGAACACGGTCGGTGTGCCCTGGACACCGACGCGACTGCCTTCCTCCATGTCCTTCTGGACCTGAGCGGCGACGGTCGGATCGGCGCGGTCGGTGTTGAAGCGCGCGAGATCGAGCCCCTCGACCTTCGCCCAGAGCTCCAGGTCGGCGTTCGTGAGCCGCTTCTGATTCTTGAAGAGCCGGTCATGGTAGGCCCAGAACTTCCCCTGACGATGCGCCGCCAGCGACGCCTTAGCAGCCGGAACCGCGTTCACGTGAAAATTGAGTGGGTACTGCTTGAAGACGACGCGGAGCTGGTCGCCGAGCTTCTTCTTGGCCTCGTGGATGGGGTCACCGATTCGCGAGCAGAAGGGACACTCGAAGTCGCTGAAGATGACGAGGGTCGCGAGCGCCGAGCTGTTGCCGTCGGTCGGCGCGTCAGCGATGTCGATGTTCTGCTTCGGCCCTTCGACGCCGCTCGCTTTGGATTTGCGCCCGAGCTTCAACATGTGCGCGTAGAGCTGCTCCGGGGCTATCCCCTTGGCGAGCTCCGCCTTTGCCTTTACGAGCTCTTCGTCGATGGTCTTCTTGAAGTCCTCGAACGGCTTGGCGCCCTCGAGCTTGCGACCGTTGACGAAGAACGCGGGGGTGCCGGTCGCGCCGATCTTCACACAGGCGGCGTCCTGCTTCTTCACGCGCTCTTCCGTCAGCGGCAGTGCGACGTCGGCCTTCCACTTGGCCATGTCGAGGCCCAGCTCGGTCGCGTACTTCTCAAGGTCCGCGTCCTCAAGCGCCTTCTGGTTCTCGAAGAGCTTGTCGTGCATCTCCCAGAACTTGCCCTGCTCACGGGCGGCCAGGGAGGCCTTACCCGCCGGCATCGCGCGCGGGTGGAATTCGAGGGGGCGGTTGTGGAGCACGATACGAACGTCGTTCGGGTACGTCTCGTGGATCTGCTTGAGCGTCGGGACGACGCGGCTGCAGAACGGGCACTGGAAGTCAGTGCACTCGACGATGGTCACCGGCGCGTTGGCGGGGCCCTTGATGGGGTCGAAGTCGAGGATCTCCGCCTGGTAGACCGTCAGATCCGGCGCCTCCGGCTTCGGCGGCGGCGGCGGCTTCGGCGGGTCGAGGCTGACGACGGACGGCTTGTGGTCGAGAACATACTCGACGTACGCCGCGCCACCGTTCTGGGCGACTCGAGCCCGACGAGCCTCGATGACGGACTTACCGGCGGCCACGAGCTTCTGAACTTCGGCCGCTTCGGCTTCGATGGCCGCCTTGATCTCGTCCGGCTCTCGAACTTCGAGCTTCTTGCCGTTCAAGAAGACAGTTGGCGTCCCGCTGACACCGACCTTCTTGCCCGCTTCCGCCTCCATGCGAACGTAGCGGAGGAGCTCGGGGTCCGAGAGATCGGCCTTGAACTTGGCGACGTCGAGCCCGATCGCCTTGGCGTAGCCTTCGATCGTGGCGGCGTCCTGCTTCTGGAGGTCCGAGTAGACCTTCTCGACCATCTCGAAGAACTTGCCTTGCCGGTGCGCGGCCATGACCGCAACGGCGGACGGCTCGGCTGACTTGTGGAAGTCGAGCGGGAAGTGGTGGTACTCAAGGCGCGCCTTGTCACCCGTCGCCTTCCGAGCGTCGTCGAGCGTGGGCCCGAACTTCGAGCAGAAGGGGCACTGCAAGTCCGTGAACTTGGCGATGATGACGGGTGCGTCGGCCGGCCCCTTGAAGGGCGCCTCGAGCGCATAAGGCGCTGGACCCGACGCAGCCGTCCCACCGGTCGGCGCCCCTTCCACGGGAGCGTCCTTCTTTCGGAGAAGGGCCCACGTGGCGCCGATGGCGATGACCGCGGCGATGGCGACGATCGTCTTCAGCTCACCCGAGGTCTTCTGGACGGTAGCGACCGGGACCGACTTCTTGATGCGTGCCATGGATCAGAGGCTCCGGAGATCGACCTTGAGGTCGCTGACGTCGTTGAGCATGAAGAGCCGCGGGAAGTCGCGACCACTACGATAGTGGCGCGACGCATCCCGAGCGCGCGCCTCCGGGACGGCGAGCCCCGACGCGATAAGTTCGGTGGTCGCGCGCCGCGCGGCCGCCACCATGTCGCGGAAGACGGCCGGGTCCTCTCGAAAGAGCGCGTCCTCCGGGACGACGCGGCCGTTCACGATCAGCGTCGGCGTACCGCGAATGTCGACCGCGTCCGCGGCGCCCTTGTCCTTGCGGACGTAGGAACGCAGGGACGGATCGCGGAGGTCTGCCGCGAAACGAACCGGATCGAGCCCGAGGCGTTGGGCATAACCCGTCAGCGTCGCGTCGGTCCACGTCTCGTCCTGGTTGCGGAAGAGCATGTCCGAGTAGTCCCAGAAGCGCCCCTGGCGATTGGCGGCCATGGAGGCGATGGCCCCTCGTTCGCTCTCAATCGGGTGCACGAAGGGGAGGTGCCGCACGGCGAAGCGCACACTACGACCGTGCTCCGCGAGTAGGCGCTTCACGAAGCCGTGGCGCGCCTTGCAGGCGCCGCACTTGAAGTCGAGCACCTCGACGACGAGAACCGGCGAGTCCACCGGCCCCTGCGCCGGAAGCGGCTCGAAGTAGCCGGGACCGGCGTTCTGCGCGTAGGCCATGGCGGTGACTTGACTCGGGCGCGACGCCCAGCCGAAGACGTACGCGACCACGGCGACGGCGATGGCGAGGAGCCCAAAGCTCGGCCCCGAGCTGTGCCCGTGCCCAGCGTCGTGCCCATGACCGTGCGTACTGCCGTGTCCAGCACTGCCGTGTCCGGCACTGCCGTGTCCCGAGCCGCCGTGACCGTCGTCATGGCCCGTGTCGTGACCGTGAACCTGCTTGTGACCGTGTCCCATGGCTGGCTATTCTCTCGCTCTCATCGTCGGGGGCGGCACGATAGCACAGGGCTCCGAGCACCGCCATGACGACGTGTCTGGTTCTGGCAAGTCCGTCCGGAGGCCGCCACCCGAGCGTCCACGCCGCCCCGATGGCGCCGTGGCTCTCGATGGGGCTTGCGAGGACGCGCGATTCGGATGACTCTCCGTCGCCTTCATGCGCGCCCTGAAGCTCAGCGCTGCCTTCCTCGTCGTGGCCATCGCCGCGATCTCGCTCGGCACCGCGCTCACACGAACCCCGCCGGACGACGCCCTGTTCCCACGCGTCACGGCAAAGAGCCCGGCAACGCTCCAGGACGGCACCGTGTCATTGCTCGACCGTCTGCCAGAGGCCCGAGTGGCGTGGGGCGACCACTCGGGGCGCTACACCGGCGTACGGTGGGTCTCGGGGCTCGAAGACTGGCTATGGGTCGGCCCGCACGCCGGGCTCGTCACGACGGACCGCGGCCCCGAATGGCGCTGGTGCCTCTGGAGCCACCTCCCGAAAGGTAGCGCGGTCCCGACGCCGCTCACGATCACGTTCCCGGTCCCAGCCGGCGTCGGCCGTCTCCACGGCGAAGCCGCCGTCCTCGACACGCCGCGGGACGGCGCTGACGTCAATTTCGAGGTCAGCGCCGGAGAGAAGCGCATCGCCCACACGCTGAGAGACGCGCGTGGTGAGAACCGCTGGCTCCCTTACGAGCTCCTGGTTCCGGGCGAGGCCACCGAGCTTCGTTTCCGCCTCACGGCCACCAACGCGGACTGGCGCCATGTTTGCTTTACTGCGTTCCTCTCGCCGCTCCGGACCGATGGGGGGGCGCCGTGAGTCGCCTGGATGCGGCACCGGAGAAGCCGTCGCCGTGGACGGGCCTCTCGCTCGGCGTCATGGTCGCCGTCGGGATCGGCGTCATCGGAGCTTCTCGGTTGGACCAGGGCGACTACCGTGCCGCTGCCCTGCCCGGACTCTCGCTCTCGGAACGTCTCTTGCCGCGCGACGGGGCTCTGGCGCCCGTGCCCGAACCCGGTGGCGAGTGGGCCAGCGCGACCCTCCCCGTGGAAGGGCTGCTCGCGACCGTCGGCGACGTGCTCGCCGGCGACCCCGCGGCTCCGTTTCGGTCCCAAGCCATCGGGGCGACTCTCTTCATGGCGCTCGCCGGGTTCTTCACGGTCGTCGCAACGGCGCGTATGGCCGGGTCGGGAGCCGCGCTCGGCGCCACCCTCGCCTTCGTCGGGTTGCCTGGCACCTTCGCTCACGCATCGACTCTCGGACCGGAGGCCGGCACCACCCTGACCGTCGCTTTCTTGTTGTTCGCATCGACGTTGCGGCCCGGCGGGCGACCGCAAGTGTTGGTGGCGACGGCTGCCCTAGCGTCCGTCGCAGCCTCACACTCCTCTGGGCTCCTCTTCGCCGTCCCGTGGCTGCTCGGGATTGGGGCTGCGACCCTCGGACGACGTGAGGATGATGGGACTATCGCGGTGAGCCCGGGTGAGCTCCCCATCGGCCCCCTGCCCTGGCGTGCCCTCATCCCCGGCATCGCCGGGCCGGCCCTCTTCATCGCGGCCTGGCCGCATCTACACACCGACCTCGGCAAGCGTCTGCTGGCGCTGCTCTACGCGCCCTGGCAAGCGCCATTGCCACCGGTCTCGATCGCCGGCGTCGGGTACGACGGCACGTCGGGCGGTGGCCCTCCCTTCGTCGTAGCGCTGTGGGACCTCGTCGTACGCCACCCAGTCATCATCATCCTCGCGGCCGCCGCAGGGGCTGGCGTGGTGCTGGCGGCGGTGCGACACCGTGCGCCGGCCAGAACCGGCGCCGTGACTCTCTCGGTGGTCGGCTTCGGCATTCTCCTGTGCGGCTTGAATGGGAGCCCGACGTGGGACGGTCGAGATGGCCTCGCCCTCTTGGCCCCGGGTCTCGCGGTCCTCGCTGGGCTGGGCGCGTCGGCGTTCACCCACGTCCTCGGCGAGCTGCTCCCGTGGCTCGGCGGGGCGCGCGCGCAACGGCTTCTGCCCGCGCTGCTCCTGATCTCGGCGCCGCTTGAGCTCGCGAAGAGCCGCCCGGTCGAGTTCGCGTACCGGAGTGTCCTGATCGGGGGGACCGCGGGCGCGATGACGCGCGGCTACGATGTCCTCCCGCCGGGACACCTGCCCAGCAAAGCGATTGAATGGATGAACGAGAACCTGCCACCGGGGGCTCGCGTGGCCTTCGGTCCCGAGAATGCGCCCCCTGGGCGCGACACCGGCGAACGCACGCTCTTCGAGGCGTTACGGCAGCGGGGTGTGGTTCGGCGTGACATCGAAGGCGCGGCGCTCTTTCATGCGACGCATCTCGTGTTGCTCGGCCGGTCGGCGGCGCCCCACTTCTCTGACTGGCTGAATTCGCTGGGCGAGCCCCTGGTCACCTTCGACCATTCGGGCGCACGCCTCCTCGCCGTCTTCGCGCTCTGAGCAGACCGCACTCGGCGCTCCACCGTCGCGTCGCGATGGCGTGCCGACCTCAGGACTTGAGGCGATGCCGAACGAGGCCGTTCAGCTCGGAGACGTCCCTCCGAAAGTAGTTCCTGCGCGTCGGGTTGACGTTGAACTTGAGGATGCACCAGAGGGCGCTCACGCCGTCCTTCCAGGTGATCTTCTTGCCCTCGTCATAGGTGCGGCCGTGGTAGCTGATGGGCACTTCGTAGATGATCACGTCGCGCATCTTGGCGAGCTTCGCCGTCACTTCGGGTTCGAAACCGAAGCGGTTCGACTCAAGGATGATGTTCTGAATGACCTCACGACGGAACACCTTGTAACAGGTCTCCATGTCAGTGAGATTCAAGTCCGTGAAAAGATTCGACAAGAACGTCAGGAGCTTGTTGCCCATGGTGTGACGGTAGTACAGCACCCGACCTGGACCACCCTGAAAGCGCGAACCGAAGACCACGTCGGCGCGACCCTCGATGATCGGCTTCAGTAGGACCGGATAGTCGTCCGGCGAGTACTCGAGGTCGGCGTCCTGAATGATGACGATGTCCCCGGTCGCTTCTTCGAAGCCACGCCGTAGCGCAGCGCCTTTGCCCATGTTGTGAGGCTGATAGAAGACCCGGACGACGTCGTCGGACTCCCAGCGCGCGAGACGGTCCCGCGTGCCGTCCTTGCTGCCGTCTTCGACGACGATGATCTCCTTGTCATAAGGGACCGCCTTCACCGTCTCAAGGATGGCGTCGATGGTACCTTCTTCGTTGTAGCAGGGGATCACGATGCTGAGCTTCATGAGGTTCCTCGCTTCGCGAAGGCGTGTCGGACCCGAATGCCGACCACGTCGCGGAACATGCGTGCAGAGTCGAAGATAGGGTGAACGCGAGTGCGTTCGTCGTTCTCCCAGGTCACGGCGACCTCCGCGATGCGGTAGCCGGCGCGCTGGGCGAGGTGCAAGACCTCGACGTCAAAGGCGAAACCATCGATTTGGGCGCGCGCGAAGATCTCTCGCGCCACGTCCCCTCGGAAGAGCTTGAAGCCACATTGGGTGTCCTGGATTCCAGACACCGCCAGTCGCTGGACGATGCGGTTGAAGATGCGCCCCATTGCTTCGCGATAACGCGGCTGGTGCCGGGTGACCCGGGAGGTCGTGAGCGCCCGCGAGCCGATGGCGACGTCGGCCGACGCGAGCGCCGCGTCGAGCAGCCCCCAGTCTTCGATGGGGGTCGAGAGATCCGCGTCGCTGAAGAGGACCTGCTGTCCCTCGGATTCGCGGACGCCGTGCCGTACCGAGTAGCCCTTGCCGCGGTTGCGCCCGTTCTCGACGAGCCGAAGCCGGGGCTTTCCAGCCCGTCGACCGTCGGCCGGCGTCGGCGCGACGCCAGCGGGGACCGCCTGCCCGGCCTCGATGGCCGCCTTCATGAACTCGCGCGCGATCTCGCGGGTTTCGTCTCGGCTGCCGTCGTCCACCACGAGGACTTCCACCGATCGCGGCAACGCCAGCGCCCACGCCATCACCCTTCGCAAGGTTGGCACGAGGCGCTCGGCCTCGTTGTAGGATGGGATGACGATGGACAAGTCGGGTCGTGTCACGGGGCGAGCGGTTTACGGGACG
>JADMJS010000557.1 GCA_018780435.1 Myxococcales bacterium
GCGACGCGCCGTGCCGCTGGCTGCGGAATCGAGGTGCGCTCGCCCGACTTGCGCCCGTCGTCTGGGCGCTACCGGCTTAGCTGGGTTGCGGCGTGAGAGGCTGCGGTGCCTTCGTGGTGCCGATGGGCTTCCAGTTCATGGGGAGGAGCTCATCGAGCGCCGAGTTCGGGTGAGTGGCGACTCGGACGAGGACGTCGGCTAGGTACTCCTCGGGGTTCTTACCGTGCAGCATGCAGGTCGCGACGAGAGTGAGGTTGATCGCGAGGCTCTCGCCAGCCGCATCGTTGCCGACCCAGCGGAAGCTGTCCCTCCCGAGGGCAACGATGCGCAAGTGGCGTTCAGCGATGTTGTTGTCCAAGGGGATGTTCGGGTCGCCCGTGCAGCGAGTGAGATACTCCCACTGGTTGAGTGCGTACGTGATGGCCTTCGCCAAGGGTGACTTCGGAGGATGTTTGTCATCCTCCGTCAGAAGCCAGGCCTTCCATCGGTCGAAGATGGGTATGGACCGTACCTGCCGCATGGCGAGGTGCCGCTCGGTGCCGAGGATACCCTGAGCCGCGGCGTCATACTCGACCTCGTAGAGTTGGTGGATCCAGTCCAGCACGGGGGCCGACTCGGCGGGTGCCGACGCGGCGGCGTCGTGAAAGTAGCGGCGCGCATGGCTTATGCAGCCATTTCGGAGGCGGCCCGACGGGGTGCACACGTTGTTGTAGCCAGAGTACGCGTCGACTTGAAGCATGCCGGTCGAGTCGCCGAGGACGGCGCCGGGCGTCGAGCCACTCCGCGTTGCGCTGAACACGTAGGCGACCACGGCGTTCGTGATGAAGGTCCAGATGAAGCCGCGGCGGCACTTCTCTTCATCCATCACCGGCTGAGGGGTTTCGTCGGCGTTCACGTAGCGCGCTTCGGCGATCAGGGCCAAGAGCCGGGCGTACAGCGGACGGAGTAGGCCGGCAGTCCGGTGGAACGCGTCCGTGGCGGTGCTTCGGCCGATGCGGAAGCCACTGCGAGACCACGAGCGCATGAGGCGATGGATGGGCATGGCGTCGCCGCACTTGGCGACGACGATCGCCGCATGGAGCCGCGGCCCGTAGTGAGAGGAGTCGCCGACGCGGAAAGGGCGCGTTCCTTCGACATGGCGACCGCAGCAGTCGCAAACGGCCTTGTGGATGACATGCTGGTGGACCACGATCGACGCCGGGACGAACTCGAAGATGCGACTGATCTCCGGTGTGAGGGCGACGAGACGTCCACCATCGGGGCAGTCTGGACACGTGATTGGCGCCTTGTGGTCGGTGTTCACGGTGTCGAGCTCGCGCCGCTCCGCGCGGCTGTCCCCACGCTTCTTCGTCGTGGCGGCGCGCCTTTCCGCCAACTCCTCCTCGGTGAGTTCCACTTTCGGCCGCTTCGCGGGGCGCCGGCGTTCCGATTTCGGCCCGTAGAGCGACTTTCGGAGGAGCTCGAGCTCGTGCGTCTTGGACGCGAGTCGCTCGTTCTGTTCCGCGAGGAGCCGGTTGTGCTCGTCGAGCGTCGACCGAAGATCCGCAACCACGGCCATGAGCTGCAGCAGGATCGAGCGGAACAGCACGAGGAGCGAACGCGCCGAGGACGGCGAGGCGGCCGCCGCATCGAGATCCAGCTCTTCGAGGTCTTTGCGCTCCATCAAGGAGCTTAGATCAAAGATTTTGGCTGGTGTCGATCCCCATTAGGCAGATTTTTGAGGATGTGCGCACTTTTCCTACGCCGCGCGCTTCGGCTCCCAGCGCATGGGCCGCTCGACCCGCGTGTAGTCGACACCGTCCAGTAGGAGCGCGAGCTGTCCCGAGTCCAGCGTCAACGGCGACGTCGAACGCGGTCCACTCGGAAACACGAAACGTCCGATCTCGAGACGCTTGTGCCAGATTACGAAGCCGCCGCGATCGAAGCCCAAAATCTTCACGTGCTCACGGCGCTTGGACAGGAAGACCCAGAGGTGTCCACTGAGCGGATCGCCGCCGGCTGCTCGCACAAGCCCGCTGAGCCCGTCGAAGCCGCGCCGGATGTCGATCGGCTCTGCGTAGAGGAAGATCCGAACCGACGATGGGAACCCGATCATGGTCCGCCCTCATACGCCCGCACCAGCGCCGCGAGGTAGGTCGGCGACGGCGTCGCCGCGAACGACACTCGACAGCTCAAGCCGAACTCGACTCGAACACCGGCGTCCGGCTCACCCACCTCAGACCGAATGGGCGCCTCGGTAGGCCGAGCGAGCTCGATGAACACACCGGGCGTCGGCGGGTGGGTCGGCATGCTCTCGACCGTGGGCTCCTCACGCGGACACGGGCCCGACGCAGAGCCAAGGCGCCATCGCCACCACGCCAGCGATCTCGCGTTGACACCGACATTCGACGCGAACGCGTCAACCGGCTCGCCACTGAGGCGCAGCGCGTCGACCAACCGGGACCACTCCTCTCGACTTCGACGGACTTCCATCTCGACCTCCACGCGGCTAACAGGCGCGAGGACGGGTGTCCGCTACGAGGCCGTTCGAGGCAAGATGGAGGAGGGACGGGGACTTTCGGACGCGTACG
>JADMJS010000363.1 GCA_018780435.1 Myxococcales bacterium
TCGTTGTCGCAGAAAAGATATCGCCCGCGGATGTTGAAAAGGCCCGACCGGCCCGATGTGCGACAGGCGACGTCCTCGCAGTCGGCGAAAATGCCGACCTGACGATCGGCCGGCGTCAACGGCAGCGGGTCGGCCGCTTTGAAGCGCATGTTTGGTCCGCACTGAAGGTAGCCAACGTACGAGACCGTGTTCACGATCGCGGCCAGCGGCGTCACGAGGCCGTCCAGTTCGCCCGGGACCACGATGTTGCCTCCGAGCGCGTTGGAGAGGTACGTGTTGTACATGGACCACTCGGTCGCAAGCAAGTAGACGCCTGGCTCGACACGCACAGGCTCGATCGACCGCCAGGCCATGACGTCGTTGGCGTCGTACGGCGCGGGCCGCCTGTCGCTGGCGTTGAACACGACCGGTCCGATGATGATTTCTTGCGTCGAGCGCCGAGATAGAGTCACCGGATGATCGCCCACCAGACCCTGGGCGTCCATGTCGGCAACGCCGAGCTCCGTCACCAGAATCGGCTCGTGCACGAGCACGTCGAATCCAAGCCGCCCATTGAAGGCTACTCCCGCCACAAATGGTGAGTAGTAGCCTGTGCGCATGAACGTCCGGTCGGCGGACACGAACGGCCACAGCAGGAACAACGACAACAAAAACATCATGTTTGCTCCCAAGGTTGAGGACGTCACGGATTGCTCTCACAATGCGCGCGATCGACGCACTTCGTCAATGAATGTTACCGAACGAGGAATCGTAGACGATGGCCTCTGACGCGCGCACGTCTGAGACGTTGCCGTATCGTCCGTCGTCCTCTGCAGCGTTGCCGGTGCGCAGCTCGACAGGGCGCTCGGCAGAGCGCGCCGCCAACGCGCGCCGCGCCTTGATCAGCATCGCGACGAGCACGACGACGACGAGCAGCAGCGCTGCTGCAATAGCAATGGGCACGATCCACGCCACGTCGCTCGCCGCAGACGGCACAGCGATCTGCTCGCAGCCCGCCGCCGCCGCCGCCGCCGTCGTCGTGTTCGCCGTCGGGTTCGCCGTCGTGTTCGTCGTTGTCGTCGTGGTCGAGCCCAGCGCCGCCGTGCTGCGCTCGGCCATCGGGGTCGACGATACCGGCGGCAACGTGGCCGACGCCGGACAGGAGGTCGCCCGGTTAAAGTTGGGCGTTTTGCGAACGAAAATCGCGCCCTTCGACAGCTTGACGCACTCGAACGGCGCTGCGAAATCCTGGCAGATGGACACGCTGAGCGTCTTGCACGCCTCGGGCAACACGCGCACCGTCTCGCTCGTGCCGCTGCAGATGCTTGCGCCGGCGCCAAATATCGGCTGCCAGGCGGAAACATTGCGCTGTCCCGTGTCGCACGACCAGTGCACGCCGCCGAGCTTGGCCGATGCGGCCGCAGAAGTGTCGGGTGCGCACGGGCACTGCGACGCCTTCGTCGAGAGTGAAGCTGGCGAATTCGACGAGGCCAGAAACGCCCACACCAGCGTCGTGTCGGCGTGCACGGCGACGCCGTCAAACGAGCTCGACGACGTGATTACGCTGCCCGTATTGCCCAGCGTCCACAGCTCAAAGTCGCGCAGCAGCACCGCGCGAAACGGCGTCGATGCCGGCGGGGTCGTGGTCGCCTTGCACGGATAGGCGTCCGTTCGGCAACCTTGAGGATCTCCTAGAACCGCGCTGCCGCGCGTCGACGTCCAGCCGTTGGCCTCGCACGACGACTCGTTGGCCGACCAAAGCAGCGTCCAGCCGCCGCCCTGCGACTCGTTGTCGCAGAACAGCTGCCGTCCGCGAATGTTGAACATGCCGGATCGGCCCGGCATGCGGCAGGCGACGTCCTCGCAGTCGGCGAAAATGCCGACTTGCAGATCAGTCGACGTGAGCGGCGGCGGGTCGGCCGCCTTGAAGCGCATGTTTGGCCCACACTGAAGAAAGCTCGTGTACGAGTCGTCGACCACAATCGAGGCCAGCGGCGTCACAAGGCCGTTGAGGTCGCCTGGGACGACGATGTTTCCGACACTCACGTTCGTGAGATAGTTGTTGGACCTGGACCACTCGGTCAAGAGCACGTAGACGCCTGGCTCGACGCGCACAGGCTCGATCGACCGCCACGCAATCATGTCGTTTGGCTCGGTGGAGCCGCGCTTGTCGCTCGCGTTGAACACGACCGGTCCGATGACGATTTCCTGCGTGGAGCGCCGCGATAGCGTCACCGGATGGTCGCCCACCAGACCCGGTGCGTCGAGGTCGGCAACGCCGAGCTCGGTCACCAGAATCGGCTCGTGCACGACCAAGTCGAATCCAAACGGCCCAGCGAAAGGCCCTCCCGCCACAAATGGTGAGTAGTAGCCTGTGCGCATGAACGTCCGGTCGGCGGACACGAACAACAGAATCGAAAAAAACAGCAAAAAGATCATGTTTGTTGCTCTACTTTGAGGACTCGGGGTATCAGCTCACAACGGCAGATCGACCGTCAATGAATGCTACCAAACGTGGAGTCGTACACGATGTCGGCCTCTGACGCGCGCACGTCAGAGACGTTGCCGTAGAACCCGATGTCATCT
>JADMJS010000348.1 GCA_018780435.1 Myxococcales bacterium
CTGATGATCTCGATGCGATCATCGAAGATGAACAGCCGAACGGGAGCGCTGACCACCGGGCCAGCTTTATGATGAGCTGCTCGATGTCGGTGCTCGAGTACTGCGGGAAGGGCGGCGTGCCGACGCCGAAGTAGTTCGGGTAGACGTAGAGGTGGACGTCGAGTGTGAGCTCGCGGTCGCGCGTGATGGTCAGGCTGCCGCCGCCGTCGACCGTGTAGCGCACGAGCTCTACTGGACTCGACTGGGGGACCCTGATCGTGCCGTAGCCCTGTTGGCCGACAATGAGCTGAGTCAGGTTGACCGTGTTCACCGTCTTCGTCATGAAGTTCGGCTGGCACACGCGATAGGCCTCGGCGGTCGTCGCGAAGAGCAGCGCGCTCCCGAACACATTGAAGCGGATCTCCTCGCCACCATTGATGGTCCACCAGCGACCCGGCTCGCCGCGCGCCTTCGTGACCCAGATGGTCATGGGCTCGGTCGTCGTGTTCGAGACGCGGTAGCCGTAGGGCCGGTTGTGCTCCGCTAGCGGATCGCAGGGGCCGGTGTCGAGCGGCACGACGCGGGCGGTGGGCCACGTGTTCTCGAATGAGTCCGGGACGGTACAGCTCAAGAAGTTCGACGAGGCGCTGAGGCGGTCGATGAAGTCCGCCACGGCCGGCATCGTGCAGACGTCGCCGAGGCAGGTCGCTGGGGCAACGCAGTTTTCGGTGGTCGTACACGCGGTGGCCGGCACGTGCGCCAGATCGACCAAGCCTGGAGCATGGTGCAGCGTTGCCTCTTCGAAACACCCGACGCGCCTGACGTTCAGCTCAACCTCGCGTCGATCCTTGCTCTTCACGCGAAGTACGATGTCGCGGTTGCCGAGCTCCTGTCACTGCTTCTCCCACTCCCGGGCCACCCAGTCATCTTGATGCGACTCGTCGCGGTATGTGAGCAGTTGCAGGATATTGGCAAAGCGGTCGCTTTCCTCCGAGCGTGTCGGAAGCTATCGTCGGAGGACGCGTGGGGAGCGGCGAAGATGGAGCAGTTCGAAGCGCTGGGTCTGGCATGACCAAGCCGCAAAGAAAACGACCGGATGAGAAGATTTGGGGGGTGGGGCGCTGCCCCGGCCGCGTGCCTTGCGGCAGAGGCGGGTCCGGAGCGTACTTTTTCACGATAGCGTCGGCGCCGGACCAACGCAAGAGAAGAGGTGTCGGTGATGACGCTGGCTAGTGCAGTCCAACTCGCCCCCGAGGCGAGCGACGAGCTCCGAAAGTCGATTTCTGCGCCGCGCTTTCGTACGTACGAGGGCGCCACCGCGACTGCTCGAGATGCGCTCCTACTCTATGCCTGGAACGCGCGCGCCTCTGCCGCCTTCTATGTCTCCCTTCAGGGGCTCGAGGTAACTCTCCGAAACGCGTTTCACCGCGAGATGGGAGCCAAGTTCGGGGAGGACTGGTTGACCGCGTCTCGGTCATCTCTCTTGGCCGAGCAGAGACGCTTGGTTGATGAAGCGCTCACGCAGCTACAGAAGCTCGGGCGCGGGCAAGGCCCAGACGATGTGGTCGCAGCGCTGAGCCTCGGGTTCTGGCTCAGCCTTCTCACCAAGAGCTACGAGACGCTCTGGAGGCAGGCCCTCTATCGAGTGTTCTCCAATGCAAAGGCCGTCACCGGGCGCGGGCTCAACCGTCCCGACGCGCTCGACAAGCTGAATCACATCCGGGTGCTGCGGAATCGGATCGCCCATCACGAACCCATCTTTCAACGGCATCTCGAGGCGGATGCGAAGTCCATTAGCGACGTGATCCGCTGGATGTCACCCGAGACTGCCGACTGGTATTCATCGATCTCGGACCTGAGCGCGGTCCTCGTGGAGCGTCCCGCCAGGGGGTGAGACCGGTGCTGGGACCGATGCTCGCCGCTCGATGGAGGCGTCAAGGACGCGTAAGGCTGACGTCGAGTGGCGTTCGAACTCCATGAATACGTCGTATTCGAGCGAGCCAGATGGTCATGCGGTGATGCCGCCCGCACTGAAGATGGCGGCGACCTCGTCGAGGCGGCGGGAGACGTCCGATTTCGGAGCATCCAGGCGCAGGCGTTCGAAGGCGATCCACACGAGAATCCAGGTGTCCGGGTAGGAGACTCTCGGATCTCCTTCGGCTTCGGCTTTTTCGAATAGCTTCAGGCCCTTGTCGCGTTGACGTCGGCGACATCCTTCTCGTCGGCGTTCAGAATGGCGGGCTGTTGTCGGTCCCGCCGCGCACACCGTTGAGGTCGTCGTCCGTGCTCACGCAGCCCGCGAGGCCGTCGGCGTTGGCGTCGGGGAAGCCGTCGTCGGCTAGGTCGTCGTTGTCGCTGGGCGCCTTCGCGGTGCGGCGATCAGGGATCGCACTTCAGCACCGGGTAGCGCTCCGGGCTGATGGCACGCAGGCCGCCTTCCTCGGCTGGGCTGAACCCCTTTACGTTCAGGGCCAGCTTGAGGACGAGCTGCTCGATGTCGGTGCTCGTGTACTGCGGGAAGGGCGGCGTGCCGACGCCGAAGTAGTTCGGGTAGACGTAGAGGTGGACGTCGAGTGTGAGCT
>JADMJS010000543.1 GCA_018780435.1 Myxococcales bacterium
GGCATGGGCTACATGCGCGAGTCCGCGGTGGAGCGCATCGCACGCGACGTGCGGCTACTCCCCATCGGCGGCGGGACGACCGAGATCATGAACGAGATCATCGGGAAGACCCTGGGGATTTGATGCCGCGCGCGAATCTCACGCGGTCTGCCCTATGGGCCGTCCCACCGCTGCTGACGCTGGTCGCCTGCGAGAGCTTCGATCAGGGCCGTGTCGAACGAATCGCCGAGCTCGTGATCGACGGCCCTGGCATCGAAGCCGCTGCGGGGCGACCATTGAAGTCCGACGCCGTCGATCCCGTCTCGTGGGAGGTGCCCCTCCCGGGCGTCCCCGCCGCGATCTTTGCCACCGAAGTCCGGCTGTCCATCACGGACACCGAACGCGGCGAGGGCGACGACGACGACTTCGGCTTTCTGACCGGGATTCGCTTCACCATCGCGTCCACGCGCGACGGGAGCACGCTGCCCCCGCGGCTCCTCGCCTGGAACCTCGCCCCCGGATCGGTGAAGGATCTCGTCCTCGACACCGCCGCGGGGCTCGACGTGACGGACTACATCGTCGAGGGCTTCGAACTACGCGTGACGGTGGAGGGGGTGGTGCCGGAGGACGCCGTGTCGTTCGATGGCGAGGTGGTCCTCGCCATCGACGTCATCTGAGCGCGTCAGCCGAGGCTCACTCCGGGCAAACGTCCCCAGTGCCGCGGATGTCGATCCCGAGGTAGGGGTTGAAGCACCAGGCCTTCGAGAAGCCGGTCTTCGACGCCGCCACGAAGGCCGTCTCGACATAAGGCGTCCCGTGACGGCCCGCGAGGTGCGCCGCCGGATCGATGAAGATCTGCCCGGCCGGCAGGCTGTCGATGTAGAGCGAGTTGTCGCCCGGCTTCCACGCGATGGCCCACGGGGCGCGACCGTCGGAGGCGGTCTTGTCCGCCTTCAAGAAGAAGCGCGGGAACTTCGCGATCTTGGCCTTGCCGTTGTCGCTGTAGCTGTAGGTCGAGAACGAGTCGTTGAACATGTTCGCGACCTGCGTTCGGCGCGGCCACCACGTTGCCAGCATGTCGGCGAGCTTGTAGCCGACCTTCGCGTCCGGTGCGCCGCCGATCGCGTCGTTCGAGCGCGGCCAGGTGGAGCCGTTCTTCTTCACCTTGGTGGCCGCGTCCGCCTGGCTGAGGACGATGGTCGACGCCGCGTACTGAATGCGATCGCCGAGCGGGAGGTCACACGCGGCCTGGTTGCCTTCGTCCTTCCAGAGGCAGCTCTCGTGAACGCCGCCGGTGATGGCGATCTCCGGGCGGCCGTCGACGAAGAGCTCGGCCTCGGGCCACGCGCCCGAGAGGTACTCGTTGTCGAGGTCGTCCACGTGCACGCCGCCTTCGTTCGTGGCGTAACCACGGACGTATTCGCCGCCCGGCTTCTTGAACCACGTCAGCACTTCGACCGGGCGCTCCGCCGAGACGCCTTCCTTCCACTTCTCGACCACGACCGTGGCGCCCGACGCGTCGTTCTCGAAGCTCTTGTCGAGGCCGTCGTTACGGAACGGGAAGTACCAGGTGTAGTGGATGAAGTAGTGGCTCTCGGTCTCGAAGGCGTCCCAGTAGACCGTGGGCGTGAGCTCCTTGGTCGTGGCCTTGTCGAGCCAGGTCTTCGTGTTCGTCAGGTCGTAGTTGCCGTCGGCGTCGAGCGCGACCGGGATGTCGTACTGCGGCTTCTCCGTCGTGAGGATGCGCAGCACCGGCGCGTGCTTCTCGGCGAGCGCCGCGTACTTCTCGCGGTTCGGCGGCGGCGCCGTGAAGAACGTGAACTCCGTAATGCCGACGAACTTGTTGTTCGCGAGGTCTGCGATGACCTGCAAGGGGAAGTTCACCGTGGCTTTGTACGGGCTCGCGTACATGAGCTCGCCGGTGGGCTTGAAGGTCCAGAACGACTTGGCGTCGTCCGGCTCGAAAGTGCCCGCGAGCTTCGTCTCGTTCACGTCCGTGATGGAGACGGTGTTGTCCTCGACGTTCTTCACGCCCTCCGAGAAGGTGAGCTGCAGGTTGAAGGGCAGGGCGACGTTGGTCGCGTCCTTAGCCGGCGTCGTCTTGATGAGCGTCGGCGCGTCGTCGTCGGGGATGAGGTCCGGCGCAGGGCCCGGATCGAAGGGCGGGGGTGTGTCCTTCGGCGCCGCGACGTCGTTTGGGGCGACGTCCGGGATGGTCGGGACGTCTTCGATCTCCTCGATGTCCGTCGGGACGACGTCGCTCGTGCCATCTGTGGTGTCTCCCACGGCCGAGACGCGGCACATGGAATCGACACAGAGTTGGCCGTCGGGGCAGTCGGTGGCGCTGTTGCAGCCGATGGAGGTGACGGAGGATCCATCGTCGCCGCAACCGGCGGCCGCCAGCGCGAGAGCGAGAGAGAGGGTCTTGGAACGCGGGTGCAGCTTCACGGGGAGGCTCCGATGGGCTAAGTTGCGCGGCTCGCGCGGAGGGCCTCGCTTCGCGACGGCCGTTCTCGGCTGCGAATCGTTGCCAGCGCCGAGTTTTGCCACAGGGCAGGGCTCCGCATCAATCATCTCGTCC
>JADMJS010000315.1 GCA_018780435.1 Myxococcales bacterium
CCTCCTCGGCTCGCTGGCGCTCCTCCTCGGCTCGCTGGCGCTCCTCCTCGGCTCGCTGGCGCTCCTCGTTCAAGGCGCGCTCCGCACGCGCGAGGGCGTTGGTCATGGTCTGCTGGAGTAGCTCCTTGTCGCGCCGGGCGATGTACGCGAGGCGGTCGAGCTCCACTTCAGAGAACTGCCTTAGGACGGCCATGGCTTGCCTCATCGAGTCAGAGGTGGTGAGTGGCGGCGGGAGTCGGGTCCAGTGCGCGGCGTCACGGAAGAAGCAGAGCCAGGCTTCCTCTCCGGTCGCTGCGGACTCGGCCGTCCCCGTCCAACGTCTCGGCTGGAGGAAGTGGATCGCGCAATGGTCGGTGAGCCGGAGGCCGGCGTGGACCTCCCGCAGCTCGAAGTGGAGGTGCGGACCCTGGTCCGGCCAGAGCGGCTCGCCTACGATCCAGATCGACACCGCCGGGGCGAGGTCGGCGTAGCCCTCACCCTGGGTGATCTGACCGTTATAGAGCGAGCTCCAGTAGTAGAGGGCCCGCTCCGCCAGAGCCGGGTGGCGCCAGCGTTGGAGCTCGACATTGAACGCCCGACCGCTTGCGTCGCGGGCCTTCACATCCAGCGTCACGGCCTTGTCGGCGGTGCCGAGGCGCTCGCCGGCCGGGTCAGCGAGCTGGACGCCCACAATTGGGGTCTCGGGACGCAGAATCGCGTTCAAGAAGTCGACGAGCAGGTCTGTGTGGGCCGGGCTACCGAAGAGCGCTTTGAAAACGACATCGACCCACGGGTCAATGGAGTGCGTGAGCACGATGTCGTCGGGCGTGGCGGTGACGCTCATGCCGTCAGGGTGCAGGAGCCGAGCGGCCTCGGCAAGGGGCACGTAGCGGATCAGCAGAACCGTGACCGTCCTTCTAGCACCAAGCTCAGTGGCTCCGGGATGTGGTCGACCTCACCCGTGAGCAGCATCTTGAACCCGCGGATCGTCTCGTCGAGCTTCACGTACGCGCCGGGCGTGTTCGTGAAGACCTCGGCGACGTGGAAGGGCTGCTGTCTGCGTGGGCGCCAAACGCGCTCTACGGAAGCGCTGGATCTCGCGCGCGCGGCTCTTGGTCTTGCGGTCGTCTTCCGAGAGCTCGTCCATACCGAGGATGGCGATGATGTAGTTGTTGTCGCCGGGCACCTGGAGGTCATTGTAGCGCTGCAGCGTGAGCTGGACTTCGCGGGCGAGGTTGTTCAGGATCAGGCACAGCAACGACGTGCAGGTGCCGCTCTGCGAGGACGAGGACGCGACTTAAGTCTCCTTGGCTCTGGCATGGCGCGGGCGCGGAACGGGCTTCTTATCCGTTACCAACGACGAGTGAGAGCGGGTCTCGAAGTGTTGGAGCCGAGGTCGAAAAAAATGGAACGCGTCCCTGGAATCATTCGGCAGGTCTACAGTCTCGTCCGCGAACTCGAAGTTCAGTTCCCCGGCCGAAGGTTCACACCCGATGGGCACCTCGTGGGGAGCATCGGGGAGGTTCTCGCCGCGCATAGGTACGGACTCGAACTTCTGACAGCCTCTGCCGCTCGTCATGACGCCAAAGCACCCGACGGACGACTCGTTCAGATCAAGGCTACTCAGGGCAAGTCCGTGGCCTTCCGCGGAGCCGAGGCGCCCGATCATCTCCTTGTGCTCAAACTCAACTCAGACGGGACGGCGGACGAGGTTTACAACGGCCCGGGACGCCTTGCGTCTGATCGGGCTGGTGGAATGGCCAGCAACGGACAGCGAGCGGTCAGGTTGACGATCTTGCAGGGGCTGATGGGGAGCGTTTCGGAGGCCGACAGGTTGCCTGTAGTGGCAGCCACCCAGGAGGAGCGAGGATAAACGCAACCGATTCGAGTCGGGTCATTGAAGTCGGTGCGTAGTGCCACACCATCAAGAAGCCGCGACCGTTCCCGGTCACGAGCATCGACGACAATGGTATCCGGGACCGACGGAAGACGTGCGCCTACCAGGATGAAGTGTATCTCCTCCCGTACGACCGACTCGCGGTCATCGAGGTTGCCGTTCGGGCGAAGTTCGATGGGCCGCTCGCCGTGGAAGCGAATGCCCAGTGGCTCGAAGACGACGGAAGTTTCATCCCACTACCGAAGACACGTCCGAATTCGATAGCGGGTCGGTCTATTGCAATACAGAAAACTTCCTTCACGGACTCCGAGAGCTTGCGACCTTCGGGGGTCACGATTTCGAGATCGAGCGTATCTGCGGCCATCTCATCTCGTGGAAGAGGTCGTTCCCTTCGCGGGTGCGCTCACCGACGCCGCCGAACACGGACACGCCGCCGTGGTGCTTGCACGGCCCCGATGCAACGCCGACGGTGCCTCCGCCGGGGTCAATCGTCCGCGTCGACTCCGTGGCTTCGGAGCTTCTCCCGGAGCCGGGCGATGGCCGCTTCGGCCTCCCAAGCGCGGTGATCTGCATCTACAGCGCGTTGGTTGGCGTCCTCAGCCCGTAGACGCTCCTCCTCGGCTCGCTGGCGCTCCTCCTCGGCTCGCTGGCGCTCCTCCTCGGCTCGCTGGCGCTCCTC
>JADMJS010000633.1 GCA_018780435.1 Myxococcales bacterium
TGCCGTGCTCGTGCACGTAGCGGACGAGGTCGTAGGGCATGCCGTGGCGCTTGGCTTCGGTCATGATCTCCTCGGGGAGGAGCTGCGTGATGCGGCGGATGGCGGTTCGTAGGGCGCGGAGGTGGCGAACGGCCTCGACGATGTTACCGGTGCCCGCTTCACCCTTGGTTCGCATCATGGCGGCGCCTTCGCCGACGCGGCGGAGGGCTTCACCGATGTCCGTGCAGCCGCACACGAAGGGGATCGCGAAGGCGTGTTTGTCGATGTGGAAGTCCTCGTCCGCCGGGGTGAGCACCTCGGACTCGTCGATGAAGTCGACTTCGAGGGCCTGGAGGATCTGCGCTTCGGTGGTGTGGCCGATGCGGCACTTCGCCATGACCGGGATTGAGACGGCGGCCTGGATCGCCTCGATCATGGCCGGGTCGGACGCACGCGCCACGCCGCCCTCGGCGCGGATCTTCGCGGGGACACGCTCGAGCGCCATGACGGCGCTGGCGCCGGCGTCTTCGGCGATGCGCGCCTGTTCGACGTTCATCACGTCCATGATGACGCCGCCCTTCAACATCTCGGCGAGGCCGACCTTGATCTCGTAGGGGCTCTTCTTGTCGGCGTTCTGGTCTTTCATGGTGCTTCTTCCTTTGCGTTCGATTCGGACGGGTCTAGGGACAGGGGCCGAGGCCCCGGTCAGGGATCAGATGAGGGTTCGGAGGATCAGACGAGGTCCAGGCTCGGGCCACGGCTTCGCCGCTCGCCGAGAACGGCTTCGATGGCGCGGGCGAGTCGCTTGGCACCCTCTCGGAGGCGGTCCGGCGTCTCGGTGCAGAAGGCGAGGCGAACTCCCGGCGCGCCTTGGCCGCTGACGGAGTTCACCGAACCGGGGGAGACGAGCACGCCGTGGCGGTGCGCGGCTTCGAAGACCTGCTCGGCGCTAGTACCCCCCGGGAGGCGCAGCCAGAGCAACACGCCCGAGCTCGGCCGTTCGAAGGTCACCTCGCGCGGGAGGTGCTGGTGAAGGGCTTCGACCAGCGCGTCACGACGCTCCCGGTAGATATCTCGCGTCCGCGCGAGATGTGCCGCCATGTAGCCGCGCTCCATGAACTCGGCCAAGGCGTATTGCAACAGGGCGGACGATCCGAGGTCCATGGCGTGCTTCAGCGGGACCAGATGATCGTGAAGCCCCCGTGGCGCGACCATGAAGCCGCAGCGCAACGCGGGCGCCAGCTTCTTCGAGAAGGTGCTGACGTAGACGACCTCACCGTCGAGGCTTCGAAGCGACGGCGGCGGCGAGGCGTCGAGGTACATGTCGGCGCCGTAGTCGTCTTCGATGAGCGGCACCGTGGCGCGCCGAGACCAGGCGACCAGGTCGGCGCGCCGCGCGAGGCTCAACGTGCGGCCGGTCGGATTGGAGCCGTTCGGCATGAGGTAGAAACCCTTGACTCCGGGCCTCGTGAGGCGCTCGAGCGCCGCCGGATCGGGGCCTTCGTCGTCACACGGGACACCGACGGGCTGGGCGCCGGCTGCGGAGAGCAGGTTCAAGATCCCACTGTAGGTGGGCTCCTCCACGAAGAAGGCGTCGCCGCGGTCGACGAGGGCTCGAGCGAGCAGGTCGATGGCCTGCTGCGACCCCGCCGTCACGAGGACGTCGTCGGCGCTCGCCGGGATGCCGCGCCGCACGAGATCCCTGGAGATCCCCTCGCGCAGCTCCTCGACGCCCTCACGAGGCGCGTAACCCATCGCCTTCGCTCCGAACTTTCGCATCACGTGGTCGAGGCAACGCCGGAAGGTCTCGACCGGGCGCAGATCGGCGCCAGGTTCGAAGCGGCTCATGTTGATGGCGTCGGCGGGCCACGCCCGGCGAGCGATTCGGTCACCCCGCTGAAGTGACTCGGACGCCGCGGTCCGGGACATCAGGCTGGCCCATGGCAAGCCACCCGCGCGTGCGTCGAGCGTCGCTGAGGTGGCATCGCCCCGAGTCACGGCCCGATCGCGCAGCTCGGTGACGAAGGTGCCGCGTCCGACGTGGGAGACGACGAAGCCGGCACCGGAGAGCGCTTCGTACGCGCGAACCACGGTGTTGCGGTGCGTGCCGAGCGCGTCGGCGAGGTCTCGCGTCGGCGGCAGCCGCGCCCCGGCAGGGAGGACGCCGTTCCGAATCGACGCCGAGAGCCCGTCCGCGATCTGTTGGAAGATCGGGAGGCCACTCGCCTTTTCGATGCTGATTCCAAAGGCGCGCGCGGTCATGGGGCCTGGGTCTCCGTAGTGGGTGGACCAATTGGACCGCACGTTGTCGGCCCGATGCGTACTCTGCCCCCGTCGTGGGCGGCGTGCCAAGGTCCAATTGGCTGAAACTGCTGAGACAAGTGGGCCAATTTCAAGATTGGAAATAGTCCAATTGCGTTTGGCGGTGGGAACAACACCCAGCTCACGCGCCGGTCCGAACGGCAGGTGTCCAATGCGGCCGGGTCTGCGGTAGAGTTCGGACATGACTCACCCGCGCGACGACTCTCCGAACGCCCCTCCCCAGGCGTCGCTTTTCGACCTCGCGGGCGGCTTCGACGGCATCGAGCGCGTCCTCGCCGACTTCTATTCTCAGGTGTTCATCGATTCGATGATCGGCTTCATGTTCGCGGGGGCCGATCCACAGCGGCTCGTTCGGACCGAAGCCGAGCTGACGGCACGGCTCTTCGGCGCGTCCCACATCCCCTATACCGGTCGCCCGATCGGCGCCACGCACCGGCCCCACCGCATCTTTGGAGGGCAGTTCGAGCGTCGGATGATGCTGCTCAGCCAAGCGATGACGCGCCACGGCGTCCCCGAGGTCGTCAAGCTCGCGTGGCTCGAACACAATCGGTCCATGCGAAAGCAGGTCACTGTCGATGCGGGCGCCGAATGCGATGGACCCGAGGCGGCATCAGTGCCGCGTGCGGCTGGGCTGCCTATCGAAGGCTGGTCGCCAGAAGAGGCGGGCTGACGCCCGTGCGCCTCACTCCGCAGAGGTCTTCTTGCGCACCGACGCGCCCATCGCGGGCTCCCGCTCCTCGGGGAGCGTCTCCGGGATCTCCAGTGTCTCCGACAGCCGCTTACGGAGTGTGCGGGCGCTACGGAGCGCATCGAGCCCCTGCTTCACCCGTGCGTCGCCCGAGCGAACGTCGTCTCCACTCGAGAGGCGTAGCCCTTCGAAGGAGGTCTCCATCCCCAAGTGGATGGCCGAATGGGCGTCGACATAGGCCTTCAGCAGCGCCTTCGCTTCGTCCGTCGTCGCTTCGACGGTCTCGAGCCGCTTCACGAGGGTCCGCTGAAGGTCGACGATTCCGCGCAGCTCGTCGACCAACGTCGGAGGCGCCCGAAGACCCGCGTCGCGTTCGGCGGTCCATGCCACGAAACGCTCCACCGGCAGGTCCTCCCCGTTCGGTCTTTGTGCCGCGTCGAGGCGTCGCAACGTCCTCGCCAGCGCGTCCGCGTCCGGGTTCGGCAGATCGCGGCAACCGGCGTGCACCATCGGAAACGAGACCAGGAGGGCGAGAAGCATCGAGCGAAGGGCGTGAGTCACGCGGCCAAAATCCACGACCCGTGTCGCGCTGTCAAAACCGGGCGACCGGCCCCAACGGGACACGTCTTCGCGGGGCGCGCTCTTGAGCACCGCCTTGGCGTCCGGCGGTCGCTCCACCGCCGTCCTCGGGGCGCTCTACTTCGTTCAGGGGATGCCCTACGGATTTCAGACCAAAGCGCTCCCGATCTACCTGACCGACCACCACGCCACGATGACACAGGTCAGCTTCGCGGGGGCGCTCTCGCTCCCGTGGCTCTTGAAGCCGCTCTGGGGTCCCCTGGTCGACCGCTACGGCACTCGCCGGCGCTGGATCGCCGGCCTCCAGGTGCCGCTCGCGCTGACCCAGCTCGGGGCGGCCCTCACCATGGACGCGATCCCGCTAGCCGGGCTCTTTGGGCTGCTCCTCCTCATGAACCTCCTTGCGTCCACTCAAGACGTCGCCGTCGACGGGCTCGCGGTCGATCTACTCGAGGGCGCCTCGCTCGGGACCGGAAACGCGGCGCAAGTGGTCGGTTTCAAAGTCGGTATGCTCTTCGCGGGCGGCGCGCTCGTCGTGCTCACGCCGACGTGGGGCTGGGCCGGCGCGTTCGCCGTCATGGCCGCCGCGACCACGCTCGGGCTCGTCGCGCTCTGGCCCGGTTGGACCGCCGACGGGCCGTCGGGCGAACGAAGGGCGGATGGCATCGCTCCCGGATTTGGAGCCATCGGGACTGCCATTCTCGCGACGGTGCGCAGTCGCGCGGGGCTCGCGCTCCTCGTCTTCATCGCCACCTACAAACTCGGTGAGTCGATGTCCGACGTGATGTGGAAGCCCTTCCTGCAGCGCTCCCTAAAGCTCGGCGGCACCACGGTGGCCACCTGGGACAGCACCTGGGGGATGGCCTTCTCCATCGCCGGATCGCTCGGGGGCGGTCTGCTCGCATCCCGTCTCGGGCCCCTGCGCGCGGTCACCTGGTGCCTCACGGGCCGCCTCCTCCCGGCCATTCTGGTCGCTCTCTCGGGATATCTCCTCGTCGGCACGGGAACCGGCCCCGTGTGGAGCGGCGGCGAGTCGGCCGGCGTGACCGCGTGGCTCATCGGCGTGACCTGTGCCGAGGAGCTCACCGGCGGCGCGCTCACCACGGCCACCTTCGCGCTCATGATGAGCACCGTGGACCGGCAGATCGGCGCGACTCACTTCACTGCGCTGGCCGCCGTCGAGGTCGCTGGGAAAGCGCCGGGTGGGCTCCTCGCCGGACCCCTCGTCGACCGCGCCGGATTCGGCGCGACCTTCGTCACGGCGCTCGGGCTGGCGACGATCGCCTTCGCTTCACTCGCGCACCTCCGCCGAGTCATGGTGCGGTCCGCGTCGGCCGTACACCAGGTGGCGACGTGAGCCCCGCTCGTCGTCTCCGGCGGGCGAGTTGGCCTTGGGTCGCGCTCTTTCTCTTCGCGGCCGCATGTTCGTCGGCGTTGAAGCCGCCGAAAGACCCGCTCCGCGCGCGGCAGACGGAACGTTGGACGGCCGCGATCACACGCGACGCGACACCGGGCGACCTCATCGCTACACGCCGCTACGGTGAAGAGGACGACGCGCTCGAGCTCGGGCTCACGCGCGTGGGCGTCCTCGATGACCAAGGCCGCATCATCGAAGCGTTCGGCCCCGTCGTGACCGCGACGTTGCTCCGCGACCTCGTCCACGGCTCCCACCGCGTGGTCGTGGTCCGTCCGCGATTCGTGGACGACGAGGTGCGCGCGCGAGCCGGGAAGGCTGTTGGCGGCTACGTCGATCAGGCTGCGTCGACCGTCGGCGGCGTCGGTGCCTCACCGGCGACACGGGCGACGGCCTTCGCACTGTCAGTCTATCGAGCGGTACACCCGCCGGCCTCCGCGTCAGCGACGTTGCCGATCGAGATCCCGGACGTGGGCGCCCTCGTCTTCGACAGCGGTCCACGTTTCTGAACCGGACCGATTCATGCCGACTACCGGGCACGTCGGCTCTTGACGTCGTGCGGCGCGGACGATAACCCCTGCCGGCTCCCTCGGAGGTCTCATGCGCCTGAGCTCGCGTCACTCCTGTCTCTCCCTTCTCGCTCCGCTCTTCGCCGCCGCGCTCGCGTTTGGATGCGAGTCCTCGGGCGACGCCGCGGCCGAGCTCGCGGACGTAGGCGGCGGCGAGACCGACCGCAGTGACGGCGCCGATGCCACCGACGGATCCGACGCCCCGGGCGCCGACGCCACGGACGGGAGCGACGGCACGCCCGAGGTGCCGCTGGCGTTCTGTCAGGGCCCCACCCGCTTTCGCTACGATCCCGAAGACGACGCCTTCCTCGGGGCCTTCCCGGACGACTTCTGGACACGCGACGTCGAGGGCGGCGTCGAGATCGCCATCGACGAGAAGGCCAAGTGGATCGCCGACGTCCCGGGCACCTTCGGGAAGAACGTCCTCGAGCTGAATGGGCTCGACGGCTTCGGCACCATCGCGACCGTCTTCTTGCGCTTCACGGACGCGCTCCCGGAGACACTGAACTCGCCCGGCGAGGCTCCGGACGGCGTCCGCTTCGTCGCCATCGAGGACGGCGCGGTCCACGACGTGGCCTTCCAGACCTCGCTGACCGACGACGGCACCACGCTCCTCGTCGAGCCCTTACGGCCGTTGGCCCCGAACACGCTGCACGCGGTCTGGGTCACTCGGGACGTGCTCGTCGGCGACGGCTGCATCGCTCCCGGCGCGCCGCTCGAGGCGCTCCTGTCGGGCCAGGCTGGGCAGGGGCCACTGGCGCGCCTGCAGGCCCGCTACGAGGTGGTCCTCGACGCCGCGGGCCTCCGCGGAGACGAACTCAGCGCGGCGACCGTCTTCACGACGCAAGACCCGACCCGCGACGACGCCGTCGTCGGCCCCGACATTCGCAGCCGAACCTACGCGTGGTCGAACGTCACGTGTGACACCAAGGTCAAGGGCGTGAAGCACTGCGAAGCGACCTTCGACGGGCGGGCCTACACGGCGGACAAGGTCTACGCCGGCGGCGCTCCGCAGGCCACATGGACCTATCCGGTGAGCCTCTGGTTCCCGGACTCCGACGGCCCGCACCCAACGGTGCTCTTCGCGCACGGCATCGGCGGCGATCGCAGTCAAGCCAAGGGCTTCGCTGAATATTTCGCGGCCGAGTTCGGCGTCGCCATCGCCTCCATCGACGCCGTCGAACACGGCGATCACCCCGGCGGCAGCAGCGGTGGCGGGCAGATGGACGTGCTCGGCTTCTTCGCTGTCGACCTCGGGACCGCGAGCGTCAATGGCCGCGTCTTGCGCGACAATTGGCGCCAGTCGGCCTGGGACAAACTCCAGCTCGTCCAGCTCTTCGAAGACGTGCCGGACATCGACGGCGACGGGAAGGTCGACATCGACCTCGAGCGGGTCGGCTTCCTCGGTGTCTCGCTCGGCGGCATCATGGGGCCTCAATTGCTCTCGCTGACCGATCGCTTCGGCGCCGCCATCCTCGACATCTGTGGCGGCCGGCTCACCTCGGTCCTCGATGACTCGGACACCCTGGGCGTCTTCACCGCCATCGGCGCCCCGGGCGCGTCGGAGGGCGACATCAAGCGCTTCTTCGCGGTCGCGCAAGTCATCATCGAGGCGGGTGACCCCGTGAGCTACTCGCCGCACGTGATCGAGAGCCGCAAGGCCAACGCGGGGAACCGCGCCCCGCACGTGCTCCTCCAGATCGCCATCGGCGACGAGGTCATCCCGAACTCGGCGAGCTGGTGGCTCGCCCGCAGCCTCGGGGTGCCCCACATCGCGCCGGTCCACACGTCCGTGCCACTCGTCGAACTCCAGCCGGGTGAAGGGCCCGTCTACGGGAACCTGCTCGGCGGAACCACCACCGGTGGGCTCTTTCAGCTCGACCGAGTCAGCTACGGCGACGGCCAGAAGCCGGAAGCTGCCGGTCACCAGACGACCCCGGGTAGCAGCGAGTCGATCACGCAGGCGGTCACCTTCCTCCAGAGCTGGATCGAGACGGGCGTCGCTCGGATCATCGATCCCTACGACGTCGTCGGCACACCACCCTTGGGCCAGTGACCGCCAACGAACCGGCGGTGGGCCGCCTCGAGAGGGGCGTCCCCCTCGCGCCCTTCACGACCTTCGGCCTCGGTGGCTCCGCTGCGTTCTGGGCCGACGAGGTGAGCGCAGACGACTTGCCCGCCGTGGCGAGCGCCATCGTAGGCGCCACGGGTGCGCCGCCGCTGATCCTGGGCGACGGTTCTAACCTCCTGGTCGCCGATGGTGCGATCGCCCGGGGCGTCATCCGTCTCGGTGGTCGTGGGCTCACCTTCGGGCCGTCGTGGGGCTCTGCCGCGGATGTCATCGTGGACGCCGGCACGCCCTGGGACCACTTCGTCGCCCAGACCGTCGAGGCGGGTCTACAGGGCGTCGAGTGCCTGAGCGGCATTCCGGGGCGCGTCGGCGCCGCCCCTATCCAGAACATCGGCGCGTACGGGCAAGAGGTCTCGGACACCGTCGTCGCCGTGGAGGGACTCGATCTCCGGTCGGGCGACATGGTCTCCCTCGCCGCATCGGAGTGCGCCTTCGGCTACCGGACGAGCCGCTTCAAGCTCGGCGACGGCACCTTCGTCGTGACCCGCGTCCACTTCCGGCTGCACACGGAGGCGCCGCCGACCGTGACCTACCGCGACGTCGCCCAGGCGCTCTTGGCGGTGCGGGAGCCGACGTTGCCGATGGTGCGCGACTGCGTCCTCGCCATTCGCCGGCAGAAGTCGATGGTGGTCGACGCGTCCGATCCGAACCACCGGAGCGCCGGCTCCTTCTTCACGAACCCTGTCGTCTCGGTGGGCCACGCGGACGCGCTCGCGGCCGAACACGGCGCCACGTTTCCGCGCTACGCGAGCGCCTCGGGCGTGAAGCTGTCGGCGGCGTGGCTCATCGAACATGCCGGAATCACACGCGGTTTCGTCCTCGGACCGGCGCGAGTCTCCACGCGGCACACCCTCGCGCTCACCGCGGCGTCGCCCGACTGCCGTAGCCACGACATCGTGCGCCTCGCCGCATTGATCCGGCGCGCCGTCCGCCGCCGCTTCGACATCACCCTCGAGCCCGAGCCCATCTTCGTCGGCTACGACCAGCCGGCGGCGACGGTGCTCGATGAGGCCGAAGAGAGCTTGCAGAATGGATAGCTTCCCGGGGAACACGATCCGGCTCGCTCGCGTCGGCCGTGTGGTCGGGCTCCTGCTCATCATTCTGGCGTGCGCCGCGCTGGCGCTTACGCTGGTCTCGCCGATCTGGCCCCTCGCCGTCGCGCTCGTGGGCGTCATGCTGGTCGTCCCCCACGACCAGATGAAGATCGCCATCGGCTTTCTCGCCATTATCCCAACGGGCTTCCTGGCCCTCCGCACCTTAAACTTCGGTGTAACGGCAGTAGCGCCCCCGGTCGCGGGCCTCGCCGCCGGGCAATACGACGCCGACAGCCCCGACCTCCTCGGTCTCGTGCACGTTCGCGCCGTGATCCGCGCGCCCGCGCTCCCAGCCGGGACGGCCACGCTCATCCTGGTGGACGCCCACGCGCCGCCTTGGCTCGGCTTCGATGACGCCACCTTGAAGCGGGAGTCGCAGCGCGCGCTCGAAGCGCAGGGCGTCCCCGCGGCGCCTTCTCCGGCGAGTGATCCCGGCACGGCGCACCTCGTCCACGGGGCCCTGGCCCGAGCTCTCGCCAGCACGCCGACCTCGCCGGAGCTACCCGACGGTGCCACTCAGCAAGGCGCGATCGACACCTACTACGCCATGTTCCCTCAGGAATTCGCACACACCTGCGACTTCTCCAAGCTCCCGAGCGGCAGCTTCGAAGGGACGAGCTCGAACCCCGGCTTCCCGGCGCGAGTGCGGATCACGGTCGTGGCCGGCACCTTGAAGCGCGTCGAGGTGCTGGATTCGAAGCACAGTGACCACGGACGGCCCGCCTTCGAGACGCTGCCCGCCAAGATGGTCGAACAGAACCGGGCCGACGTCGACGTCGTGGCCGGCGCGACGAGGTCGAGCTGGATCCTGCGGAGCGCGGTCTTCCACGCGTGCAAGGCCGGGCTGGCGTCCGTGAAGGGGCCGGCCAAGGCACCGTCGACCGCCGCACCGCCGCCCCAGTGACAGCCGATTCTTGAAGCACGGGCAGGTGCGTGTTAAGCCGCCCCTCGCGGAATTGACCGACCACAGCGACGGTTTCGGGTCACGACCGCTTCCGTCGTCGGACTTCGTGCCGACGTCGGTGGTCACCCGCTACCGACGGCTTGGCCCTCCCGGGTCAATTGGTCGCCTCGGTGCCGGCTCTAGCCTGGAGGCCCCTCGATGCGTCGACTCTTCATCCATGTTCTCCCCCTCGCGTTCGCCGTCTGCCTGCTCCCGGGGCTTTCGGCCGCTCAGGTCGACATCGACGCCGAGGGGCTCCCCGCACAAGTGACGGTGGGGCCGATGTCGCAAAAGCGCTTCCAGCTCGCCATCGCACCCGTGAAGTGTGAAGGCGACGCGTCGGTGTGCGACGCGGTCGGCAAACAGCTCGCGCGCAATTTCGAGATGTCGACCTTCTTCGAGCTCCTCGATCCGAAGACCTTCGTCGCCAACATGGACCGCGAGACCCTGAACGACACGTCGTGGGCCGATTGGCGCAACGTCGGCGCCGGCCACCTCGTCAAGGTCGTCGTCCGCGGCAGTGGCGCCGTGGACCTCGACATGCGCTTCTACGAGGTGCTGGCGCAGAAGCCGGTGGCCGTGAAGGGCCAGTCCGCGAGCGGGCTCGGTGCCAAAGCCGTCCACGCTGCCGTCGACACCTTCATCAACAGCGTCATCGAGGCCGTCACCGGCCAGCCGGGCATCTTCGGTTCGAAGCTCGTCTACGCCGTCAAGACCGGCCAGCAGACCCGTGGGATCGGCACCGTCGAGATGGACGGCCACGGGCAGGGCGGGATGATCGGCGGCGACACCATCAGCATGCTGCCCAGCTTCGCCAACGGCGGCGTGCTCTACACGAGCTTCCGCGACGGCAAGCCGGATCTCTACATCGGGAGTAAGAAGCTCACGAACAATCCGTGGCACTACCGTGGCGCGGCCATGGGGCCGAGCGGGACGATCGCCGCCGCGCTCTCCAAGGGCAGCGGGACCGACATCTATCTCCTCGACGGCGGCGGCAACCCGACGACGCGACTGACCAACGGTGAAGGGCAGAACGTGACGCCAAGCTGGTCACCCGACGGCTCCAAGATCGCCTTCGTCAGCGACCGTGCGGGTGGGCCGCAGATCTACGTCACGGGCGCGGGCGGCGGGGGCGCGTCACGGGTGACGATGGCGGGTGGCTACAATTCGACGCCACATTGGGGCAAGAACGGCCTCATCGTCTTTGCCGCGATGACCGGCGCGGGCTCGGACATCCTGACCGTCGACGAAGGCGGCGGCATGAAGCGCATCACCCAGAACCAGGGCACCAACACCGATCCCTGCTGGTCCCCCGATGGGCGCTACATCGCGTTCGTATCGACGCGCGACGGGGCCAAGCACCTCTACCTCTCGAACGAGGACGGGCGCTGGCAGTTCCGCATCACCGAGAAGGGTGGCGGCTTCTCGACGCCGCGCTGGGGGATGTGATCCAGCGGTGATTCGATCCTCGCGTTGACACCAGCCGACCTTCCACGATGATGGCGCCATGCAGGAACTGGCCGCCGGCGCACGTGTCGCGGTCCTGACCAGCGGTGGCGACGCGCCCGGCATGAACGCCGCGGTGCGCGCCGTCGTCCAAGTCGGGGCCCTCCTCGGGATCGAGACCCTCGGCGTCCGTCGGGGCTATCAGGGCCTCATCGACGGCGACTTCACTCCGCTCGAGCCCCGCCACGTCGACGGCATTCACCGGCGCGGCGGGACGCTGCTCGGCACCACCCGCTGCCTCCCCTTCCTCGACCCAGCCGTTCGAGCGCGGGCCGCGCAGCAGCTCCGGGACCAGCACGTCCAGGGGCTCATCGTCATCGGCGGCAACGGCTCGCTGGCGGGCGCTCGGGCCTTTGGGAGCGAGCGCGATCACACCGGGAACCCCTTTCGTATCATGGGGATCCCGGCGTCCATCGACAACGACCTCGGGTACACGACGCTGGCGATCGGCACCGACACGGCGCTCAACACCATCGTCGAAGCCATCGACCGCATCTCTGACACGGCGTCCTCGCACGGTCGCACCTTCATCGTCGAGGTGATGGGTCGGGACTGCGGCTACCTCGCGCTCACGGCCGCGGTCGCCACGGAATCCGATGGGGTCTTGCTCCGTGAGTCTCAGGTGACCCCGGGCGAGGCCATCAACAAGGTCGTGGACATCGTGCGGCACGCGTACGCCCCCGACCGCGGCAAACACCGCGTCATCATCGTGAAGAGCGAAGGGGTGGAGATCGGATCGTCGGCGCTCAAGAGCGACCTCGACTCGGCACTGAGCGCGGCCGGGCTGCCGGTCGAGACGCGGGTCAGCGTGCTCGGTCACATGGTCCGCGGTGGGGCACCGAGCGCCTTCGACCGGCTGCTCGCGGGGCGCCTCGGCCACGCGGCGATGCGCGCCGTGATTCGGGGGCGCACGGGCGAGATGACCGGCTGGCACGTGCTCCTGAGGCCGGGCGATCCGCCGCCGGTGGTCTTCGACCTCGATCCCTTCATCACCTTTTGGCCGCTCGACCAAGTCCTGGCGGAGACGGAGCGCATCAAAGACGGCACCTCGGCCGTGACCCAATGGCGCGTACGTATCTTACGGGAAGTAGAGCCGATTCTGGCGCGGTGAGATAAGGCGCTGCGCTCTACCTGTCAGACGGCGGCGCGGATGTAGCCCCGGACTTCGTCTGCGATCGCGTTCGAGTCGACGGCCGTCCCGGCGAGGTGCTGCTCGAGGAGGCGCGCCCGTAGCTCGACGAGCTGCCGGGCGAGCGCGTAGTGCGCGTCGCGGTCGTTACCGATTCTGAGCGAGGAGTTGAGCGACGCCACGAGCACATCGGGACCGACGCCCCAGGTGTCCACGTAAACCGCGGCGGGCCCCTTCGGCCGGTCGATGCCGGCCAGAAACGCGATGTCTCGAAGGATGAAGAAGAGGCCGCCCCACTTCTCGCGGGCCGCGGGTGAGGGGCGCAGCCCGCCCCCACCGCCGGTCGGTGCGGCCCACTTCAGGAGGTCGCGCAGCCGCCGACGTTCGGCGCCGATCCAGAGCTTCGACATCCAGCGGGTCGACACGATGCCGAGCGCTGCCGCGGCGCACCCCGCCAGAAAGGAGACGGCGGGGCTGAGCCCCACTTCCGCGCTGGCGAGCCGCGTCGAGACCGATACGAAGGCCATCGTAGCCACGGTCGCCGGCAAGATGATGCCGAAGAAGAGCGCTTTGCCGACGATGGGGTTGAACTCGCTGAAGAACCCGCCGCCGCCCGCCCGCGTGCGCAGGTCCTTGACGCAGTCGAGGAGCGGCGTGGCGCGGATGAGCTCGCAGATCCCGACGAGGGCGACTTCGCTCGAGCCGCCGAGGGCGCGCCGCAGGGCGTGCGCCTCGACCTCGAGATCGTCCTGTGAGAGCGCCGCTGAGAGCTCGTCCGAGCGTTTGTTCACCACTTGTTCGGCCGCGTCCGTCGCGGGGATCCCCATGCCCACGAGCTGTTCGAAGAGCGGATCGCGCCCGAAAGGCGTGTCGAGGAGAACCGGGATACGACCGAGCCGGGTCACGTGCATCGCCACCACGGGCGAGTCGTCGTGAATGATCGCGACCGATCGTTCGCCAGCGACGTGGACGACGACCCAAAAGTGAGACGGATCGGTGCGGGTGATGCGCATGGCCATCCGGCCAGTTCGTTTCGACCACCGCGCGAGGCGCGCGTCGGCTTCGATCGGGCTCACTTTGGTCGCCGACTCGGCGAGCCCGAGCCACCCGCTGTGCGACCGAACCGTCCCCGACTCGGCCACGAGCTCTTCGAACGCAGCGCGTTCGAGCCCTCTCCCGAGCAGGAGGTGGAAGCGCCGCATCGTCGGGAGAGCTTCCGAGACCGGGACGGCGACTGATCCTGCGCTACCGCCGCTCACTGGGCCGCTTGCTTTCGGAGGGTGATG
>JADMJS010000228.1 GCA_018780435.1 Myxococcales bacterium
CGCACCACGAGCCCGCGCGGCGAGCCCACGCTCTCCGTCTCGGCGCTCCTCTCGATGCCCGGCGACGTCTTCGTGCTCTTCACGCGGCCGCCGTCGCCCGACCTTGCGCGCCGCGCCGTGCAGGCGCTCGGCGATGACGCGGGGCTCCTCGTCTCCCGCTCCTATGGGCCGGGCGAAGCGGCGGCCATCGACGCGGCGCGCGCGCTCTCGGAGGCCACCGGGCTCGGCCTCGTCGCGTCCGGCGCTGCGCGTTACCACTGCCGGTCGCGCAAGCCGCTCATGGACACGCTCACCGCCATCCGGCTCGGCGTGCCGGTCGATAAGGCCGGCTACGCGCTCGAAGCACACGCGGAGCGCAGCCTCATGTCGCCGCGTGAGCTGGCGCACCGCTTCCACACAGTCGGGCTCGGCGCTGCGGTCGACCGCGGGCTCAGCATCGCCGAGCAGTGCACGCTGAACCTCGACGAGCTGCGCTTCGTCTACCCCGAGAAGCACCTGCCCGCCGGCACGACCCCGATCGCGCACTTCGTGGACGTCGTCCTCGCGGGCGCCCGGGCGCGCTACGGCGATCCGCTCCCGCCCGGGGCCGAGCGACAACTGCGCCACGAGCTCGGGGTAGTCGAGCGCATGCGGGTCGAGGGCTTCTTCCTCACCATGCACGACATCGTGTCCTTCGCGCGTCAGCAGGGGATTCTGTGTCAGGGCCGCGGCTCGGCCGCCAACTCGGCCATCTGCTACGCGCTCGGCATCACGTCGGTCGACCCGGTCAGCGCGGGCCTCCTCTTCGAGCGCTTCATCTCCGAGGAGCGCGGCGAGCCGCCCGACATCGACGTCGACTTCGAACACGAGCGGCGCGAAGAGGTCATCCAGTTCGTCTACGACTTTTACGGCCGCGACCACACGGCCCTCGTCTGCGAGAACATCTGCTACCGCATGCGCTCGGCCGTCCGCGACGTCGGCAAAGCCGTCGGGCTCTCGCTGGACCAAGTGGACCGCCTCGCGAAGGCCATGTCCTTCTGGACGCCCGAACGGGGTGACGACATCGACCTGACGGCCGTCCATGGGGCCGACGACGGCCCCGATGATCCCCTCCAGCTCGACGCGACGCGGCTCCGGGACGCGGGCATCGATCCCGCCTCACGCGTCGCCGGGCTCCTGCGCGCCCTCGTGCCGCAGCTCCTCGGCTTTCCCCGCCACCGCGGCACCCACGTCGGCGGCATGGTCGTCACCCACGAGCCGCTCATCGACACGGCGCCGCTCGAGCCGGCCGCCATGCCGAACCGCGCCATCCTGCCGTGGGACAAAGACGACTGCGACATCCTCGGGATGTGCAAGTTCGACTTGCTCGCCCTCGGCATGCTTTCGGCGCTCCGCAAGGCCTTCGCCCTCGTCGAGCAGCACCACGGCGTCACCCACGCGCTGAACACCATCCCGCAAGGCGACTCGCTCACCTACGAACGGATCCGCGCTGCGGACACGCTCGGGACCTTCCAGATCGAGAGCCGGGCCCAGATGGCGACCCTGCCGCGCCTCCGGCCCGAACGTTTCTATGACATCGTCGTCGCCATCTCGATCATCCGCCCCGGCCCCATCCAAGGCGGTATGGTGCACCCCTACCTGCGGCGCCGTAACGGCGAAGAGCCCATCACCTTCCCGCACCCGTCGCTCGTGCCGATCCTCGCGCGTACCCTCGGGGTCCCGCTCTTTCAGGAGCAGGTCATGCGCATCGCCGTCGACGCCGCGGGCTTCACGCCGGGCGAGTCGGACGAATTGCGCCGCAAGATGGGCGCCTGGCGCAAACGCGGCACCATGGGCGACGTGCGGGACCGCCTCATCCGCGGCATGGCCGAACGCGGCATCGGCGAGGCCTACGCCGAGCAGATCTTCAGCCAGATCAAGGGCTTCGGCGAGTACGGGTTCCCGGAGAGCCACGCCATCAGCTTCGCGCTCCTCGCCTACGCCTCGGCCTTCCTGAAGACCCACTTCCCGGCCGCCTTCGCCTGCGCCCTCTTGAACAGTCAGCCCATGGGCTTCTACTCGCCCCATACCATCGTCGAAGACGCCCGCCGACACGGCGTCATCGTGCTCCCCATCGACGTCGAACACAGCGACTGGGACTGCACGCTCGAACAAGGCGCCCTCCGCGTCGGCGTCCGCTACGTCGCCGGCCTTGGCAGCGCGGCTGAGGCTCGATTCGCGCGGGCCGTGGCCCGGCGCCCCTTCCGGAGCATCGACACCTTCGCCGCGGCGAGCGGCTTCGACGCCGGCGCGCTCGGCCGCCTCGCCCACGCGGGCGCCTTCCGCAGCCTTGAGCGTATCGACTGGCACGAGACGAGCGCCCCGGACGGCGCCAGCCCACGCCCCGGCTGGGGCCTCGCGGCGGGCGAGGTCCCCGGCGACGACCGGGCGTGCCGGCGCGCGGCCTACTGGCAGGTGCTCCGCCTGCACGAACCCGGCACGCTGCCGCTCGGCGACGACCCCATCGCGTCCTTCCCGCGCATGAGCCCCGCCGAAGAGGTGCGCGCCGACTACGAGACCGC
>JADMJS010000410.1 GCA_018780435.1 Myxococcales bacterium
GGCCTCGTCGCCCGGTTCGCGGGTTTCTTCTTCGAGCTCGGGCTGAACATCCTCGACTCGTCCAACCACGCCACCGTCACGCTGCCGCCCGCCAAAGGCGAGAGCCCGGCGCCGGGCGGTCGCTTCCACATGCGGCTCGTCGTCGATCTGGGCGCTTTGGCGTCACCGAAGGCGCTCGCCCGCCTCGGCGAATCGACCTCACGGCGGGCGCTTGAAGCGTCCTTCGGCGAGCTGGCTGAACGCCTCGATGCCCAGTGGACCGTCAGCTATTCCGACGTGCCGCCGAAGATCGCCATCTTGGTCACCCGTGAGAGCGCCTGCCTCTACGACCTCATCCTGCGGCAGAAGCAAGGCGAGCTCCCCTGTGAGATCGCGCTCATCATCTCGAACCATCCGACGCTCGAGGCAGTCGCCGAAGGGTTCCGCATCCCGTTCTTCACCTTGCCGGTCACCGCCGACACGAAGCGCGATCAGGAAGAGAAGGTCCTCGCGCTGCTCAGACGGCACCACGTGTCACTCGTGGTGCTCGCGCGATACATGCAGGTGCTCACGGACACGTTTCTCACCGAAGCGCCGCCGGTCATCAATATCCACCACGGCTTCTTGCCGGCGTTTCAGGGGGCGCGCCCGTACTTCCAGGCCTTCGACCGCGGCGTGAAGCTGGTCGGCGCCACGGCGCACTACGCGACGAAGGACCTCGACGAAGGGCCCATCATCGAGCAGGACGTCGTGCGCGTGCACCACGGCATGGGCCCGGAGGAGCTGACGCGCGTCGGCCGCGACGTCGAGCGCGTCGTGCTCGCTCGGGCCGTGCGGTCGCATCTTGAGCGCCGCGTGGTGGTGGAGGGTCGGCGGACGATCGTACTGTAGTCCGCCGTCCGACCTCAGGACGCGACGGACTCGAGCTCGAGAACGGACTTGCTCGGCTTCAGCACGAGCACCGGGCGGGTCGAGAGCTGAATGGCGGCCTCGGTCACGCTGCCGAGCAAGAGCCGCGAGAGGCCGTTGCGACCGTGGGCGGCCATGACGACGAGATCGGGGTCACGATCCGTGATCTCGCGCTCCAGCGCCGCCGCGATGCCCTCGATAGCTTGTACGATGGCGGTCGTCACCTCGACGTGGGCCTTGGCCGCGGCTTCGGCGTAGCGGAGGAGCTGCTTCTCGGCGTCCTCGAGCAGCGCCTTCTCCGCGAGGGGGGGCGCGAAGACCGACAGGTCGTGATCGGCCTGAATCACCGGCGGAATGCGGATGTCCATCGCGTGCTGGAGGTGCAGCGTGGCGCCTGTCTTCTTCGCGAGGTGGAGGACGTCGTCGAACGCACCCGACTCCAGCTCGGAGAAGTCGAGCGGCATGAGGATGTTCTGGATACGACGTGCCTCCATCGGGGCGCGAACGGCCAACATCGGGACGTGGCCGGCGCGAATCACTTTGCCCGCGACCGACCCGAGCATGAAGTGACGTTCACCGACCTGCCCGTGCAGGCACACGATCGCCATCACGGCGTCGTTCTTCAGCTCGTCGAGAACCTCCCGCGCTGGGAAGCCGCCGCGTATCTGCACCGTCACGTCCCGTGGCCCAACGGCGAGATATGGGCTCGGGAGCTCGGCGATGGCGTGCCCGACGCCTTCGATGCGCTTCGCGATCCGAACCCCGAGCTCGAGCCCTGCGATCGGGTCGGCGCCAAACGCGAAGTCTTGGACGTGGACGACACGCACCGGCCGCTCGAGCAGATCGGCGAAGAGGGCCGCGAACGGGTAAGCCGCCTCCGACGACACACCCAGCGTCGTCGGGACGATGATGGCGCCGGGCGAATGCGCGAGGGTCGTAGCAGGGATGAACGTGGACATCGCGAGTCTCCTTGGGAGGGTCACCGAGGGTTATACATCCAACTCGTCCCGGGCGCTTGGAGCAGCCGGGTCATGGACGTAGCTGAATCGAGTCGATGAGCACGACCGTGTCGTAGCTGCTGTCACCGATGTCGCGCACTTCGAACACCAGTGTGCCCTTCTCGGCGCCCGCCGGCAGCGCGAGGCTTGCGTTCTGCCACGGCGCGACGCTGACGCCGCCCTTGTCGAAGGAGACGTCAGCAAGCGCGAGCGTCGTGCCGAGGGCACCGCACGTCGTGCAGCCGTTCGTGCCGGGCGGGCAGAGGTCGTCGATAGTCACGCGCAGGAGCTCGGTCCGGGAGCCCGAGATGATGACCGAGACCGTGAAGTAATCCTGATAGGTGGAGCCGCAGTACTCCTCGAACTCCTCCGAGTAGAGCCGCCACGCGAACTCCAGCCGGCTCAATCCGCCCTGAACACACAGCGCCTTTTGGGCGTAAGACGGGAGGTCCGTGGAGAGCCCTGTCGAGAGCCGAAGCATGGCCGAGCCGGCCGGCGCCGCCGTGCCGCCGAGCTGGGGGATGACGGCCGCGTCGCCGCTGATGTCCCAGCCCGACAGCGGGCTCTGCTCTTCGAAGCCGAACGCAGTGCACGACCCCGTCGTGCAGAAGTCGCACGGGGAGACGCACTGGCCCGTGGCGTCGCAGCTCGTGT
>JADMJS010000518.1 GCA_018780435.1 Myxococcales bacterium
GCCGGATTGTTGGGTCCAGAGATTGCGGGAATTCGAGCGACTTGCTAGATCCGTCGCGTCATGAGCATCACGCTTCGTACTTATGCGTTCCTGGACAGCCTTCAACCGCAGCTCGCGTCCTTCATGGGCAAGACAGCGAAGGGCTTCCTCCCCATTCCCGGCATGGCCAGCCTGTGGGTCGAGATCGCGCCCGGCATCGCCATCAACCGTGTCACCGACGTCGCGCTGAAGGCGAGCCGCGTGCTCCCTGGCATTCAGGTGGTCGAGCGCGCCTTCGGCGTCCTCGAAGTCCACCATGGCGACAAGGGGCAGGTGATGCAGGCAGGCGAGGCGATCCTCGGCGCCCTCGGCCTTGAGCCGAAGCAGCGCAAGAAGCCGAAGGTCATGTCGCAGCAGGTCATCCGGGCGATCGAGCCGTACCAAGCGCAGATCATCAACCGCGACTCCGCCGGCATGATGCTCCTCCCGGGGCAATCGCTGTTCATCCTCGAGACCGAGCCCGCCGCCTACGTCGCTTTCGCGGCGAACGAAGCCGAGAAGGCCGCGAACATCGCGCTCGTGAACATCCGCCCGATCGGCGCCTTCGGGCGGCTCTGGCTGGCGGGCACCGAATCCGAGATCGACAGCGCCGCCGAAGCGGCGATGAAGGCGATCGAGAGCATCGAAGGCATCTGATCGGAGCCAGCCGCCCCGCCATGTCGGCGTCGGCGAGCTAGGCCCTATTTCGAAGACTGCAACCCACCGGCACCGGCGACAGCGCCCGGGCTCGGGGCACGAAGGAAGAACTCACATGGCTGACGCACTTGGGATGATCGAGACGAAGGGCTTCGTGGGCATGGTCGAGGCGGCGGACGCCATGGTGAAGGCCGCCAAGGTCGAGCTCGTCGGCTTCGAGAAGATCGGCGGCGGCTTCGTCACCTGCATCGTCCGTGGTGACGTCGCGGCCGTGAAGGCGGCGACCGAAGCGGGCGCCCGTCAGGCGGAGCGCGTCGGTGAGCTCGTCAGCGTGCATGTCATCCCGCGTCCGCACGCGAACATCGACGCCGTGCTGCCGCTCGGTCGCAAGAACGTCTCGGAGAGCTGAGCGCCATGATCATCGGCCGCGTCGTCGGCACGCTCGTCTCGACCCGGAAGGAACCTGAGCTCGAAGGGCTCACGTTGCTCCTCGTGCGGGAGATCGATGCTGAGCTCAAGGAGGTCGGCAAGGTCGTCGTATGCGCCGATGCCGTCGGCGCTGGCACCGGCGAGGTCGTGCTCTACGCGGCGGGTTCGAGCGCGCGCCAGACGAAGGCGACGCAGAACAAGCCCGTCGACCATGTCATCATGGCGATCGTGGACCAGTTCGACGTCGCCGGCCGGCTCTGCTACGACAAGGCCAAAGACGACTGACGGGCGACGGTGGCGTCCACCGGGGACACCATCACCCGTCGTCCCCCAAGGAACGCCTTCCTCGGCGAGTCGTCGGGGGTAGGGGCCATCGCGGCGACGCCGTGAAGGCCGAAACCAGCTACGGGAGCGCCCCATGTCCATCTCTGATCGCCAGATCGCGGATATCGTCCAGCGGGTCGTGCAGAAGCTCGCGAGCGAAGGCGGCGGCGGACCCACGGTCTTCGTCCCTCGGTCGCAAGCGGGAGATGGGGTCTTCTCCGATCCGGACTCAGCACTGAAGGCGGCCCAGGAGGCCTACGAGAAGGTCAAGAAGACCCCGCTCGAAGTCCGGCAGAAGGCCATCGAGGCAATGCGAGAGGTCGGGCGGCGCCTCGCCCCCGAGCTGGCGCGGATGGCCGTCGAGGAGACGGGGCTCGGCCGCGTCGAGGACAAGATCGGCAAGAACCTGCTGGTCGCGAACAAGACGCCGGGCATGGAGGTCCTCCAGACCCGCGCCTTCACGGGCGACCATGGCCTCGCCATCGACGAGCGGGCGCCTTATGGCGTCATCTGCTCGATCACCCCATGTACGAACGCGACCGAGACCATCCTGAACAACGGCATTGGGATGATCGCCGGCGGCAACACGGTCGTTTTCAACGTTCACCCCTCGGCGAAGGGCGTGAACAACTACTTCGTGAGGGAGCTGAACCGCGCCATGATCGGGGTGGGTTATCCCGCCAATACGCTCGTGTCGGTCGGTGATCCCACCATCGAGAGCGCACAGACGCTCATGAAGCACCCCGGGACCCGGATGTTGGTGGTGACCGGCGGTGGCCCGGTCGTGAAGGCCGCGATGTCGACGGGCAAGAAGGTCATCGGGGCCGGCCCCGGCAACCCGCCGGCGCTCGTCGACGAGACCGCGGACCTCGCCAAGGCGGCGCGCGACATCGCGGCGGGCCACAGCCTCGACAACAACATCGTGTGCATCATCGAGAAGGTGGTCATCGCGGTCGACTCGATCGCGGACCGGCTGAAGGACGAGCTCGAACGGGCGGGCGGCTATCGCCTGAAGGACAGCGACGTCCCGAAGCTCGAGAAGGTCATCCTCGAAGACGGCCACATCAACCGGAAGTTCATCGGCAAGAACGCGTCGGTCATCCT
>JADMJS010000451.1 GCA_018780435.1 Myxococcales bacterium
CGGGATCGCCGTAGGGATCGGGCGTGGGGCCTTCGTTCGGTCCGTAGAAGGGCGAGCCATTGACCGCGAAGCCGACGACCCCGAGGAGCGGGATGGTGGAGGTCGCCGCGGCCGCCTTCGGTGTGAGCGTCACGGTCCAGGTGTTCGCCTGGGCCTTGAGCGCGTTCGGTGTCGTCGGCACGAAGGGGTAGTGGGGGATGGAGTTCGAGGTCACCGTCATCGTCGTCGCGGTACAGGTCACGGCGAGGGTCGGGGCCGGGTAGGCCGCTCCCGCGCCGGGGTATTTCGAGACGTCGAGGAAGGTCTCTTCCGGGCAGTTCGCGTTCGTGTCGGCTAGGTGGTACCCGCTCTGCTCGACGCAGGAGTAGGAGGCGACGCCGTCCTTGCAGACCGTGCCGGCCGGGCAGGGATTCGGGCTGCAGTCGTCGATGTTGGTCGCGCAGGCGAGGCCGGTATAGCCCGTCGCGCACTCACACGAATACGCCGCTGTCCCATCGATGCAGGTGCCGCCGTTGAGGCACGGCTTGGCGGCACATTCGTCAATATTTTCCTGACAATAGGTCCCCTTCCAGCCCGCCTTGCAGGTGCAGGCGAAGCCGCTCTGGCCGTCGAGGCAGGTCCCGCCGTTCTGGCAGGGGTTCGGACTGCAGTCGTCCACGCTCTCCCCGCACGTGAGGCCGGTCCAGCCGGGCGCGCACTGGCAGGTGTAGGTGCCGACGCCGTCCTTGCAGGCGCCGCCGTTCTTACACGGGGTGGACGCGCAGGAGTCGGTCTCGGTCTCGCACGTAGGGCCGTCGTAACCGAGAGCGCAGCTGCACGTGAAGGACGCGAGGCCATCGGTGCAGGTCCCGCCATTCTTGCACGGGGCCACGGCGCACTCATCGAGCTCGTTCTCGCACTGATCGCCGCCAAATCCCGCCGCACAGTCGCACGTATAGGTGCCCGCGCCGTCCTTGCAGGTGCCGCCATTCTTGCAGGGCGCGCCTTTGCACTCGTCGAGGTCGACTTCGCAGGACACGCCGCTGAACCCGGTCGCACAGGCGCAGCTATAGGCGTCGAGCCCGTCGGTGCAGGTCCCGCCGTTCAGGCACGGGTTCGGAGCGCAGTCGTTCGAGTTGGTCGCGCAGAGCGAGCCCTCCCAGCCGTCGGCGCACGCGCAATCGAAGTCGTCGACGCCGTCTTGGCACACGCCCCCGTTTTGGCACACGACGCCGACGCAGTCGTCGACGTCGAGCTCACAGACGAGCCCTTCGTAACCCGCGATGCACTCGCATGTGACCGCGCCGCCGTCCATGCTGCACAAACCGTCGTGCTGACACGGGTTCGGATCGCAATCGACCAGGGCATCAGCGCACGTCTCGCCGCTCCAGCCGGGCTCACAAATGCACGTGGCGTCGTCCACGCCGTCCTTGCAGGCGGCGCCGTTCTGGCAGGGGTTGGTCGCGCAGTCGTCGACGTTCTGCTCGCAGAAGTCGCCGCCGAAGCCGACGGGGCAGGAGCACACCGCGACGCCGTCGACACCCACACAGGACGCCCCGTTCTGGCACGGCGACGGCTTGCACGGGCTCGCGGCGACCTCGCAGAAGGTCCCTGAGTAGCCGTCCTTGCAGACGCACTCGAAGGCGCCGACGCCGTCTTCGCAAGTGCCGCCGTTCTTGCAGCCGGCCTCCGGGCAATCGTCGATGTTCTGGTCGCAGGTCTCGCCCGCGTAACCGGGCGCGCAGAGGCACTCGAAGCCGTTCTTGCCGTCCACACACTCGCCGCCGTTGGCGCAGGTCACGCCGGCACACTCGTCGATATCGGTGGCGCAGGTCTCGCCGTCGTAGCCGTCAGCGCAGGTACAGGTGTAGCCGTTCAGACCGTCTGCGCAGGTGCCGCCATGTTCGCACGGGTTTGGGACGCACTCGTCCTTCTCCTCGGCGCACGTGGGGCCGGCATAACCCGGCGCGCAGGTGCAAGCCGGCGCGCCGGCTACCGCCTGGCAGGACGCACCGTTCAAACACACGCCGCCTTCGCAGGGGTCGATGGTGCTGGTGCAGGTCGGTCCCTCGAAGCCGGCGGCACAGGAGCAGGTGAAGCTCGCGATGCCGTCTTTGCAGACGCCGCCGTTCTGGCAGGGTTTGGCCCCACAATCGTTCACGTTGGCTTGGCAGCGGTCGCCGCCGAAGCCCACCGGGCACTGGCAGTAGGGACCGTCTCCGCCTTCGGTGCACTCGCCGCCGTTCTGGCAGTCGAAGGAGGAGCAGTCGCGATCCGGCAAGGTGCAGCCCGGTCCACGACGGCCGGCGGGGCACTCACAGGTGTAGGACTCGCCCGTCGCCGTGCAGGTGCCCTCGCCGCAGGGGCTCGAATCGCAGGGGCTCGTGTCCGGACTCGTGTCCGGACAATCGGCGCCGTCCGGACAGCCGTCTCCGGTGTCCTGGTTGCTGCCCACGTCGCTGCGGATGTCTCCATTGGCTGCGTCGTTCCCGAGAAGCGTCTGCCCCGCGCCGTCGGCCGAGTTCTCGCAAGCGCCGACAGCGAGCAGCAACGCCAGTACCATGAGGCGCTCTGGCGCGATGGCGCATGGGCTGAGCCGACGAGATAGAGGGGGGATAGGCGGCGTCATGGGTACTCCTGGGCTCGTCGGTGGGGTGCTGGGCGCCTTGGCGCGGGGCGGCGCGACACATTGGGAGGCTGTGCTGTGCAAATGGCTTGCCACTTGTCCCACGTTCAAAAGCGCACTACCGGCTCGCACAGGGGGTTCGGGCGCGACGGTGTCCGGCTGCAGATGACCAGCCGCCGCTGCGTGGCCTTGGCGCCGCCGAGGGTCCCACCGCCGATGACCACTTCGGCTTTGCCGTCCGGCGTCGCGATGCGCCGGCACTGGTGGGCGGTCTTTCCGACCCTGCAAGGGACCTTACCCGTCGCTTTGGCTCCCGGGAGGTTTTGCAGCATCTGGCCCTCGAGAGTCGCCGAGATTCGGTCGGGGTCGTCGTCGTCATCGAGCGACATGACCATGAGCAGGTCCGTCCCCCCGCACGCGATTCGGAAGTCCGTGCCGGAGGACTCGATCACCTGGCAGCCGGCCGGGATCGGGAGCGTCTTCCCAAGGAAACTCGGAGGCGTCATCGCCACCGCGATCGTGGCGAGATCGACCGCGATGAGCCCGCGCAGAATGGTGGGGCACACCGGCGGGAGCGCCCCCGGGCCCGGGGCGGCGCAGAGCGCGACTCGGCTCTTCCCGGCAGGGCCCGTGAGCAGGACGAACTGGCCGGCGAAGGTCTGCTTTCCCCCGGTCTGGACGACGAACCGAGCGCCATCGAGCGTCCTTCCGCTCAGTGCCACGGGGGCGCGCTCGACTGAGACGTCGCCATTGATGCTGGCCCTCATGCCTCCGATCACCGATTCGAAGAAGGGTCCAATAGCGAGCTCCGAGTCCTGCACGGTCGCCAGGAGACGGTCGCATTGAAACATGGTGCCGTCGGGCGCCGGCGCGCGTTTGCATTCCGACAGCGCCTCGAGCGCTGCGACGACGTCGAGGGTCGGCGGCGCGCCGGGGGGCGCAGCGGTTGCGGTCGTGGCGCATGCCAACCAGAAGAGAAGGGTGAAGTGCTTCATCGTGCGACGACTATACCGCGAAGGCCGGGCGTCGCTATGGCGTGATTCGCTGAAACCAAACGCCGAGCGTCGCACCTCCGACGTCGATGCGGCCGACCTCGACGTAGCGGCGCGACGCTGCGGCGGCCTCCCGCGCTTCCGGGATGAGCCGGTTGCGAGCGAACGCGTAGACGAAGCGGGCGTCGGGTGGGCAGTCTGAGAGGCGCTGAGCGCCCGTGACCCGCCACGGCGGGCGGAGGTAGTGCTGCCAACTCTCTTCGATCTCAGCCAAGACGCAGACGTGGGTCGGCTCTGACTGGGCCACGATCCACTCGGATGCGAGCTTCGCGCTGCTCGCCCAATAGTCGACCGTGAAGGACGCCGCCGCGCCCTGGGTCCCTCCGACGAGGCGGTTGAACCAGGCCGTCTGCATGGGGTGAAAACGCACGACGTCGACGCCGTGGCTCACGAGGCCGAGCACGGTCAACGTGATGGCGACGGGGCGGGGCAGGGCCGACCCGGGGCCGACCAACGCGGCGCTCGCCAGCGCGATGAGGGGCGGTACCACAAAGAGGACGTGCCGGATCCCGTCATAGATGGGTGCGCCCGCTAGGACCACGTAGAGGAGCGGCCAGGCGACGGTCGCCAGCGTGAAGCGGCGCGCAAAATACGTCGCGCCGCACGCGGCGAGCGCACCGCGACCCGAGGCGCGTCGTAACGCCGACCAGACGAGCGCCGCGAGACCGACGAGCGTCAGCTCCGGCAAGGTCACGAGGAACCAGACGGGCACGTACCACGCGGGCGTCTCCGTCGATGAGTGGGCGAGCCCGAAGGTCAACGTCTCGCCGGTCCACTCGAAGCTCCGGTTGGCGGCGACGAGGTCCACGAGGCCGTCCCAGGGGTGAAGGAGGACATAGGGGTAGCTGACGGCATGGACGCCGAGCGCCACGACGAGCATCGCGGTGGTCGTGGCCAAGATCCGGTGCCGGGTGGGCCGGTCTACGCGGCGGAGACCGAGGACCAGCGCGGCGATCGAGATCGGTACGACCAGGAGCCCACCGATACGAACGACGAGCAGCGACGTGACGGCCAGCGCGTGTCGAACGACTGCACGCGACGACGGGGCCTCGGCCAGCGCCAGCGCCGAGTCGATGCACCAGAGCCACGCGACGGCGAAGGGGACGTCCTTGAAGTTGCCGAAGGACTGTCCGACCCAGATCGGCCAAAGCGCGAGGGTCGCGCCCGCGAGCAGGCCGGCCCAGCGGCCTCCGAGCCGGTCGCCGAGTCGATAGGTCAGCATCACCCCAGTGACGCCAATGAGCGCCGTCAGGAGGTGCCAGAGGTCGACGAGGTCGACCGTCACCCCGAGCGCGGAGAGGCCACGCCAAATGACGTAATAAAGGAATGACGTCGAGGGGTTGTGGCCGTAGTCCCAGAGCGCGTGGTCCGCCGCGAAGCCGCCGAACCAGAAGTTCCAGGTCTTCTCGCCGGCCTTGCGGCGGTAGTGGTCGACCGACTCGTCCCAGGTGAGGCTGTAGTCGCCGTAGAACGCGAGGGCGAGGGCCACGAGGGCTCCGAGGAGCGCCACTTGGAGGGCGAGCTCGGACCCGGCGCGTCGGCTCCGGCTTGAGGGTCCTTCGGTCACGGCAACGGCGCGACCGACCAGGCGCGCAGGGTGCGTAGCCAGGCGGCGAGCGCCAGGAGGGTCCAGAGGGGCTTTCGGTGGTTCACCCGGCCAGAGTCGTGCTCCGCAAGCAGGGCTGCGAGCCCGTCGCGGCGGAAGAGGCCCGATCCCTCCAGCTCGGGGCCGAGCAGGATGTCATGTGCGTAGTCGCGCAGCGGGCCGCGTAGCCACGCCGCGCTCGGCGCCGAAAAGCCGCGCTTCGGGAGCCTGACGATGTCTGCCGGGACCCCGAGCCGCTCGGCCACACGGCGTAGGCACCACTTGAGCTCCGTGCCCCGAATCGTCATGCGCGCCGGCGCACCCTCGGCGAGCGCCACGACCGCGGGATCCAGAAAGGGCGCGCGCGCTTCGAGGCCGTGGGCCGCGAGGCTGCGGTCGACCTTCGTGAGCAGGAGGTCGCCGAGGAAGAGGCGGCGATAGAGGGCGTCGACGGGCGAGAGCTGTGGGCGAGCCTCAGCGGCGCGGTGGACGTCCTCGAAGGGATCGTCGTCTCGAAGGGCACGCCGGAACGCGGGCGTGAAGAGGCGCTCCTCGAGGGCTGGTTCGACGCTGGCGAGCCAAACCGCGTGGCGCTCGGCGGCGTTCCCGTAAGGCAATCCGGCGAGACCGCGTCGGAGCTGGAAGTCGAGCCCAACCTGCCGCGGTGAGACGCCGAGGAGCGAGAGCGCCGCGTGGCCCGCGCGGACCGCGATGGGCTTCAAGGCGGCGGGGACGTGCGTCGCGACCCGGTCGGCGAGATGGGTCGGGTAGCCGTGAAAGAGCTCGTCACCGCCATCGCCGGTCAGCAGCACCTTGACGTGGTCGCGCGCCAGCCGGCCGAGGTACCAGCTCGAGACGAGGCCCTCGTCGCCGAGCGGTTCGTTGGCGCTCGCGAGCAGCCCGGGGACGTCGCGGGCGACGTCGGCGTCGGTGACAACCACCGTGTGCAGGCGCGCCCCGGCGACCCGGCTGAGGCGCGCCGATAGGCCCGACTCGTCGAAGTCCGCGTGTTCCCACCCGACCGCGAAGGCGCCCACGGGCCCCACTCTCGCGGCGGACAGCGCGACGATCGCCGAGTCGATCCCGCCCGAGAGCGCGACGCCCCACGGGACCTCGGCCGGGATGCGCCGCCGAACCGACGCCTCGAGGGCACCTCGCAGGCGCTCGAGGTAGGTCGCGTCATCAGTGGGGGGGGCCACGGGGGCGGGTGGGCGCCACCACCGGCCGAGGCGCAGCCCTTCGGCGCGGGTCCAGGTCGCGTTCCCGCCGGGCTCGAGGCGATGGACGCCGGAGAGCAAGGTCTGCGGCGACGGCGTGATGTCGTGCATGACGTAGCGTCGTAGCGCGATCGGGTCGAGTCGCGCCTCGACGCCGGGGTGCACCAGAAGTGCGGCGAGCTCGCTGGCGAACACGACGCCGCCCGCCACCTCCGCGACGTAGAGCGGCCGCTGACCGTTGCGGTCGCGGGCGAGAAAGAGACGGCGCCGCTCAGGCTCGTAGATGGCGAGCGCGAATGGCCCATTGAGGCGCGCCACGAACTCGTCTCCGAAGGCGGCGTGGAGCGCGCCGAGGAGGACGGTGTCTCCGGCGCCGTCGGGCAAAGGACCACCGGCGTCCGTGAGAGCCCGGTAGTGCCCGTCCAGGTCGTAGACTTCGCCGTTCCAAAGGACCCAGCGCCCGGCCGAGTAGCGAGGCTGAACGCCGCCGGCGACGTCGACGATGGCGAGCCGTGCGGCGCCCAGCACGGCCCCGACAGGTGCCTCGAAGCGTTGGTCGTCGGGGCCACGATGGCCCACGGCGCGAAGCATCGCCTGGGCGGTGCCGAGGTCTGCCGCGTCACCGACGATCCCGATCACGCCGCACATGGTCAGGGCACGGGCTCGGGGCGACCCCAGCACATCTCCGTCGCCCGGCCGGTGACTTCCGCGCCGAGGCGGAGCAACGCGATGTGAGCCGGGCTGTCCTCGGGGACATGGATGAGCCGAAGGGCCGGCTCCTTGTCGAGCGCGACCTGGAGCAGTGTCGAGACGATGAGCTGATCGTCAAAGTCGCACGCCGTCATCGTAAAGAGCTGTGATCCCCGGTACATAGCGAAGCCGAGGTGCGGTCCGCCCACGTTCACCGCCTGGAAGACGGCGCCGCCGATCAAGGCGCCTTGCGACTGCCGCTCGGGGACGAAGGTGCGCAAGTACTCGAGACGTCGCTGAAAGGCGGGTTGCGGCTCTTGAATGAGCTCGTCGAAGTGTACGCCGTCGCTGCCCGTGATCGGACCGCCGACGTAGAAGCCGGCCATCACCGCGAGGGCTTCCTCCGCCGCGACCCGCACCGTCCGGAGTCGACCCGTCGCCCGGAAGCGCTCCTTCCGGAGCTGCACCGTGAGGAGCTCGCGTTGCGGCCGGAAACCGAGGCTCTCGTAGAGGGACTCGGCGGCCAGGTTCGGGCGCTCGACTTCCAGGGTCACGCGATCGTGGGCGCGGCCGAGCATCCCTTGAAGGACGTGTGACACGAGCCGTCGCCCGAGGCCCTGACCACGCCGCCCGGGCCGTATCCCGGTCGCGCCGATGTGGGCGTATGGCGCGTCACCGAGGCGGGCGATACAGGCACCGAGGACGCGCCCGTTCTGCACCAGCGCGGTCGAGAGGGCGGGGTCGCAGCGCCCCGACTCGAGTTCGAGTCCCAGCATGGCGCGCCACGCGGTCGGGGTGTGGCCCGCTGCCCCGTCTTCGCCGAAGGCCGCGGCGAGCGCGTCCGCGACTTGGCGCATCGGGAGCTCGCCGAAGGGGACGAGGTCGACGGCCGCGGCGTCCGTGGTGGGGGCGGCCTCAGTCACGGGGGCGCGCGAGGCGGGCGATCAGCAGCGCCAGCAGTGGCTCGCCGGCGTCGATGTGGACCCAGTGGCCGGCGTCGAGCTCGATCGAGGACGAGCCGGGCGCGGGGAGCGTCGCCAGAGGCGGGAGCGTCCTGAAGCGCGCCCAGTTCTCGGGATCCCAGCGGTCGCTACGCGTCCCGCGCACGTGGACGATGGGCGAGGCGGCGCTCAGGGCCGACGGCCAACAGTCCGTGCGGCGGTAGTCGGCCAGGAGGTCCGCCATGACGTCGCGGCGAAAGCGAAATCGGAGCCCGCCGCCGGGCGCGGCGTCGACGTTGGTCTGCATCCACGTGATGACCGCGGGCGCGATCTCGGCGGAGTTGAGCGCCCGGTCAAGCTCGGTACGGCTCTCGAAGGGCTCGGGGAGCGCCCGGAGGGCCTCCAAGACCCGATTGGCTTCACCGCAGTCTGCCGTGCGCCCCGGCGGGCTGTCGAGCACCCACGTCTCGACGGGGAAGCCCTCCGAATGGACCATCGCGACCTTGCCACCGAAGGAGTGGCCGATGACGGCGACAGGTGGCCCGGTCACGGCGTGCAGCGCACGGAGCTCGTGGGCGCAGCGCTCGAGCGTGTGCGGTGGGGCTGCGTCGAGGCTCTCGCCGTGGCCATGGAGGTCGACGAGCACCATCCGAAGGTCCGGGCGCGCTTCGGCGAGGCGGCGCGCCACGCTGCGCCAAGAGCGGCCCGACGCAAAGATCCCGTGCAGGACGTAGACGGAGCGGCGCGCGTCGGCGCTGGCCCCATCCGCTTCGACCGTGCGAAACGACGGCGGCACGATGTTCATTCGGTGGGCGCGGGGGCCGCCGGTGGGTGTACCCCGGGCGTGCGCTCGAGGACGGTCCCGAGGTCACCCACCGCGATGGCGCGGCCATCCGGACCGACGAACACGTCGTAGAGCGTCGCGACACTGCCGGTGGACTCCACGAAGGGGCCGCGATCGGTCTCATAGTCGAGCACGGAGCCTTCGCCACCCACGAAGAGCGCCATGGCGCCGACGGCCACGCCGCGGATCGTGCGGGTGGCGCCCAGGTTCAGGCGTTGGAACTCCGGCCCCTGGTCGCCCATGACCTTCTCGAGGATGGTGCCTTTGGTCCCAGCGGCGTAGACCACCTCGCCGCTGCCGCCCACATCGAAGAGCCCGTCCGTGATGGGCTGCTCCTCGCCGTCGACCATATCGGGGCGAACGGGGACGAGCGACCAGAAGAGGCCGTCGAAGTGCATGATGGTGGCCGCTTCGCCGACCGCGAAGACGTCGTCGGGCTTCGGGCCCCAGATGGCCCGGAGAGTCGACGGCGTGCTGGCGCGGAGGAGCTTCCACAGGACGCCATCGTAGCGGAGCAGCGCCCCGCCGGCGCCGACCGCGTACACCTCGTCCGCCGACCGACCCCAAACGTCGAAGAGCGCGGCGTCCGTCGGCGATTCGACCGACGTCCAGCTCCCGGCCACCTTCTGCACGATCATCCCGGCGTTGCCGACCAGGAACACGTCGTCCCGTGACGCCGCCCACGCGCCGTGAAGGACGTAGGTGGTCGGTGAGCTCGCCTTCGTCCAGACGCCAGCGTCGTCCCGTTCGGCGATGGTGCCGCCGCCGCCCGCCGCGACGATCGGGCCGATGCCCGGGAGGCCCGAGAGTGCCCGCAGCTCGCTCGACGAGCCGGAGCCGAGTCCCGTGAGCCCCTGTTCCTGCCAGCCCGTGCCGTCGTGATGAATCAGCGCGGCGCCAGCGCCGGCCGCCCACACCGAGTTCCCGTCGGCCCACGCCGCGTAGAGCGTGCGGGTGGTCGGGACAACTTCGGTCGCAAACGCGCTGCCGTCCCAGCGGAGGGCGGTCCCGAAGGCGCCGAACACGAAGGCGCCGCCGTCGGGCAAAGTCGCCACCGCGTGGAGGTCGCCTACGGTGTTGGTCACCAGTGGTGTCCAGGCGCCGTCCGATTGGAGGGCCGCGAGCCCGCCGTCGCCGACGACGAGGGCTTTCTGACCGCCCGCGAGGGTCGCGACGGCGCGAATGTTCCCGGAGGCGGCCGTCTCGGTGCTGAGGCCACCACCGCCGAAGGTGCTGACGACTTCGCCATTGGCGCCGCCCGCAATGAGGGTGTCCGCGGAGCCGCCGATGGCGTAGAGATCGGCGCCGTCCGCGCCGGTCTGCCGCTTCCAGCTCTGGCCGTCCCAATGGATGATGGTGCCGGCGTTGCCGACCGCGTAGGCGCTTTCACGACCGAAGCCGTAGACGCCGAAGAGCGACGGGAACTGGACGCCCAAGTCGCCTCCGCAGGTCGACTCGATGGCCATCGAGTCGATGAAGACACCTTCGCCCTGATTGCCGCCGCCATCGACGGAGTCGAAGATCCAGATGAGCTTCACGGTCTTGCCGGCAAAGTCGGTCAGATCGGCGGACGCCGCTACGAAGACGCCGCCCGTGGGTCCGCCGACGTCGGCTTTGGCCCAGACCGTCTTGACGTTGACGCCGTCCTTCACGTTCAGCTTCAGGAGATCCCAGTTGTCCGACGACTCCGTGTCGATGAAGACGTCGAAGCGAAGCGTGACCGATGCGGCGTTCGGGAGCGCGATGTCCGGAGAGGTCGCGGTTGCGCTCACGACCTCGAAGTCGGCGTCGAAGTTCTGACAGATCTGAGCGGGGTCGTCGGAACAGACCGCGTTCGGATTTCCGAAGTAGAGCGCGGCGTTACCGGACGACGCGCGCGGCTCGTCGCCGTAGGGTGCCTTCAGCGAGGCCACGTTCCAGACGAGGCCCGTCTTCGCTGCGCTGGTGTCGGCGACGGTCCAGGAGAAGCCCGCGTCGAAGTTCTCGGTCCACGACGTGGTGCCGCAGCAGCCCGGGAGCCCGGTCGGCTCGTAGCTACAGCCGCCGTCCGGCACGCAGGTGTCTTCAGTGCAGGCGTCGTCGTCGTCGCACGCGGCATCCGACGAACAGCCGGCGCCCACGTTCCACCCCGACGCGCCCCTGTGGAGGATCGCGCCGTACGCGCCGACGGCCCACACGTCGTCGGGCGCAGAACCCCATACGGCGTTCAGCGCGTCGAGCTCCGTGTTGGTGTGTACGAGTTCGAAGGCCCCGTCACTCTTACGATATTCGATGATCGTGGCCTCTTGCCCGACGGCCACGAACTCATCCGCCGAGGTGCCCCACACGGCCTTCAGCACGAAGTCCTCACCGAAGGGCAGGTCGTGCTGGCCCCAGGACGGCGGCGCGGCAACGTCGGTGCCAGCCGTGTCGGCGTCCTCGGTGTCGGGCTCGGTCGTCTCGCCCGTCGCGGCGTCGTCCGGCGAATCGCCGTCGTCGTGGGTCGAGGCGTCGCCTGGGGCGTTCACGTCCGCGCTGGTGGAAACACGCGAATCCTCCTCGGCGCACCCGGCGAGCGGGAGCACGGTCGCGAGAATCAGACGACCAGTGACGTAGCGTAGACTTCTCATCAGCGGCTCCGCAGCACCGTACCGCCGCGGCCGACGGCGAAGGTCGGTCCCCCGGGCGCCCAGCCGATGGCCTCGAGCACGTTCGCCGTCGCCGGCGTGTCCTCTTGCCAGCCGCTCTCCGTGCGCCGTATCGACCGGCCGGCCCAGCCGACGGCGACCGGGGTTGAGCCATTGGTCGACACGCCGTAGAGGAAGAGCCCCGGTAGCTCGAAGACCCGCGTGAAGGTCTGGCCGTCGCCTTCGAGGACGGTCCCGTGGTCGCCCACGAGCGTCACGAGGCTGTCCGCCACGGCGACCGAGGCGAGGTTCACGGCGGTCGGGACCGAGATGGGGCTCCACTCGCCCGCCGTGCTGCGGCGGAGCACCGTGCCGGCGTCGCCGACTACGAGGGCGGCGCCATCGCCGAGGAAGGTCACGCCTTCCAGCCGAGCGACGACGCCGGTCGCCTCGGCCGAGGTGCCGGCATCGATCCAGAGCGCGGTACCGCCGGTACCGACCGCGAGGCCCTTGCCGTCCTTCCACGCGACGGCGCGAAGGGCAGACTCCGTGGCGGTGTCCACGAGGGTCACCTTACTCGAGGCGTCTACGGTGCCGAGGAGCCCCGTGTCTCCGACGATGACGTAGCCTTCTTCGGTCGCGGCAACGCCGTGGAGATCGTGACTGCTGAAGGGGGCGAGCGACGACCAGCCGATGCCGTCCTTCCAACGTAGCGCGAGCCCTTGTTCGCCGACGGCTAGCGCGTCAGTGGCGCTGCGGACGGCGACGGCTTCGAGCGCGAGGTCGGGGCCGCTGCGTGCGTCGCGCCACTCGCTACCGTCGAAGCGCTGAATGGCGCCCCCGGCGCCGACGGCGAAGGCGTACTGCGCCTCACCGACGGTGTGGCCGGAAAGCCCCCGGAAGTCGGCGATGCTGTAGAGCGGCCCTTCGGTCGGCATGACCGTCCACTTCTCGCCGTCATAGCGGATGACGATGCCGCCATCGCCGACCGCGAACACGTTCGTGTCCGAGGTGCCGAAGACGGCGTAGAGATCCCGTTCAAGGGCGTCGTTCGAGACCTGCGCGGACCACGCGCCGCCCGTAGACACCAAGATGGTGCCCTTCGTGCCGACGGCGACCGAGAACTGGGCCGACGTCGCGAAGACGTCGCGGATGTCGACGGAGGGACCGGTGGCTTGGATCTGCACCCATTGCCCACCCTGCCGTTTGAAGACCCGCCCGCCCGTGCCGCCCGCGATGGGGGAGCCGCCCGGCGGGACCGTGATCGCGAAGAGATCCGAGAGTGTGTTCGACGGCTCGGTCTCGAAGGTGGACCCGTCGAAGTGGACGATCCGGCCCTCGGCGCCCACGGCCCACACCTCGTCTGCGGACGCGGCGGCGACGGCGTGGAGGTCGTCCTCGACGCCCGACACGAGCCGATTCCAACCCGCGGAGTCCCGGCGCAAGACGGTGCCTTTGGCGCCGACCACGAAGGCGTCGCCGTTCGGGAGCGTCGCGACGCCGTGTAGATCCTCGGCCGTGAGGCGACCCACCGGGGCCCAGGTGCCACCGCCGTAGGTCACGAGCGCGCCCCGGTCACCCACGGCGACATAGGTCCCATCGCCAGGGCCGTCGATCGCCTTGAGCCCGTCGGCGGTGCTGAGCCGCTCCACCTGCCACGGCGACTCCGGCGTCACCCCGTCGGTCCCGTCGGCGTCGTCCCCGCCGCTCGCGTCACCGGTGTCGCCGGTGTCGGTCGGGATGGCGATGTCGATGGGATCCGAGGTGTCGAAGGAGACGGTGTCGGTGCCGCTCCCGCCGCTGCTGGCCGAGCTGCAGGCAGAGAGAGTCGCCGCGGCGACGCCAGCGAGGACGCTACTTGCTGAAGAGGGTCTCATCGATAGCCCATGATCGCCACCGGGTGGTGTCGAGGT
>JADMJS010000033.1 GCA_018780435.1 Myxococcales bacterium
TGTCGCCCCCGTCGCACCAGACGACGCGGCCCCAGGCGTCGCAGCACCCTTCGCCCGAGCCCACCGTGTCGCAACCGGACGCTGCGGGCTCCGAGGCGCCCTTACACACGAAGGGGGGCGCGTTCGGGCACGTGTCTTCGGGTGCGGCGCAAACACCGGCGCTGCAGGTGAAGCCCGCGCCGCAGACGGTGTCACCGCAGTAGGCGCAGTCGGCATCGACTTCGCAGGGATGCTCCATCGCGTTCTCCTGGCAATCGCAGGAGACGCCGCAGGCGAGGACGGCGATGGACACACAGGTCGCGTCCCAGGCGGCGAGACAGCACGTGTCGTCGAGCGCACAGACACATTCGGCGACGGCGGGATCGTTCGTGCCGGAGCTCGCGGACGCCACGCAGGGGTGCTCTTGGCCGCAGGGCAGGGGGGTGATGGTGCAGACGCCGGTGGCCGGCTCGCAGGACGCCACATCGCAGCCAGTCGCCACGCATGGCGTGATGGTCTTGGCGGTGCAGACGTCGTTCTGGCATTCCCAGGCGCTGAGGCAGAGGTCATCCGAACACGGAGCGCAGTCGAGGGTCGACTTGCAGGGCACCGCGTCTTCGGAACAGGAGAGGCCGCAGAGCGGGTCGTCTTCGTGGATGCAGGTCCCGGCGTCGATGACGCAGAGGTCGGTCGTGCAGGGCTCGCCGTCGTCACAGAAGGTGTTGCCGGTGACGACCTCACAGGCGCCCGACGCGGGGTTACATTCGGTGCGGATGCACTCCGAATCGAGCGACGTGTCGCAGACGACGGCGGGGCCGGCCGTGCAGGAGCCGGCGACGCAGGCCCACGGCGAGGCGCACGCGTCGGCGGAACAGGCGGCGCAATCGGAGTCGACGACGCAGGGCAGGGCGTCCGGGGTGGCGTCGTCGCAGTGGCACACGTGGCCGCAGGCGCCGGTCGCCATGCCGATGCAGGTCTCGTCCCACTCGGTGGTGCAGCAGTAGTCGTCGAGCGCACAGACGCAGACCGTCACGGCGGCGTCCGTGCTGCCGGGGGCGTGGACGACGCAGGGATCACCGCCGGGGCAGCCGGGGACGGGCACGTTCTCGCAGGCGCCGGACTCGGCGGCGCAGAAGTCCGTCGTGCAGGGGTCGCCGTCGTCGCAGGCGTCGGCGTCGGGGTACGTGATGCACGCGCTCGCGGCTGGGCTGCATTCGGTCACGAGGCAGTCGTCCGGCGTGTCGTCGACGCACACGAGGGGCGTTGCTTGGGCGCAACCACCGGCCACGCAGGACCACGCGCCGGTGCAGACACTGCCGCCGCACGCGGCACAATCCGCGTCGGTCGCGCATTCGGAGCCGGCCTTGCAGTCGCAGACGACGCCACAGTCGGCCTGAGCGATGCCGGCGCAGGCCTCGTCCCACGCCGTGTCGCAGCAGTAGGCGTCTTTGGCGCAGACGCAGGCGTTCACGGCCTCGTCCGTCGAGGACGGCGCCGAGGACTCGACGCACGGGTGATTCGTCGGGCAGTCGAGGCACGGCGCGGTGGTGTCTTCGTCTGTGACGTCGGGGTCGATCGCGTCGGGGCCAGCGTCCTCGTCGGCGTCGGGGCCGACGTCGGTGGCGTCAGGGCCCGGGGGCGTGTCGGGGAGGTCGCCCGCGTCCGGCTCGGGTCCCGTATCCTCGGTGTCCGTCACGTCGGGCTCGATGGCGGTGTCGGGGAGATCCACGTCGGGGGGCCCGCCCGACGAGTCGCCGGTATCGGCGTTGGCGACGTCGCTAGCGACGTCCGTCGCCGCGGGGGACGATTCGGCGTCGCCGCAGCCGGCCATGACCAAGGAGGCCAGCGCAAGGGACACGAGCGCGCAAGAGAATCGGGTGTGTCGAGCCGTCATGGATGTTCCTTCCGTTGCTCTGGTCGGCAGTCGCGTCCGCGGGGACAGTGACGCCGTCAGGAGCCAGGCCGGGCGTGTGAGGGCGCGCCCGATGCGTCGACCCTAATCGAAGCGGGCGCGATCTGTCACGCATCTGTCGAGAGGTGGCAGGCGAGAGGTGGCAGGCGAGAGGTGGCAGGCGAGAGGTGGCGGGCGAGACGTGGCTTAGGTCTACGTGCCGCCGTCGACATCGAAGCGCCCGGGGGCCTCGCCTGGACGCGCCTCGAGGTCGTTGGGCCGCCGGCTGGGTCCGGCAGCGACGAGGGTGGTCCGCCCGGGGCGTGGCCCAGGCTGGGCTTTGAAACGCGGGCGACCAGGTCGAGAGGCAAGTCGACGGACCAGCGTCACGCTGAGTTGCGGTCACCAGTGACCCATTTTCGATAGAACTTGCATCACCAATGATCAACCGCGTAGGCTTCGGCGACTTAGAGGCGTCGTCAGTTGTCGCATTGAGAGCTCGCACACGAAGGCCGGTCGATCATGTCCTCAACGCCTGTATATCACGCCATCATGTCGCCAATACTTTTGGCGCTCGTCGCTTGTTCGGTTCATGATGGGGTTGTCGGAGACGTACACTCAGTCGACGTCATTGGAGTCGATGTTACGTTGGACGTGTTGCAGAATACGGACGACGTCCATATTGACACGAGCTCGCCGGTGGATGCGATCGAAGACGCGGTCTCGGTCGACGACGTCACATCGCCCGACGCGGATTCAGCCGATGGCCCGGGTCCCGACGCCGAGAGCGTCGATGTCGTCGAGGTCTCCGACGGGCTGGGCTCCGATGCGGAGGATGTCTTCGACGGGGACTCTTCACTGGACGCGGACGACGCGCTTGAGGAGGACGCCTCGAGCGACGCGGAAGAGCCGATCGACGTCGGCGACCCGAGCGACGCGAGTGACGTCGGGGACGCGTCGACTCCCACCTGCTCGGTCGATGGGGTCGCTTGCGATGACGGTGATAGCTGCACCTCGGGCGACACCTGCTTCGAGGGAGCGTGTAGCGGAAACACCATCGATTGTAGCCACTTGGACTCGGAGTGTTCGGCGGGTGCTTGCCAGGCAGGCGGTTGCGTGGCGGTACCGGCTGGCTGCTTCCCGTTCTCCGACTTTCGCGCCGCTTTGCAGTCGGTGGACCTCAACATGACCCCCGTCACGGGGCATTCGATACGTGGAAGCGCGGGTCAAGGCTGGCCCCACGGCGTCATGGCGGGCCCGACGGGCCATCGCATCGAGTTTGGAAGGAGAGCCCCATGAGTGTCACCCGGTCGCGCGTCCCATCGCGTTCACTGCTGAATTGTCTCTTCGTCGTGGCCGTCTGGGCCCCGTGCGCGTTCGCAGATTCACGGGAGCTCGGAGTACAGGCCACGTTACTCGCGGAGAGTGGCGAGGCCGCCGATGGGGACTTCACGTTGACGTTCCGCCTCTACGACGGCGCGGAGCCCGGGGCCAACGTCCTCTGGTCCGAGACCATCGCGGACATCCCCGTCGTTTCTGGGCAGTTCGACACGGTGCTCGGTGTCGCGTCGCCTCTCTTCGCGGCATTGTTCAGCGATAACCCGTCGATGTGGTTGGCGATCTCAGTCGACGCCGGGCCGGGCGTCCCCATCGGCGGTGAAGCCGAGCTCCCGCGCCGCCCGCTGACGGCAGTGGCGTACGCCTTCACCGCGGAGCGGGCGGGGACGGCCGCCGACCTCGTCTGCGAGGGGTGTGTCGGGCTCGCCGAGCTCGACGTGGACGTAGTGACTCAAGCCGAGTTCGACGCGCAGCAAACGATGGTGGCCACGGCGCTCGACGACGTCGACGCCGCTTTGACGGCGCTCCAAGCAGCCCTAGCGGCGGCAGGGGACGACGCGGTCGACCTCGAGGCTCGCGTCACGGCGGTCGAGGGGAGCGCGAGCGCCTCCGCGGCCGCACTCGCCACGCTTCAAGGGGCGCTGGCGGGCGTCGAGGCCGAGGTGGCGCTCCTCGGCGACGCGTCGACGGGGCATACCACCCTCCTCGCGGCCCATGCCGCATCACTCGAATCGCTCGGCGGGCGCCTCGATGTGGTCGAAGGCGCGGTCGCCGCGGCGGTTCAGGAGTTCGCGCTCTTCTCGGGCGAGGTCTCGGCCGACGTGGCGGCGCACGGGACTCGCCTGACGGCCCTCGAAGGCTCCTCGACGACGCAGGCGCAAGCCATCTCGGGCCTCGACACGCGCGTCACGGCGGCCGAGGGCGCGTCGGCGACGCAAGCACAGGCCATCTCGGGCCTCGACACGCGCGTCACCGCGGCCGAGGGCGCCGCGCTGACGCAGGCTCTGGCGACCTCGGCGCTCGACACTCGGTTGCTCTCGGCCGAAGCATCGCTCCTCCAGGTGGGGGTGTCCTTGTCGGCGCTTCAGGACGTCGCTACTGAACTCGATGGTCGAATGGACGCGGTCGAAGCCGACCAGTCCTCAATGAATGGCGCGCTCACGACTGTGACGACCCGCGTCGACGCGCTCGAGACCCTAACTACGGCTCTCGATGCGGTCACGACGCTCGACGACCTCGCGTGTAGCGACGGGCAGCTCGCCGTGAAGGGGCCCGCGGGTTGGGGATGCATGACGCCGCCGGTCGTGCCGCCGGCACCGCCGGTCTGCACCGGGAGCTTCAAGGCGCTGCAATGGGACGGAGCCACGTGGTCGTGCGCCGGCATCAGCACCGGGTCCGGCGGCGTCCGCGGCGTGCCCTTCTCCGATCCGTGGGGCAACGTGTTCGATGGCGACGAGCGCAAAGCCACGTCGTTCGACACCGCCAACGGGGTCTGTTTGGGGCTCGGGGCGCGTCTGCCGACGGTGACCGAGCTCTGGCGCGTCAGTTGGGCCCGATCGGGTGACCTCGGGAGCGCCGCGACGTCCAGCCAGCTCTGGACGATCGTCCGTGGAAAGAGCGGCATCAACGCGACCCGATACCTCATCAAGTTGAGCGACGCGGCCATCAGCGAAGTGACGCTGGGGACCGGAACGTTCGCGTATCGTTGCATCTGGCCCGTCGGGCGACCTGACACCTACTCTGGCGCTGCCTGTAACGGCCCGCCGGGCTCGCCTTGTCTCACGAGCCCGTGGGGACGCGGCTTGCTCACGCTCGACGCCGCCGACCATGCGCCTCTCGACATCGACGGCGCCCAGAGTGAGTGCACCGTCTCGGGCGCACTCCTGCCGCCGATCACCCACCTCTACGGGGCGCTCTCGTCGACGGCGGGTCTCGTCACCGTCTCTGGGAAGACCCTCGTCGGCTCCGACGGCTATCTCACCTGGCCGGGGGAGGTCCCGACGGCGGCGCCGACCTTCTCGCTGATCGCGCCGGATTCGAGCCTCGCGTCCTTCCGGTGCCTGGGCGCGACCGCGCCGTTCGCGCTGCACCCCAATACCTTGGCGGGCAATCTCGGCTCGGTGTTCACCGATCCCGCGACCGGGACGGTCAGCCACGCGACGGACCTCCCGAACTTCCCCTGGCAGGACGCCGTCAGTGACTGCCAGACACGGGGCGGAGCGCTCCCCGATGCCGCCGAGTGGCGTCGGCTCACCGATCTATCGCTGCCGTCCATCGCCGGAAAGGAGCTGTGGGCGGCGGCGGGGCGCGTCGTCCCGGCGACCCAGTTCGTCGCGGCCAAGCTCTTCTCCTACTACGGCAACACCCTCGACGTTCAGGTGAGCCCAGGCGTGGCCCCCTTCAAGCAATACCGATGTCTCTTCCGGTCACTCGACCCCGACTACGCCGGGCCGCCGTCGTGTAACGCGGGCACCGAGACGTGTTTTCAGACCACCGCCACGGGGACCGTGCCCGTCATCCGATGGGCCGATCCCAAAGACCGGTTCCCGAACACGCTCGCGGGCGCGGTCGCGACCTGCGCGGCCGAAGGCGGGCGCTTGCCGTCGTACGGCGAGCTGGTGGCGCTGATTCGGCAGGGCCTCCCCAATGGGAGCGCGCCGACGAAGGTCATCTGGACGACGTCGCTTCGGGTCGGTTGGGCCGGCACCGAGTCCGGCTGGACGGCTCGGATCGCGAGCGCTACCGATGGCGGCGTCGCAGGCGATACCTTGGCACCGGGATCCTTCCTCCCGTACCGATGCGTCTGGAGCAACGAGCGCTTGTAACGGGGGGCAGCTCGGGGGCTCGTCGAGCCGACCTACACCAAGAACCGGTACGGCTGCCCTGGAGCCGGCCCCTTCCTCGCCCATGTCCGACGTGACAATGGGCGGTTGCCCTCGTTGAGCCCGAAGATGCGAATTGACTCCTCCGCCCTGAGCCTGTCGTGGGGTGTCGCGGCGGGGCTCGCTCTCATCTCTCCGCTCATCGCGTCGATGTCGAAGTATCTCTCGAAGGCGAATCCGAGCTCATCCGGCTTCAGCAGGGCGTCGTGCCACTGTTCGCCCTTGGTCCCGTTGCAGAAGCTGCAGCAGTAGAAGAGGTTCGACCACTCGAAAGCCAGATGCGGAAACAGGCCAGCGGCCTTCGGTCGATGATGGTCGATCGTCGATCTGGCTTCGACGTCGAGGGGGAAATGGTCGCAGTAGGCGCAGTGGCCGCCCGTCATCTCGGCCAGACTCACTTCGAGGACGTCGTTCAGCGGCTGGCCCTTCCACGTCGGCCACTTGAACTTTCGGCCTCGTTCAGCCTTCTCGACCCAGCTTGCGGTCCAACGTTCCGCCTTCGCCGCCAGGGCCTGAGGTCTCGGACCGCGGACTATGGGCATCATGGTACATGCCGCTGGAGGGCGAGTTGCCGCTCGGTCTGTCTCACCTCGACGGCAACGAGGCGGTGGATCTCCTCGCCTCGGGTCGCCAGCTGTTTGGCGAGCGCATCGAAGTCGGCTTTGGGTGCCTGCCCGGCCAGGACGCGTTCCTTGAGCGCTCTCAGCGTCGTCCAATCGGCTTCGACCGCGAGCGAGAACTCACTGTCGACTCCGAGAATGTCCTGAGTGATGGCCGAGTAACTCTCGCCGATGGGCCCGCGGATGGGCGGTGAGGCGTCACTCCAGCCGTCCTCGACGGCCAAGCGGTGAACCCACGCGTCCGACGCGGACTGGATGATGAAAGGCGAGTGCGTCGCCGCGATCACCTGGGCCCGTGGGAAGAGCCGCTCGATCATGGGGAGTACCCGTCGTTGCCATGCTGGGTGGAGGTGAACCTCGACCTCATCGAGAAGGAGGATGAACTCGCGTTCATCGAAGGGGGCGTCGCCTTCCCACGGGAGTCGGTCGACGCGCATGATGAGGTCGCCGACCCAACTCAGGAGTCCGACGAGGCCGGCCGGGAGCTGTGCGTGCGGCACTCGCTGCGCGCCGAGGACAACGATGACTCCGGTCAGCTCGTCGTTGAGTTCGAACTCGACCGTCTGCTCACCCGTGACGGCCCTCAACGCCTCCTTGACTCGGGCGAGGCTCCCCCCGAGCTGCCGTGCCTTGTCGTCACGGCCCTGCTGAGCCGCAATCGCGCGGCCGGCGACCACGTTCAGGATCCACTGGAAGAACGCGCCGGCGCTCTCCGGCTTCTCGAAGGAGGCGGCTTCGGCCAGTGGATTGGCCGTGAGGTTTACGACCCCCGCGAGGTGGGAGGTGTTGAGGCGCCGGCCAGAGCCATAGGCGAAGACCAGCGTGTGCTGGTTCTGAAAGCGCGCCTTCTTGGCGAGGAGCTCGTCCCACGGGCGGTTCGTGAGGTGTAAGACCATCCCGGGGACTCGGCCGAAGTGTGAGGGAAACCCGTCATTCATCGCATTGGCGAGACGAATGCCGTTCCAATCGAGGTGGCGTGACTTTGGCCTGGCCAGACTCCACGCTAGTGTCTCGCCCCTCGCTTCGACGGCCGCCGTTGCGTACGGTGACCGACAGCGCCCTGCGAAGCCCGGGTGGCCGGCGGTGAAGAGCTGCGATAGCGCTTCGAGTATCGTGGATTTCCCGCTGCCGTTCGGGCCGACGAGCAGGTGGACATCGGCGCGCGTGTCGTCTTGGCCGCGCGGGAACGCGAGATCGAGATGGCGGAAGGGCCCGATGTCGTCGAGGGTCAGCTTGTCGAGGCGCATGAGGCGACCCTAGTGCCCGCGGGGAGACTCGGCAAGCCTCGGCGCGACGCTACTTCGCCGGAACGCGATAGGCTCGCCAGATCCCGACCTTGTCGCCCGCTGCGTTCTGGATGTCGCCCGCGATGACGTCTTCGCCGATGGCGCCGCTGAACGCGAGCGGCGTCTTGACCGTGGCGCACGAGGTGGCGCCGGACGTGTCGATGACGAAGCGGACGCGGTTCTCGCGGAGGCTCGACTCGCAGATGGGGACCGAGAGGCCCTTGCCGTCCGGCGTCGCGAACTGGGCCGAGCCTTTGAAGTCGCCGTCGAGCTTCAGGTCGAGGTCGAAGGCGTCGGCGATGCCGGTGTGGCCCGACGCGTCCCACGTGCCCTTGATGACTGGGCCGCAGCCCGTCGCGAGCAGGAGCGCGCCGGCGGTGGTCAGTAGCGCCGTCTCGAGTCGTGGGATCATGAGTCCTCCGGGGTGGGCGAGTCGTCGAGGTTCCAGGCGTCGTCGTCGTCGAGATCGAGGAAGGCGGAGCGGCGGGAGCTGCCGTCCGATTCGTCGGGGGTGTCCGTGTTCGATCCGCCCACGAGGTCCGGGTCGCGGCTGATGCGGGCGGCCCGCGGGTCGGCTTTCTGCCCGAGGCTTACCACGGGTGGCGTCACCTCGCGAACTCGGGACGCGGCACGTTCGAGATCGGGGTCGATGAGGTCACCGGCGAGGGGCGAGGACCGCAGCACCTCGGTGGCGAGTCGGCGCTGTTCGACTGCGCGACGTGTTTGGCCGACGTGATCGTAGAGCTCGGCAAGGAGCCGGCGGCAGGCCGCGACGTCCGCCACGGGGAGTCGTCCGGTGGCGCCCGTGCTCTCGACAGTGATCACCTTCCGCAGCGCACGCCGCGCTTCCCGAAAGCGGCCGATCTCGACGGCGTAGAGGGCATGACGCAGGTGGAGGCGGGCGTCGTGGTCGCGGGTGCGGCTGCATTCCGTGGCGTCCCGGTACGCCCGTATCGCGAGCTCGGGGCTGGCGTAGCGGCGATGCCAGTCGGCGAGCTCGAGGAGGCCGTACGCCGAGTCGGGTTCGTATTGGAGGTGGATCTCGATGGCCACGCGCTCTTGAGACGGGCCATCTTGAGCGCGGCCGAGACGCCGCGGCCGGCCTTTGGTGTCGAAGCGCTGGGCGAGGAGATCGAGGCTGGTCAGGACGAACGCCGAGATCGTTCGGAACCACGGGACTGTCGCGTGGGTCTCGCGGTCGAAGTCGACGACGGGAAGCTCGGGGTCGTCGAGCGCGAAACACTTGAGGTTGCCGTCTTGATCGGTCGCGATGGGTAGGATCGGCAGGCCGGCCTCGCGCGCTTCGGCCAGCGCGTCGAGCGACTCCGTCGGGTCGAGGATACGCTCGCCGCGGAGGTCGAGGCCGCCGTAGAGTCGCTGTAGCGCCCAGTAGTCCGGTGGCAGCGTGACGCCGGCTGCGGCTTCGAGCGCGTGCAGATCCGCCTCGCGAGCGGGTGCTCCGCGTCCGACCAGCGCCGGGGGCCAGCTCGCCACACGCTCTCGAATCGTCTCGATACCTCGGGAGGGCGCGCTCGTCGGTGGGGTGGTCCGAGGCAGGGTCATGCGTCCAAGTAGGCCCTCGCCAGCGCGAGGTCTTTGTAGACCACGTAGTTGCCGACGAAGAGGAGATCCATGTCGGTCGTGAAGTAACACTTCATCGCGTCGGCCGGGGTCGCGACGATGGGCTCTCCTCGGATGTTGAAGCTCGTGTTCAGCACGCAGGGGACGCCGGTGAGCCGGCCTACCTTCTCGATGAGATCGTAATACAGCGCGTTCTGAGCGGGGGTCACGGTCTGGACGCGGGCGCCGCCGTCGACGTGGGTCACCGACGCGAGCGTCTTCACGTGTTCGGGGCGCGTATCCGACACCACGAGCATGAAGGGGCTCGGGACGCCGCCGTCATCGAAGTAGGTGGTCGCCGCCTGCTCGAGGATGGACGGCGCGAAGGGCCGGAAGGGCTCCCGGAACTTCACCCGCGCGTTCAGGACGTCCTTCATGTCGGGGATGCGGGGATCGCAGAGGATCGACCGATTCCCAAGCGCCCTCGGCCCGAACTCCGCGCGGCCTTGAAACCACCCGATGATCTTTCCGTCGGCGATGGCGCGTGCCGCGACCGTCGTCACGTCGGCGACCGGCAGGTAAGGCACACGTCCCCGATCGAGCTCGGCCTTGACGGACACGTCGTCGTACTCGGGGCCGAGGTAGTCGGTCATTGGGTGCGTGACCCGCGGCGCGCCCCGGTCGTGGGCGACATAGAGCGCGGCGCCCATGCTGGTCCCGGCGTCGCCGGCGCACGGCTGGAAGTAACACTCGTCGAAGCCGACCTCGCGCTGGATGCGCCCATTGGCGACGCAGTTCAGGACGACGCCGCCGGCCATCACGAGGCGGGAGAGCCCCGTCTTCTCCTTCGCGAGCTGGGCGAGGTGGAGCATCGTCCGTTCGGTGGCGGCTTGCATTGCATAGGCGATGTCGTAGTCGCGCCGCGTCAGCCCGCTCTCCGGACGCCGCTCGGGGCCGAGCAAGTCCGTGAGCCGACGGCTGTAGCGGCGGCGCTGGTCGGTGTAGTAGCTGAAATAGCGGAGGTCGATCTCGAAGCCGTCCGGCGTCAGCGTGATGAGCTTCTGGATGGGCTCCATGAACTCGGAGGGGCCACCGTAGCTGGCGAGGCCCATCACCTTGCCTTCGCCGTCGTTGGCCTTGAAGCCGAGGTATTGGGTGAAGGCCGCGTAGAAGCTCCCGAGACTGTTCGGGAACTCGATGCTGTGGACCGTCTCGATACGGGTGCCGTCGCAGCGCGCGATGGTCGCGGCGCTGCGCTCGCCGTAGCCGTCGATGATGAGCGCTGCCGCGGACTCGAAGTTCGAGCGGTAGAAGGCGCTGGCCACGTGCGCGAGGTGGTGGGTGACGTACTCGATGCCGAGCTTCTTGCCGCCCGCGAGCCGGAACTCCTGGCGCACGCCTTCGACCGCCCTGCCGTCGTGGAAGCGCGTCAGGAGCTGGTTCGGGAGGCTATAGAGGAACTCGAGGTGGTGGCGCCGGCCACTACTGCCGCGATAGAGCGCTTCCGCGTGGATGCCGGGGTTCCAGAAGAAGGCGACCTCATCGACCTCGTCGAAGGTGATGCCCCCCTCCTTCAGGCAGAACGCGATGGCCCGAGCGGGGAAGCTGCCGTCGTGCTTCTGTCGACTGAAGCGTTCTTCTTGGCTCGCAGCGATGACGTGACCGTCGCGAACCAGCGAGGCCGCGGCATCGTTCGAGACGTTGATCCCGAGGACGTTCATGGGAGGAGGCTCCTCTATGGGGTAGTCGTGCGCGAACGGGGCCGCCCGGGGGCCCTTGGCGTGTCCGCGGTCAGCCGTCCTGCCGGCAGAGCAAGAAGTAGTTCTCGGTCTCCTTCCCCTTGCGGACGGCGCGGCCGATGGTGACGTGGTTCGACACGCGACGGATGTAATCGATCATGTGCGCGTAGACGAAGAGGCTGATGCCCGAGGTGGTGGGCCGAATCGCGGGCCAGCTCGGGACCTTTTGCGTGGGGGTGCGGGTGTAGTCGATGGCGATCTCGTTGCCCTGGACGTACGCCTCGTAGTAGCCGGGCCCGACTAGCGAGCGCGTGACGCCTTCGTTGTAGCCCACGAGGACGTCGGGGCGGTCCGGGAGGCGTGCGAAGCGCTTCTGGAAGGTCGTGAAGACGGGCAGGGTGTTCTTGCCCTCGTGGATGACCTCGGTCAGCGTCCCGGCGCTCTTCGGCACCACGAAGTCGAGGCTGAGGGAGTTGTTTGCCGCGGCCGCTTGAAAGAGGCGTCGTTGCTCGGGCTTGCCCAGGCTACGAACCCCCGCGAGGCGGCTCTCCGGGGTCGCGGTGTCGAACCACGCGCCGACGGCATCGAGCGCCAGAGGGCCGGACTTCGAGAAGATCTGGTCGAGCTCGGTCATCGAGGAACTCCGAGGTGGCCGCCGTGGGCTGGACTGGGTTGGCGGCGCTCTTCGCTTGACTTAGCGCGCCTGCTCGCGCAATGCAATCCGCGTGCAAGGACGACGGCGAACCCCCCTCCCACAGACCCAAGGCCTTGAGACTCGCACCGGTGACCCGGTCTTGTCTCAGCGCCTCTCTGATATCTTTCACCTCGACGAAGAGGACAACCAGGAACTCATCGACGGCATCCACGCCGTGCACCCGTATCCGGGGCGCATGCACCCACTCTGGGCACGCCGCCTCCTGGCCGAGCTGCCCGAGGGCGCGTCCGTGGTCGATCCCTTCTGCGGCGCCGGGACGGTCCTCGTCGAAGCGCGGGTCGCGGGACTTCACGCGCGCGGGAACGACATCAACCCCGTCGCCGTGCGCCTCGCGCGGCTCCGCGTCATCCCGCCACCGGATCCGGACCGCCTCCGCGTGGTCGCCCGCGACTGTGCGGCGGGGTCGGTCAAGCGCCGTGAGACGCCGTTCTCCGCGCTGGCTCAGGGTGAAAAGGACTTCGCGCCTCATGTCCTCGCGACGCTGATCGCCCTCCGAGACGAGATCGAGGGCGCCACCCGCGGCGCGTCGGGCACGGGGCCGCAAGCGGTCGCCGCGCAACGCCTCCGCGAAGGGCTGATCTTTTCGCTCTCCCCACTCCTCGATAAGTTCTCGGCGCGCTCCGATCGGGCGGCGTCCAAGGTCTCCCCGGAGACCGTGTGCAAACACTTCGTTGAACGGGCGGATCGGTGGGCGACTTACTTCGAGGCGATGGCGACCTATCGCTACGCCGAGGCCGAGTTCGGCGACGCACGTTGGCTGCCGTGGAAGCCGGGCACAGCCGACGCGATCATCACGTCGCCGCCATACCCGGGCGTCTTCGACTACGTCGCCTCCCAGGCTCGGCGGGCCAAGTGGCTCGGTGAGACGACGGAGCTCGTGACGGCCTCCGAGAAGAAGGAGATCGGCCGCCGCAGCGGTCCCCCACTCTGGGCCGACGACATGGTCATCGCCGTCAAGCAGATGGCGCGCACGTTGAAGCCCGGCGGCATCCTCTTCATGGTGGTCGGCGACGGCGTCGCTCGTGATGGCAACGCCGGCAATGTCGCGATCTTCGCGGACGACGTGCTCGTCAATGAAGGCGAGCGACAGGGCCTCGCGCTCACCGCCATGGTCAGTCAGACGCGGCCCCACTTCCACAGACACTCGGCAGACGCCTTCGGCAATCGTCCCCGCCAAGAACACCTCATGGCGTTCCGCAAGGTCTGATCTCGGACGGCCCCATGGGGTCCGGACCGACGCGCATCACGTCGTTCCCACGAGGCTCGCGCAAAGGCGCCAAGACGCCCCAAGTCGCTTTGCGCCGTTGCGCCCTTGCGCGAGGCTTCGGCCGGAATCACGACGTCCAGCGGCAGGTCGAGGGCTTTTGCTTTTGACAGAGCGGCCCCGGACGGGTATCAACCGCGCCCGCACGGGCATCGGCGCCCGCCTGCGCTCTCAAAGA
>JADMJS010000404.1 GCA_018780435.1 Myxococcales bacterium
CGGTACTGCTGCTTCGAGCTCCTCGGCTTGTCCGGGATGGTCATCTCGAGGAGGCCGGCGTCCAGCAGGGGCGCGACGACTTGGTCCCGGAACTTGGTACGGTCGGTGCGACCCGAGCGAATCAAGAGCTCGGCTAGAGTGCGCGGAACGTCAGCAAGTTCAATAACTTGAACTTGGTACGAACTTAGTGCCGACTTGGTGCCTACTTGGTGCCCGCGAGGCCCCAAGTTCCCCGACCCGGACACGATCTCCGCCTTGAACGTCACGGTGACGGCGCCCGAGCCCTCGGTGAACGTCGGCTCTGCGATGCCATACGCGCGGCAGGCCTCGATGACCCGGTTGGTGCCCCGGCCCCAAACCTCGATGGCACCCGTCCGGTGGAACGCGCCCGCGATGAGGGGGTTGCGTGGGATCGAGCGGTGCTCGCGCGTGAGCAGCTCGGCGCGCATCCCGGTTGGGAAGTCGCCGATGCTGTGGATCTCGATGCGGTCGTCGAAGACGGCGATCGCGACGTACGAGCTCGGGTTGCTCACGTCGCGGTGGATGACCGCGTTGATGACGATCTCGCGCAGCGCCTCCGCGGGCACCGGCAGACGGTCCTCGCGGTTGATGGCGCCCTTCGGGAAGCGCGCGGACAGAGGCAGGGTACGGTCGAGCCACGCGATCGCCTCGCGGACCATCGCAAACGCGTGGAGGTGTTCCTGCTTGTTGTCGAGGATGTCGCCCGTGATCGTCGTGCCCCGAAAGCGCCCGAGCTTGAGCAGTCCCTGCGGGTAGTTGGGCAAGAACGTCGCCCCATAGAGCATCTGCGCGGCCTGCGTAACTTGCCCGTCGATGCGTAGGCCGAGCCGGTCGAGGATGTCAGCCGCGTCCATGCTCGTGCCAGGCGAAAGACGCCGCTGCTCGATGGCCGTGGTGCGCGTGCGGAGGATCTCCTCGCGGTCGAGGTCTTCGAGACGCACGCCCACGGCGGGCTGGTTCTCCCAGCGATGGCGACTGTGATTCCGATCGAGGAGAAGGCGCCCGTACTCCTCCTGCGACATCACCGTGGTCGTCGATCCCACGCGCTTGTGCGGCTTCGACTCGAAGACGAAGGGTGCGAACTGCCGCGACGGCACCGCCTCGAGCACAATCACCTGCCGCCCCCTCTCGACGTCCACCCGGCTCATCTCGACGCGGGCTGGCGGCTCGAAGCGGCCAAGCATCGCTGCGACGTCACGCAGCGTGTTGTCCGTCACGTCCTGGCCGACGAGCTTACCGTCGGGCGCGACGCCGATCAGCACCTTGCCGCCTTCGCCGTTCAGGAAGGCGCAGACGGTCTCCCCGGCGCGCTTCAGCTCCGCCGTTGAGCGCTTGAGCTTCAGCGTCTTGGACTCGCCCTGGGCGATGAGCGACTGCAGTGTGGCCAGGGTGGTCATGTCCGCAGGACCTTCACGCGCCCGGTTTGGCTCCCCAACCATCACGCGGCTCGCGTGCGGCTGAGCGACAGCGCGGTGAGCGGGACCTGGGCCACCTTGGCGACCATGGACTCGCGCGCCGTGGGGTCGAGGCCGAGTCGGAGGAACGGCTCCATCGCGGCGAGCGAACCGAAGGTCGCGAATGCACTCTCTTTGCAGCCGCCCTGGCACGAGCGCTCGTACGCGCAGCCCTTACAGACCTCGGGCACGGCGCGTTTGAAGGCCTCGACGTAGGGCGCGGGGTAGAAGCTGGACCAGTGCTGCGTCGTGACGTTGCCCAGGATGCCCGTCGAGAGGTTGCAGCTCCGGACGTTGCCGGCGGGGTCGACGGTCAGGTTCGGCGAGGCGGTGCCGACGCTGCAGAAACCGAACTGCACGTGCGGATAACGCTCAAGGCGGATGAGGCACGGCGGGATGGGCATCGCGGTCGCGACGCGGATGCCGTACTTCGGCCCGAGCCGTTGCGCCGATTCGAGGTTCGCTTCGACCGACTCGACCGACGGCAAGAGGCGCTCGATGTGGTGGATGGCGTCGCCCGTCGGCGACATGCGGTTGTAGCTGAGCCCGCGCACGCCGAGCGCGAAGCAGAGCTCAAGTACTCCCTCGAAATCACGCCAGTTTTGCTCCATCGCCACGAAGCAGACCTGTACCGGCACCCCGGCGCTTTGGAGCTCGACGATGGCGCGGACAGTGTCGTCGAAGCAGACCGCGCCCTTGAGCTCGTCGTGGCGGGCGCGGTCGGCGGAGAGCAGCGTGAGCTGTACCGAGCGGACTTTCAGGCGAGCGAGGAGCGCCGCGACTTCCGGGGTGACGTGGCTGCCATTCGTGATGAGCTGCACCGACGGCACGAGCCGCGCCGCCGTCTCGAGGATGAGCGCCGCGTCCTTGTGCAGGAGCGGCTCGCCGCCGGTGATGGTGATGTGCTCGGCGCCGCTCTCGCCGATCGCCTTCTCCATCATCGCGACATAGGCCTGACCGCGTAGCTGCGTCGGTTTGTAGCCCGCTTGCGCGTCGCCGTCGCTCGCGCCCCAGACGTTGTAGCAGTGCCCGCAGGCGTGGTCGCACGC
>JADMJS010000125.1 GCA_018780435.1 Myxococcales bacterium
CCCACGCGCAAGAGCCACCTGCGCGTCGTCAAGAAGGACGACTGGATCCACTGACGCCATCGACGGCGCCCCACCCGCCCGGAGCCCATGTAGCGCCCTTTCGTGCAACCCAGATGGCCCGGGCGTATCGTCTGTCAGTCTAGCTGAAGGCAGGGCAGGACGAGGCCGAAGGAGGCAAGAGATGCGAGACGCCGTACGGTTCACCGTCGCCGCCATGACCGCGACGTGGGTGCTCAGCGCCTGCGAGAAGTCGCCACCGGCTGGCGGGGCGACGCCCGAGAAGGCCACGGCCCCCGCCAGCGCCGCGCCGGTCACCACCCCGAGCGCGCCCGCCGGCCCTGGACCGAACGTCCCGCCCGCGCCGGCTCCTGACCATCCGTCCGTCGATACGCCCGCCGCGCCCGAAGGCGGCCCGGCCGCGCCGTCCGAGGCCGCCGCTCCGGTCGAAGCGCCACCCACTTCGCCTCCTTCCGAGCCATCCACCGCCGGTGCCCCGCCGTCGCCCGCCCTCGAGGCCGCGGACCCGTCGAGCGCGCTCCCCGCGCCCGAGCTCGCCGCCGTCCAGCTCGCGCTCGGTGACTCTGCCGCCTGCGCTCGCATGGCCAACGACACCGTGCGCTGTTGGGGACGGGGCGACTTCGGCGAGCTCGGCGACGTGCCACAGGTCCGAGACGCAACGACGCCCGTCGAGGTGAAGGCCCCAGGCGGCGGCCCGCTTCAAGGCGCGAAGCGGCTCGTCGTCGGCGGCAATCTCGGCGACCACGCCGACACCTTCTGTGCGCTCTTGGCCGATCGCACCGTCTGCTGGGGTGGCGCGGTCGCCATCCCCCGAAACAGCGCCGAGCCGGCCGCGGACGGCAGCGACCTCGATCCCGTCGCACGCGGGACCAGCCCGCGCGAGGTCCCCGTGCTCGCCGGCATCCTCGACCTCGCTCTCGGTGGCGGCACGGGCTACGCCGTGAAGAGCGACGGCTCGGTCATCGCCTGGGGTAATGGCGCGTACGGCGCTCTCGGGGACGGCAAGGGCAAAGACTCGCTCATCCCTGTTCCTATCGCCGGCGTGACGGGCGCCCGGGCCGTCGCCGCCGGACAGAACCACGGCTGCGCCCTTCTCGGCGATGGCTCGGTCACGTGCTGGGGCTACGAAGGCCCGCAACAGCTCCCGAAGACCGTCCCCGGCCTCGCCGACGTGACGTCGCTGGTGTCCGGCGTCGAGACCACCACGACCTGCGCCATCACTCGCAGCGACGAGGTCTTGTGCTTCGGAGCCGACCAGCTCGTCGGCCCGCCGCCCCGCCCCGCATCGGCCCCGGGCGCGGCCGATTTGCCCGGAGCGCCGTCGACGGCCCCGGCCGACCCGATCGTCGAGCTAGCGGCCCGCAACCACTGGTGTTCACGGTCGAAAGCAGGCGCCGTCACGTGCCACGGTGCCAACGACGTCGGCCAGACCGGCCGTGGCAACCGCGATTTCGGCTACGAGCCGGAGCCGATCAAGGGCCTCGGGGCTGCGACGGGCATCGCCGCCGGGCTCGGCTTCACCTGCGCCATCACGGACGGCCACGTCCGCTGCGTTGGCCGAAACGATCGGGGTCAGCTCGGCGACAGCACGCTCAACGACAGCCTTACGCCGAAGCTGGTCCAAGGGCTCGGTCAGGTCACACTCCCGCCCCCGGGTGACGGGCTCACCTCGCTCCCATCCGAGGCGGTCATCCCGGACACCGCGCTCCCCGACGGCTGCGTTCGGGATCCGGCGATCGAGTTCAACCACCCCGCCTACCCAGGCCCCTTCACGCTCATCACGAGCTCGGCGACCAGCGCCATCCGTGGCACGGCAGTGATCATCGTCCTCGCGGATCACCTCCTGATGGCCGACAACCTCTTCGCGGCGCCGCGCGGCAATCAACGGCGGCTCCAGATCCGGCTGTCGCGCCTCGGCAAACACGAGCGGATCCACCAGACCATCATCCCCGGCTCCTACACGTCCGACCAGGGCATGCGCGACATGGCCTTCTCGAACCTCTACACCCGGGACGCACCGCCGTCCGGGATCCCCTTCGGTGACGTCGGTGGGGCCGGGAAAGTCGATGTGAAGGTGCTGACGGACGAATGGATCTGCGGCTCACTCGAGCTCAAGAAGGGCGACCAACTCGCGAAGGGCAACTTCGCAGCGCGCTTCATCAGTGCTCCCGAGAAGTAGCCACACTCGCCTCGCCTCTCGCCTTTTCGCTCAACTCGGCGATGCGATCGTCCGAGCTTCCCCTGCGTGGTTCTTCGTCCACGACTCGTACTCCCGGGACATCGTTGCGCTCGCCGAACGAACTCCCCGGGCCTGCTGTTGCGTTGAAGTCCCAGGTGCCGTTTCCGTCGTGGAGAGCCGGCATTCATTCATTCATCCGTTCGGACTCGTCGACAACCCCCCGGGGAGCCTTGTTGACCTTGGACGGGTTTGCTAGGCTCCGGTTTCTTAGGGGTGGGCTTTGCAGTTTCAGTGCGCTCGATGCCATAGCCGCTACCGC
>JADMJS010000184.1 GCA_018780435.1 Myxococcales bacterium
CGGTCTCTTTGCCGCCCGGGTAGACCGCGCCGGTGAGGAGGTCGGTCCAGGTGCCGGCGGGGAGGGGCGCCGTGACGGTCGTGACGCCGGGGCGCACGGCGGGGGCCACGAGGAGCTCGTCGCCGAGGAGGTAGACGAAGTCCGGGTGGGCGTCGATGGGCGCGCCGTCCGTGAGCGGGGTCACGTCCCGCAGATCGGTGGCGAGGCCGAGCGGCTTCTGGATGGCGCGGCCGGTCGTGGCGAGCTCCTTGGCCCAGGTCCAGAGCGCGGGGAAGAGGCGCAAGTGGAGTCGCGCGAACTTGCGGTACTGCGCGACGAGGACGGGGTCGTTCTCGCGGTCCTTGCCGAACTCCCACGGCAGGTCGTTCGAGTTCGTGCCGACCTGCATGACCGGCGTGAGCGCGCTCTGGGCCATCCAGCGGAGGAAGGTCTCCTTGGAGGGTGGCGAGTTGCGATAACCGCCGGTGTCGGCCGCGAAGAAGGCGTAGCCCGAGGGTCCGAGCGAGGAGCCGGCCACGACCGCCGCGGGCAGGCCGCCGACCGAACCGTAGGTGTCGCCCCCGGGTGTTGTGACCGTCTCGCCGTGGAGGGTGAGGGAGGCGTCGATGTCGCCGGGCCAGACGATGGGGCCGTGGATCTGGTCGCCGTAGCCGCCGGCGCGGACGAGCATGAAGCCGCCGTCCGGTGGCAGGGTGGCGGCATAGACCTCGTGGTAGAGGATCTGCGCGCGCCGGTGCATGGTGAGCTCGTCGGCGCCGTCGGCGAAGGTCCACGGCGACCGGATGCCGAAGGCGCCCATCAGCACTTCTTCACCGTAGTCGAGCTTGTAGCCTTCGATGCCGAGGTCGGTGTAGGCCGCGAGCCGGCCGCGCCAGTAGGCCACGGCGTCCGGGTTCGTGAAGTCGAGGGTCGCGCCCCAGTCCGGCGTCTGCGCCCCAATGACCGGTGGGAAGTAGCCCTTGCTCTTGGCGTCCAGATGCTCCGCTGCGGTCGCGTCGTCGTCAGGGTCGAGGTAGGGCGTGTGCCAGACAGCCATGCGCATGCCGAGGGCGTGGGCGCGGGCGATCATGGCGGCCGGGTCGTCGTACTTGTCCGGGTCAAAGTCGAAGCTGTTGACGGCGCTCGCGTAGGGGCGGTCGATCCAGTAGCCGGAGGCGGCGAGGTCCAGCTCCCGAATGGTGTCCAAGTCGTCGCGCACCTGGGCTTCGCCCGCGACTTCGTCTCGCCAGAGCCACGGCCCAAGCGCCCACGGGGCCGGGAGCTTCGGGAAGCCGGTGGTCTCGTAGTAGTGGCGGGTGATGTCGAGGGCGTGGTCCGCCGAGTAGAGGTGGAAGGTGAGCCCCTCCTGCCAGGCGCCGCCGAGGCCGAAGGTGGCGCGGACGAGGTCGGGCGCGTGGGTGCCGAACGCGAAGACGCCGGGCCGGTAGGACTCGACGAAGAGGCCCCAGCCCGTCGTACCGATGGCCAGGGGGACCGGGACGTGGACTTCGTTGTAGCCGGAGTCGAGCTTCTCGGAGAGCAGGATCTGAAGAGGTCGGATCTTGCCGCGGTGGTCGGGGCTGTCGAGCACCTCCCCCATCCCGTACCACCCTTCGCTGGCGTCACCCCGAACGCCGAGCCGTACGAAGGCCACCGGGGCGCCCTCCGAGACGGACAGCTTGCACGCGATGCGACCGGGGCCTTTCACCTCGACGGTGAGGGTGGCGGCACGGCCATCGAAGTCGAGCCCGATGTCCACGGACTCCCCGGGCCGCGCTGTTGGTGCCGGTGTGAAGAGGGTGGCGCTGGCCCACGCGAGTCCCTCGGGCGGGCTGTAGAGGGCGGCGAGCTCGACGCCGGGCTCGAAGTAGGTCGGATCGTAGTTGGCGATCGCGTCCAGCGCCGGCACGGTCCCAACGCTCAGGTCGGAGGCGTTCAGGGTGAGCTGTCGCGTGCCGTCTCGGAGCAAGGTGAGCGTCTCGCCGCCCGGCGAGAGCTCAAGCGTCGCGGAGCCAGCCGAGAGGAGCGTCATGGGCAGCGACGTCGTGTCGGGCGCGGTGATGTCGGTGTCGCTCGCATCGGGCCCTGCCGTATCGAGCACGCCCATGTCGAGGTCGGTCGTGTCGAGGTCGGCCGTGTCGAGGTCGGTCGTGTCGAGGTCGGCCGTGTCGACCTGCGCGACGAGGATGTCGGGTCGGCCGGGATCGTCTTCGTGGCACCCGAGCGCCGTTGGGACGAGGGTCAGAGCGAGTGACAGCGTGAGCGGGCGCCGGTGTGACATGGCCATCTTCTACACGCCTGCTGCGCAATTCCCAAGGGGGTGTGGGTCGTCGGGTTGGCCTGGCTTGGGTAGCCATGAATCCATGGAGAGGTGGCGGGGACCTCTCGGGGATTCGGCGGGTTGAAATTCGCGCCGGGCTGGCAGGGCCTCGTGGCGTGCGTTAGAGTCCCGCGCATGGCTGAAAGCACCGAAACGTCTCCGTCCCAGAACCCCCTCTTCGACGCCCTCGAGAAGACGCGCACCATCCTCT